>NZ_CP031142.1:1587500-1905000 GCF_014697215.1 Saccharopolyspora pogona
TGGCTCATGTCTCACCGTGAGTGATTGGATTTCCGGTGTCGATCTCATCGAGAATCAAGAAATGAGCTGGAACAACGTCGTAATCGCAGCGATCTTGTCGACGTTTCTATGACGATGGCCACCCGTCGAGAGTTTGGTCATCGGTTTTTGGCTACGTAGCGTGGCCCCTTGTCGGCGTCCCCGAGCCGACAGGCAAGACCGGAAGCCCGCTCCGCCGAACCCTGCCCAGCGAGCTCTCCGACCCCCGACACGTGCATCAGGGCAGGGGCCTGACGACGACGGCGAACCCGACGTCCGGCCGAGGCAGCTCGGCCGCGTCGATCGCCGCCCCTGGCGTCGGCGCAGGCGTCGCTGGAGACGAAGAACATGGCTAGCTCCCGAGGCAAGCACCACAAGACCATCACCGCCCGAAACGTCGCGCGGGTGGCCCTGGCCAGTGCGGTCGTCGCCGCCCCGTTCGCCCTGGCCCTGCCCGCCAACGCCGCGGCGCAGTCCACCTGGGACGCCGTCGCGAAGTGCGAGAGCGGCGGCAACTGGTCGATCAACACCGGCAACGGCTACTACGGCGGCCTGCAGTTCAGCCAGTCCACCTGGGCCGCCTACGGCGGCAACAGCTACGCGTCGAGCGCGTCGCAGGCCAGCCGCGCCCAGCAGATCGCGGTCGCCGAGCGCTTGCTGCAGGCGCAGGGCCCCGGTGCCTGGCCGGTGTGCTCGAAGAAGGCGGGCCTGTCGGCCGGCGGCGGCCTGCAGAACCAGGACGCCGCTTCGGGCACCACGAAAAAGACCATTCCGAAGCCGGAGACCAAGGTCAAGACCGAGACCAAGACGCAGGTCAAGAAGACCGTGCAGGTCGAGGACGCCTACACCGTGCAGGCCGGCGACACGCTGAGCACGATCGGTGCAAAGTTCGACGTCAGCTGGGAGTCGATCTTCGAGAAGAACCGCAGTGTCGTCGACGACGCGAACCTGATCTTCCCGGGGCAGCAGCTGGCCGTGAAGTGACCCCTCGGTCCGCGCGACCGGGCGCAAGGGACCCCGCCTGCCTCTCTCCGGCGGGGTCCCTTGCATTTCCGGACGCGGCGCGCCGCGGCTCATTTCAGCTTGCGGCGGCGCAGGTCGCTGCGGATGTCCCAGGCGGTCCAGCTGATGCCGCCGAGCGCGATACCGGCCATCAGGATCAACACCAGTTCCCCGGTCACGGCGGGCTCCCTTCGGGAGGTGTGGGGCCGTCGAGATTGCTTTCTGAGCCTAATGACCGCTCGCTTGATCGCCGAACGTGTCGGGTTATAAAACCTGGGCAGGTGAACTGTCCAAATCGGCCGATCGTCCATCCGATGCCCAATTCCCCTAGCCGGAGCCGAATTCGGGGCGTCGTTCGAACGCGCGCCGCCGCCTCCCGCTTCTCACATACCGTGTCATCAGATCATTACTTGGAGTGAATGATCCCCGGCGGAGTGATTCATCGGCATGTTGGTGCCGGTCGCATCGTGCATTACCCCGATCATGTCCGTGATCAATCCCCGGCCGCGTTCCCGGTGCCGGGAACGGCGCGCGCAGCGGAAGGAGGCCGCACGATGTTCTCCGGCCAACACGCCGCACTGGTCGAGTCGACCGCCCTGGACGGCTGGGTGGGCCCATCGGCGATCCTCGCCGGGCTCCTGTTGTTGATCGTCGCGCTGTTTCGCCGAACGCGCGCCACACTGGCCAAGAAGCGCCGGGCGGCGCGGCCAAGTGCGGCCGAATGGTGGTGACGTGTCGCCCAGGGCCGGCCTAGGCGTACCGCGTGCCGGCGGGCGCCGAGGGGGGAGGCATGCATGACCGACACCACGCGGGAGTCCAGGGAAGCGACGGAGCGCACCCCGACCGAACACCCGTCGACCGATCAGCGCTGGCGGGTCGTTCCCGCTCCGGCGCAACCGCCAACGCGCGGCGTGCACCGGCAGGACCTGCGCACCACCATCGCGGTCGATCTGGGACGGCTGGCGGCGTCGATGTCACGGCGGCTCGGCATGGGCAGTGGCGGGATGATCGGCGGCAGACTCGCGTTGAGCGTACAACCGCGAGCCCTGCGAAGGCTGGCGTCCGGACGGCGTGTCGTGATGGTCACCGGCACGAATGGCAAGACGACGACCACGCAGATGGTGGCCGAGGCGCTGCGCTCCCGGGCTCCCGCGGTCAGCAACGACACGGGCGCGAACATGCTCGACGGCCACGTCGCCGCGCTGATGACCCGGTCGGATGCCCCGTTCGCCGCGCTGGAGGTCGACGAGCTTCACCTGGTGCAGGTGACCGAGCAGTTCGAGCCGGCGGTGATCCTGCTGCTCAACCTGAGCCGGGATCAGCTTGACAGGGTAGGGGAGATCCGCACCGTCGTCGCGAGCCTGCGGCGCGCCCTAGCGCAGGCGCCGGGAGCGCAGGTGATCGCGAACCGGGATGATCCGAACATCGTCTTCGCCGCAGCCGGGCACCCGGCGGTCACCTGGATCTCCGGTGGGGTGCGGTGGAAGGACGACGCGTTGAACTGCCCGAACTGCGGCGAGTTCATCGGTGACACCGACCGGGGCTGGCACTGCGCCTGCGGTCTGGCGCGTCCGGCGGCGGACTGGACGGTCACCGAGGCGGGGGCGCTCGCCGCGGACGGCTCCCATCACCAGCTCGACTTGTCGCTGCCGGGCCACGTCAACCGGGTCAACGCGACGTTCGCGCTGGCTGCAGCGCTGCACCTGGGCTGTGACGAGGCGGCGTCGCTGGCGCGAATCGGCCGGATCTCGGAGGCCGCCGGTCGCTACCGAACGGTGCGACTGGCCGGTCGGGAGGTCCGGTTGCTGCTGGCGAAGAACCCCGCGAGCTGGCTGGAGATGCTCGACCTCGTCGGCCGCGAGGACCAGCCGCTGGTGCTGGTGGTCAACAGCCGCGAAGCCGACGGCCACGACGTTTCGTGGTTGTGGGACGTCGATTTCGAGGTGCTGCGCGACCGCCCGGTCTGGGTGGCGGGGGACCGGGCGCTGGATCTGGCGGTGCGGCTGCGCTACGCCGAGGTGCCCTGCGCCGTGGCGTCTGGTGTGGACGAGGCGCTATCCGGGTCGGACCGCGGCGTGCCGGACGTGATCGCCAACTACACCGCCTTCCGCGACCTCGTGACGAGGAGCCGCCAATGATGCGCGACCGGGTCCGCCTCGCGCTTGTGCTGCCCGACCTGCTGGGCACCTACGGCGACCGGGGCAACGTGCTGGTGCTGGCGCAACGCTTGAAGTGGCGCAACATCGACAGCGAAACGGTGACGGTGCTGTCCTCCTCCGACGCGGTGCCGGAATCCTGTGACCTGTACCTGATCGGCGGCGGCGAGGACGTCGCGCAGATCGCCGCGGTGCGGTTCCTGCACCGAGGTCCGGGGTTGCGGCGCGCGGTGGACCGCGGCTCACCGGTGCTGGGCATCTGCGGCGGTCTGCAGGTGCTCGGGACGAGCTTCGTCACTGGCGACGGCGTCCAGCACGATGGGCTGGGCCTGGTCGACGCTGCCACCGCGCCGGGCAGCGGACGAGCGATCGGCGAGGTGACCACCCAATCCACGTTGGGCAGCGTCGGGATGCTCACCGGGTTCGAGAACCACCTGGGCCGGACCCGGGTCGGTCCCGGATCGCGGCCGCTGGGCCGGGTGATCCGCGGCATCGGTAACGGTCACGACGACGCCGAAGGCGCGGTCAGCGGGCACGTCGTGTGCACCTACTTGCACGGACCGGTGCTGGCGCGAAATCCGAAGCTGGCCGATCTGCTACTGGAGTGGGCGATCGGTGAACCCCTGGAGCCGCTGCCCGATCCCCCGGAGCTTCGTTCGCTGCGCTCCGAACGGACCCGGCTGCACGTGCGCAAACGCAAGTGACCCTCAGCGGCGGCGGACGATCCGGGCCAGCCGGTCGACAGCGGGTTTGAGCTCCGGGGCGCGGACCAGCGCCAGCACGCCGAAGCTGACCGCCAGCACCACGACCGTGTGCACGACCAGCGAGAACCACGCGTCGGCCACCGGTCCGAACGGGCCGAACGCGCTGCGCAAGCCGGTGAGGACCGCGATGCCGCAGCCGGAGCCGAGCAGGGTGGCCGCGAGCGTCCGCGCGATCCCGGCGAGGGTGCGCCTGGTCTGGACCGGGCCGACCCGGCAGTGCAACCAGATCTGGCCGGCGATCGCGCCGACCACGAAGCTCACCGACATCGCCGCGGTAACCCCGATGACCAGGTCGCGCGGATCCAGCACGGCGAGCACGACGTAGCAAAGCACGCTGCGCACCAGCACCATGATCACGTTGATCCAGGTGGGTGTGCGGGCGTCCTTCATCGCGTAGAACGCGCGGAGCTGCAGCATCGTGATTGCGAAGGGCACGACGCCCAGCGCGGCGGCGGCCAGCGCCCAGCCGAGCCGGTCGGCGGCGGCCAAATCGCTTGCCCCCAGCGAGAAGAACGCGACGCCGATCGAACCACCTGCCACCGCCAGTAGCGCGCTGATCGGCATCAGCAGCACGGCGCTCATCCGACTGCCCAACGACACGTCGGCGACGAATTCGACGGTGTCCTTGGCCGCCGCGGCGCGGCTGATCCGGGGCATCAGAGCCGTCAGCAGCGACACGCCGAGCACGCCGTAGGGGACCTGCGACAGCAGCCAGGCGTAGTTGAAGGTCGCGACGCTGCCGGTGGTGCCCTGCCCGGTGACGCGGGTGATCACCACCATGCCGACCTGGCTGACCAGCGTGTAGAGCACGACCCACCCGGCCAGCCCGCCGAACTCGGTCAGCCTGCGGTCCCAGCCCCACCGCCAGCGGTACCGGAATCCGCTGCGGCGCAGCGAAACCGCCATGATCAACATCTGCGCGGTGATGCCCATCGCGGTGCCGATGCCCAGGACCAGCAGTCTCGGTTCGCCCATGCGCACCGGGTGGGCGGAGATCTCGCCGGGGACCATCGCGTACACCACAACTGTGGCGATCACGACGACGTTGTTGAACACCGGTGCCCAGGCCGGGGTGCCGAACACGCCGCGGACGTTGAGGATCGCCTGCAGCAGCGCCGACATCCCGTAGCAGATGATGCCGGGCAACAGCAGGTACGCGAACGCCGTGGTCAGCGCGGCGTTCGCGCGGGTGTCGGGGCCGAGGTAGAGCTCCGTGAGCAGCGGTGCGGCGGCCACCGCGGCGGTGGTGGCCGCGACCAGCAGCACGCCACCCATGGTGATCATCCACTGGGCGTAGACCTCGCCTTGCCGCGCGCCCTCCTGCTGCGCCCGGACCAGCAGCGGCACGGCGATGCTCGTGAGCACGCCACCGAGCAGCAGCTCGTTCACCACGGTCGGCAGCGTGTTCGCGACGGTGTAGGAGTCGTTGACCATGCCCAGCCCGAGGACGGCCACCAGCAACACCTTCGCCAGCAGACCGCTGACCCGGCTGACGGTGGTCGCCACCGCCATCGCCGCGCTGGCCCGGGCCAGCGAGGTGCCGTGCACGCGGGAATCGGCCTGATCGACCACGACGCCCCCAGCTCTCGACCTCACCTGCGCCGACCGTGCCACGAAAACCCCGCCGTCGCCGCGCGACGCTCCACCGGCGTCCGATTCATGGCAACCTGATCACACCGACGTGAACGGGGGAGACGCATCGATGATCGTGATCGGCGGGCTGCTGCTGGTGGCCGGGGTGGTCGTGGCGATCGTGACCGGCGGAGACCTGGCCGGGGGCTGGTTGCTGCCGGTTGCGCTGATCGCCGCCGGTGTCGGCATGCTCGTGGCCGGAACGGTCGCGGCGGCTCGGCGTCGCCTACCGCTGCGGGCGGCGGTGCGCGCCCACCGGGCGGCGCCGGTGGGCGGCCCGCTGCGACGAGCCCGCGCGGTTCCGTCGATGATCGCCTCCACCGTGCGTGGCCGGAATCCCGCGCTGCCGCGCTACCAGCTCGCGCTCTGGCTGTTGGCCCTGGTGTACGTGGTCTCGCCGGTCGACTTCATCCCTGATTTCCTGCCGCTGCTGGGCATCGGCGACGACATCGGCGTCGGCACCTGGCTGCTGACCAGCCTGTACGCCGAATCGGGCAACTACCTCGCGGCGAAGGAGCAGCGCAGCGAGTTGGAAGCCGGATGACCGTCAGGTCGCGGTCGGCGTGGGCAGCTGCTTGCTGCCCCAACCTCTCGGGGCTCAGCCCTTGAGCAGCGAGCGGGCCATGACCATGCGCTGGATCTGGTTGGTTCCTTCGTAGATCTGGGTGATCTTGGCGTCGCGCATCATCCGCTCCACCGGGAAGTCGCGGGTGTAGCCGGCGCCGCCGAACAGCTGCACCGCGTCGGTGGTGACCTCCATGGCGACGTCCGAAGCGAAGCACTTGGCCGCGGCGGAGATGAACCCGAGGTTCGGCTCGCCGCGCTCGGCGCGGGCCGCGGCGACGTAGACCATGTGCCGCGCGGCTTCGACCTTCATGGCCATGTCGGCCAGCATGAACTGGACGCCCTGGAATCCGGAGATGGCCTTACCGAACTGCTTTCGGTCCTTGACGTAGGCCAGCGACTGTTCCAGCGCGCCCTGCGCGATGCCGACGGCCTGCGCGCCGATGGTGGGCCGGGTGTGGTCCAGCGTGCGCAGTGCGGTCTTGAACCCGGTGCCGGGCTCGCCGATGATCCGGTCGGCCGGGATGGTGCAGTCCTCGAAGTACAGCTCCACGGTCGGCGAGCCCTTGATACCGAGCTTCTTCTCCTTCGGCCCCACCACGAACCCGGGGTCGTCGGCGTGCACCACGAACGCGCTGATGCCGTTGGTGCCCTTGTCCCGGTCGGTCACCGCCATCACGGTGTACCACTTGGATTCGCCGCCGTTGGTGATCCAGCTCTTGCTGCCGTTGAGCACCCAGTGGTCGCCGTCGAGGCGCGCGCGGGTCTTCATCGACGCGGCGTCCGAGCCCGCCTCGCGCTCGGACAGCGCGTACGACGCGCTCGCCTCGCCGCTGGCGATCGAGGGCATCACCTTCTTCTTGAGCTCCTCGGAACCGGACAGCAGGATCGGCATGGTGCCGAGCTTGTTGACCGCCGGGATCAGCGACGACGAGGCGCAGACCCGGGCGACCTCTTCGACCACGATGCAGGTGGCGACCGAGTCGGCGCCCTGCCCGTCGTAGGCCTCCGGCACGTGCACGGCAGCGAAGCCCGACTTCTCCAGCGCGTCGCGCGCCTCGCGCGGGAAGCGCTCCTGTTCGTCGACCTCGGCCGCGTACGGCGCGATCTCCTTGTCTGCCAGAGCGCGCACCGCCTCGCGCAGTGCCTCGTGCTCCTCGGCCAGCTGGTAGGTGCCGAAGTTCGGGTCCACCGGGTCCTCCTGGTTCCCGGCTTACCGGCCGGGGTAGTTCATCTCCGCCCGCGCGATGGCGGACACCCTGCGCCGCCATCGTAACGGCACTGAGTGCCACTTCCAAGTCGGTGCCGGTGTATATTCCGGCCATGTCCGAGCCAGCGACCCCGGCGCCCAGAACCCGCTCCGGCCGCACCCCGCACGGCCGCCGAAAGGTGCGCAGCGCCTTGGCGCTGGCCGCGATGGAGCTGTTCGCGGCGCAAGGCTTCGAAGCGACCACTGTGGACCAGATCGCCGAGGCGGCGGGCGTCGGTCGGCGCACCTTCTTCCGGTACTTCCGGTCCAAAGAGGACGTCGTGTTCCCCGGGCACGACGAACGGCTGGCTGAAGTGGTCGAGCGGCTCGACGCCGCCGACCCGGCGGCAGACCCGGTGGTGGTGCTCGGGCGGACCGCCGAGGTGGTGCTGGAGATGTACCTCGCCGAACCGGAGGTCTCGCTCAAGCGCTCGGAACTGACTCGCGAGGTCTCTTCGTTGCGGGACAAGGAAGTCGCCAGCATCGATCGCTACCAGCGGGTGTTCGCGCGTTACCTCCGCGGTCGCTTTTCCAGGGAGCCGGGCGGGGACCTCCGCGCCGCGGTGGTGGCTGCGGCGGTGGTCGCGGCGCACAACCACGTGCTCCGGCAGTGGCTGAAGAGCGGGGGAGCGCTCGACGCGATGCAGATGCTGCGCGATGCGTTGCAGCAGGTGGCGGGCGCGATGCCGGGGCAGTGGGGCGAGGCGCATGCCGCCGAGGCGGGGGAGAACGTCGTTGTGGGCGTCGTGCGCACTGCGGCGCCTGCCGGCGTCGTGCTCAAGCACCTCGAAGAAGCACTACGCGATCTCCGCTAGCGAGCGTGCGGCACCCAGTGTCAGAAAACATGTGACATGGCACGTTCGATCAAAAAGAATCGATTGGTTCTATTGTTTCAGTGTTAGTTGAATTTAATCGATCAACCGTCGGTGGGCACGGTGAGGGACGGGCCGGGGTGGATCAGTCGTAGCCGCGGATCAGGTGGCTTTCGTCGTGGTCATCGTGGTCGTGGTCCGCGCCGGGTGCGGTTTCCACGCGGTCCTGGGTGGGCAGGTGGATGTCCGGGGTGCGGGAGTCGGTGCGCTGCTGCGGGGCGGTGAAGTGGTCGGTGAGCGTCATGCCCGACTCCTATCGAAGCGGAAGTTATTGCCTGATGGTGCTTCTCGTGTTGGGAGATCGCATGCGCGGAGGGCGTTCGCTGATCAGAAATCGCCCGGTCGGGAGGAATGGGCCGGAATATTGATCTCTATGATATCAGTGATGACTGAAATTAATCTTCCTGCCGGAAGGTCCATCAAGCAGACTTGAAAAACGCGATGACGGGGCTCACGCCTTTGGTGTGAGGCGGATTCCGGTGCGGGGGCCGAGGTATTCGCCGTTGTCGACGACGGTTCGCCCGGCCTGGCAGACCCAGGGGATGCCGGCCGGTGGCCGCAGCGGGTCTTGGTAGTCGCCGACGTCGATGACCGTGTCGGCGTCGAAGGCGACCAGATCGGCGACGTGGCCGGCGGCGATCACACCGCGGTCGGGGATGCGGAAGCACTGGGCGGGCAGCGAGGTCATCCGGCGGATCGCTTCGGGCAGGGGCAGCACGCCGCGCTCGCGGACGTAGCGGCCGAGCACACGGGGGAAGGTGCCGGTCAGCCGCGGGTGCGGTTTTCCGCCGGTGCCGGGAGGCAAGCCGTCGGAACCGATCATGGTCTGCGGGTCGGCCATGGCGAGTTCGAGGTCGTCCTCGTGCATCGAGAAGTTGATCATCGCGACGCGGAGGCGTTCGCCGACCAGGACTCTGATCAGCGCGTCGACGGGTTCGGTGCCGTCGGTCGCAGCGATCTCGGCGATGGTGCGGCCTTCGAAGCGGTGGCTGGCGGTGGTGGCGATGAGGATGCGGTCCCAGGCGGTCTGGTCGCCGATCGTGACGGCGAGGTCGTCGCGTCCGGTTCGGCCGCGCAGGCGCGCGAGGGTCTCGTCGGCGGTACCGGCGAGGTAGGTGGTGGGTAGCACGGCGGTGAGCATGGTCGAGGATGCGGTGTAGGGGTAGACATCTTGGACGACGTCGTGGCCGGTGTCGCGGGCCTGGTGGATCTTGTCCAGGGCGGGGCGCATCTTGCCCCAGTTGTCCGGGCGGGTGGCTTTGAGGTGCGACAGGTGGGTGCGTCCTGCGGTGGCGCCGATGCGGAGGGCTTCGTCGATGGATTCCAGCAGGGCGTCGCCTTCGTTGCGCATGTGCGTGACGTAGAGGCCGGTGCCGCCGAGGGCATCGGCGACGGCGGTGAGTTCGTCGGTTGTGGAGAAGACGGCGGGCGGGTAGATCAGGCCGCTGGAGAGGCCGAACGCGCCGGCGGTCATGCCTTCTTCCAGGGCGGTTCGCATGGTGCGCAGGGCGTCGTCGTCGGGTGCGGTGTCGGCCATGCCGAGGGCGGCGATGCGGAGGGTGCCGTGTCCGATCAGGGGGCAGTAGTTGGTGACGTAGCTGGCGGCGTCGGTGGCGGCGAAGAGGTCGTGGAAGCCGGTCCAGGTGAAGTCCAGCGGTGGGAAGAGGCGTTGCAGGAAGGTCGCGAGGGTGTCGGCGTTGCCGGTGCTGCGGGGTGCGAGGCTGAAGCCGCAGTTGCCGACGACTTCGGTGGTGACGCCTTGAAGGATCTTGGTGGTGTCGTCGGTGGTGAGCAGCGGGGCGTTGTCGGCGTGGGAGTGGACGTCGATGAAGCCGGGGGCGAGGACGAGTCCGGTGAGGTCGCGTTGGGGGGTTCCCGCTGGGAGCGTGCCGGGGTGTTCGACGGCGGTGATGCGGTCGTCCTGGATGAGGATCTCGGCGGGCCGCAGGGGCGCTCCGGTGCCGTCGGCGAGGAGTGCGCCGGTGAGCAGTTCGGTGGTCACGCGGGTTTGCCTTTCGTGCTGCCGGTGGTGGGGTGTGCGGTGGAATAGCGGTCGTCGTGTGATGTTGTCGGGGGGTAGGCGTCGATTTCAGGAGTGCGCGGTGCACGGTGAGTACAAGGTTCCGGGTGGGAAGCTGGTCGTGGTCGATCTGGACGTTGTGGACGGTCGGCTGGTCGATGTGCGGTTGAGCGGGGATTTCTTCCTGGAGCCGGATGAGGCTTTGGAGGACATCAACGGTGCTTTGTCGGGTGCCCTGGCGGATGCCGATGGTGCGGAGTTGGCGGCGCGGATCCGGAGTGGTCTGCCGGCTGGTGCGCGGTTGGTGGGTTTCGACGCGGAGGCGGTTGCGGTTGCCGTGCGGCGGGCGTTGACGCATGCGTCGGATTGGGCTGATCACGAGTGGCGGTTGATCCATGATGGGCCGCAGACGCCGTTGGTGCACATGGCGTTGGATCAGGTGTTGGCCGAGGCGGTGGCGGAGGGGCGGCGGGCTCCGACGTTGCGGTTCTGGGAGTGGGCGGCGCCTGCGGTGATCATCGGGAGTTTCCAGTCGGTGCGCAACGAGGTCGACATGGCGGGTGCGCAGCGGCACGGTGTCGAGGTGGTGCGGCGGATCACCGGTGGTGGGGCGATGTTCGTGGAGCCGGGGAATACGGTGACGTATTCGTTGTACGCGCCGGGTTCGTTGGTGGCGGGGATGACGTTGGCGGAGTCGTACGCGTTCTTGGATGACTGGGTGTTGGGTGTGTTGCGGGAGCTGGGGTTGAACGTGTGGTATCAGCCGTTGAACGACATCGCTTCTGATGGCGGGAAGATCGGTGGGGCGGCGCAGAAGCGGTTGGGGTCGGGTGCGGTGCTGCACCACGTGACGATGTCTTACAGCATCGATGCGGACAAGATGGGTGAGGTGTTGCGGGTGGGGAAGGAGAAGTTGTCGGACAAGGGGATCACGAGCGCCAAGAAGCGGGTGGATCCGTTGCGGCGGCAGACGGGGTTGGCGCGCGAGGTGATCATCGAGCGGTTGATCGAGGGGTTCCGGCGGCGGTTCGGGTTGGTGGACGGGCCGGTGTCGGAGGGCGAGCGGGAGCGGGCTCGCGTGTTGATCGAGTCGAAGTTCGCGACGCGGGAGTGGTTGTTGCGGGTGCCGTGAGCGTGCGGGGTCGGTTCTGCCTGGGTCAGGCAGAACCGTGGGATGTTGGGCTCAGGTGAGTAGGCCGGGTACGCCGGGGGTGGTTCGGCGGCGGCGCAGCCAGACCTTGCGGGTTCCGTCGGAGTAGAGGAGTACCCGGGAGAGTTCCCAGCCGGAGAATTCGGCGTGGATGCTGAGCTGGGTCGCTGCGCTCCAGCGGGTGATGCCCGGGGGTAGGCGCAGCGGCCGGTACTCCCAGTCCCAGTCCGAGTCGGTGTCGGTTCCTTCCGCGTTCACGGGTTTCACACTCTCACCACCTGGTATCCGGCGCCGTTGGCGGAGGCGATGTAGATGTCTCCGGTGTCTGGGTCGACTGCGACTGCGTTGGGTTGGGTGATGGTGGGGAGCCGGTGGCGTTCTTGGGGTTCGCCGCCGGCGATGTCGTAGCCGACGAGTTCGTTGGTTGCGGTCAGCGTGACCCAGGCTAGGTCGCGGGTGGGGTCGTAGGCGAGGCCGTAGGGGGCGCCGGGGACGGGGTAGCGCTGTTTCATGATCAGCGGGTCGGTGCTGAAGGCGAGGAGTTCTTGGCCGCGGGTGTCGATGGCGAGGATGCGGCCGTAGCGGTCGGTGACGGCGTTGGTGGCGCCTTGTCCGGCGCGCAGGCCTGCGCCTTTGGTTCCGGTGGTGGTGTCGATGGGGGTTAGTGCGGTGGTGAGGCGGTCGAGGACTACGACGCTGCCGTCGCGGGTGGGTAGTAGTTGTGCGGGGCCCTGGAATTTTTCGGTGGTGGCGGTGGGGTTGCCGTTTTGGAGGACGGTGACCGTGGCGGTGTCGCGGAGGATGATCGCGGTGCGGTTGCCGTCGAGGTCGATTGCGTCGACGGGGCCGCCGGGTACTGGGGTGGGTTGTGCGATGGCGGTGCGCAGGTCGACGCGGGTGATGGTGTTGGCGTCGGGGAGTGCTGCGAGGAGTTGGCCGCGTTCGGCGCGCAGTGTGGCGGGTGCGCTGGGCAGGGTGACCGTGCGTTGGGTGTTGGTGCGTGTGTCGATGAGGGTGAGGTTGGGGCCGCTGGCGAGTATGAGGGTGTGGGTGTCGTGGTCGTAGGCGGCGTGTTGCACCGGTGGCGCGGGGTGGACGTTTCCTGCTGGTGGTGTGGTTGCTGGGGGTGCGGTGGCGGGTGTTGCGGCGGTGAGGGTGTCGGTGACCTGGAGGGGGTCGCTGGTGGTGTCCATTCCGCAGCTGGTGAGCAGGGTTGCGGAGAGGCAGATGATGGCCAGCCGACGCAACGAGGCCTCCTTGGTGCCGGGTGCCCGCGGGGTGCGGTGCGTGTTGCTTGTTTCCAGCATCCCTGATCCGGCGGTGGGGGCTGTGTGGGGTGCGGTGGACGTGTCGGTGGGGTCAGGGCTGGGCGGGGTTGCGTTCGGGGTAGCTCTTGTCGGGGGCGCTGATGTCGTCGAGGGCGGCGCGGATGGCTGGGGGGAGGGTGAGGTCTTCGGCGGCGAGGGCGGTTTTGAGTTGGGTGGCGGTGCGGGCGCCGAGGACGGGGGCGGTGACGCCGGGGCGGTCGCGGACCCAGGCGAGGGCGACGTGGACGGGTGAGGTGCCGAGGCCTTCGGCGGCGGTGAGGACGGCTTGGACGATGCGGGCGGCGCGTTCGTTGCGGTGGTGTTCGACGTAGCTGGCGAAGTGGCTGGTGGCGCCGCGGGAGTCGGGTGGGGTGGCGTTGCGGTATTTGCCGGTGAGGACGCCGCGGCCCAGTGGTGCCCAGGCGAGCAGGCCGAGGCCGTGGTGTTCGGCGGCGGGGGTGACTTCGCGTTCGATGCCGCGTTCGAGCAGGGAGTATTCGACTTGGGTGGCGATCAGGGGGGTGCGGGTGGGGTGGGTGTTCTGGTGTGTGGCGGCGGTGGCGAGTTGCCAGCCGGAGTAGTTGGAGATGCCGGCGTAGCGGACGCGGCCGCTGGTGACGGCGGTGTCGATGGCGGAGAGGGTTTCGTCGAGGGGGACGGTGGGGTCCCAGGCGTGGAGTTGCCAGAGGTCGAGGTGGTCGACTTGGAGGCGGCGCAGTGAGTCGTCGAGGGCGGTGAGCAGGGCGCCGCGGGAGGCGCCGCCGCCGAAGGGGCCGGGTTTGCGGCGGGCGACGGCTTTGGTGGCGAGGACGATTTCGTCGCGGGGGAGTTGGGTGGTGAGGAGGTCGCCGAGGATTTCTTCGCTGTGGCCGTCTTGGTAGACGTCGGCGGTGTCGATGAGGGTGCCGCCGGCTTCGTGGAAGGTGGACAGTTGCTCGGCGGCTTCGTCGGCGTTGGTGTCCAGTCCCCAGGTCATGGTGCCGAGGGCGAGGCGGGAGACGCGGAGGCCGCTGCGGCCGAGTTGTCGGTGTTCCACGTTGGGTGAGGGTATTCGCTGTGGCGGCCGTGGTCGGTGAGGCTGCGGCGGCGGGTCTGGTTCTGGGTGTTCCGGATCACAGTGCTTGGTGGGTGTCGGGTTTGTTCGTTGTTCGCTGTGATCAGTTGCTTGCTGACCTGCTGGGATGCGGGTTTGCGGGGTGGGGGTGGGTGGTTGTTGGGGATGTTGCAGGATTTGGGTTCCGAGTGCAGCGGCCGGTGGCCGGTGGGCGCACAAGAGTTTTCGCGATCGTGCTGGAGTGGGTTTCGTTGTCGTGGTTGCAGGCCATGGTGTTGGCCGTGGTCCAGGGGCTCACCGAGTTCCTTCCGATTTCTTCGTCTGGTCATCTGTCGATCGTGTCGAAGTTGTTCTTCGGTGACGATGCGGGTGCGTCGTTCACGGCGGTGACGCAGATCGGTACCGAGTTGGCGGTGGTGGTCTACTTCGCTAAGGACATCGTGCGCTTGGTGGCGGTGTGGTTCCGGGGTTTGGTGTCGGCTGAGGTGCGGCGGACGCAGGATTACCGGTTGGCGTGGTACGTGATCGTCGGCAGTTTGCCGATCGGGGTGCTGGGTTTGTTGTTCCAGGACTTCATCCGGTCGACGTTCCGGAGTTTGTGGATCACTGGTGCGACGTTGATCGTGTTCGGTGTGCTGATGGGGTTGGCGGAGCGGTTGGGCCGGCAGCGTCGGGCGCAGGACCAGTTGCGGTTGAGCGATGGCGTGGCGATGGGTTTCGCGCAGTCGTTGGCGTTGATCCCGGGTGTGTCGCGGTCGGGTGGCACGATCACGGCTGGTTTGGCGTTGGGGTTGGATCGGCCGACGGCGGTGCGGTTCTCGTTCTTGTTGGCGATTCCGGCGGTGTTCGCGGCGGGGTTGTCGGAGATTTCGCACGTGTTCGAGCCGAGCCCGTACGGGTTGCAGCCGTCGGTGGCGCAGATGGTCGTGGCGACCGTGGTGGCCGGGGTGATCGGGTATGCGGTGATCGCCTGGTTGTTGCGGTTCGTGGAGCGGCACAGCGTGTACGTGTTCGTGTGGTACCGGATCGTGTTGGGGTTGGTGTTGTTCGGGTTGTTGGGTTTCGGCGTCATGCAGCCGTGATCTGGTGATCGTTGGGCGCGGTCCGCACCGGGTTGGTGCGGACCGCGTCTTTTTGTGGGGGTTGTGGTGGGTGGCGTCGGGGTTGGGCCTACCCTCGGCTGGCGTGGCGACTCTCATCCTGTTGCGGCATGCGCGGTCGGCGGCCAATGGTGCCGGGACTTTGGCCGGGCGTTCGCCCGGTGTCGGGTTGGACGAGACCGGGGTTGGTCAGGCGGCGGGCCTGGTGGACCGGTTGGCGGGGGTTCCGTTGCGGGAGGTCGTGGTATCGCCGTTGCAGCGGTGCCGGGAGACCGTGGCGGGGTTGGCGGCGCAGTGGGGGCTTTCGCCGGTGGTGGAGCCGGATCTGGTCGAGGTCGATTACGGCGAGTGGACCGGGCGCAAGATTTCGGAGTTGGTCGGGGAGCCGTTGTGGAAAGTGGTGCAGCAGCACCCGTCGGCGGCGGTGTTCCCGGGTGGTGAGGGGTTGGCGCAGGTGCAGGCGCGGTCGGTGGCCGCGGTGCGAGCGCATGATCGCCGGCTGCCCGCGGATGCAGTGTGGTTGGCCTGCACGCATGGTGACGTGATCAAGTCGGTACTGGCGGATGCGTTGGGGCTGCACCTGGATGCGTTCCAGCGGATCGTGGTGGATCCGTGTTCGGTGAGCGTGGTGCGCTACACCGAGACGAGGCCGTTCGTGTTGAAGGTCAACGACACGGGTGGGGATGTGTCGGGGTTGGTGCCGCCGGTGGATGCCGCGAAGTCGGGTTCGGATGCGGTCGTGGGCGGTTCGACCGGCGTTTCGGAGTCTGGTCGCGGCTGACCCTGGGGTGTTCGGCCTGGTCGGCGGCCGTGGGTGTTTTCGGGTCGCTCTCGCGCCTCGAACTGCTCACGGCCGCCCCCCAGGTGGCGGTTAGCTGCGGAGTTGGACGAGGTGGCAGCGGGCGTCTTCGGGCAGGAAACGCTGGGTGCCGCCGGTGAAGCGGACGAGGACCTGCTGGTTGTTGGCCGGGGTGACCTGGTCGACGATGCCGACGGGGCCGATCGGGCCGTAGATGCGGACGGCGTCGCCGGGTAGCAGCTCGTCGGCGTTGACCTGTTCGACGCTGGTGGCGGCCGAGGCGGGCCGTAACCAGCGGGTGGTGGCGAACCAGGCGGCGAAGGCGGCGGCGGGCAGGATCAGCGGCAGCCAGGCATGCAGGTCGATGAGCGCCAGGCCCAGCGCGGCGCCGGTGAGCGTGGCCCACAGTCCGGAGCTGATCGGGATTTTGCCCAGTTGCAGCCAGCCGGTGGTGCGGATGGTGCCGTCGGGTTGGTGGCCGCGGGGTGGTGTCGTGGGCTGGTTGGGGGAGTCGAAGTAGGTGTCGTCTGCGTCGGCGAGATCATCGCGGGTGGTTTCGCGGGCGGTGATCTTGCCGAGTGGTTCGCGGGCGGTGTCCTCGGGCCGGACCCGGGGGATTTCGGCGGTTTCGGTCACCGAGGGGTGCTCGGTCGGGATCGCCAGCGGCTGGTCGAAGCTGGTGCGGTCGGGGTTGAGCAGGGTGCGCAGCATGGTGACTTCCATGTCGCGGCGGTGCCCGCATTGCTGGCAGACCATGACCACGTCGGTGGGGGCGTCGTGGTCGGTGACGGTGGTCAGCGGGCCGTGCCCGTGGGGGCATTGCGGGGCGTGGGGGCCGTTTTCCAGGATGCGCAGGGCGCTGGCGTGGTGGCGGTCGGTGGGGTGGTCGTCGTCGGTGTTGTTCACCATTGTGTGGTCCACCTCAGCTTGCCGTCGTCGGCGCGTTCGCAGCTGGCGGCCGCGCCGGATGAGGTGCGGCCGAAGTCGCCTTCCCGGGAGCAGCGTTCGCCTTCGTCGACTACCGGGCCCGAGTCGTCGTTGCTGGTGGTGGGCAGGGGGCGGCCGTTGTCGCCGTTGTTGCCGTTGTGGCCCGGCGGGTTGGGCGGGCCGGTTGGCTGGGGCTGCTGCGTGGTGGGGGTGGGGGTGGGGGTGGCCGAGGTCGTGGGGGGTTTGCTGGTGGTGCTGGTCGTCGTGCTCGGCGGCGTGGTCGGTTCCGGTTCGGTGGTCGTCGTGGTGGTCGGCGGGGCCATCGAGGTCGTGACCGGGGTGAGGTGGCTGACGGGCACACGCGGAGGTTGCGGGGGTGTGGCGAGATCTTGGTTGCCGGTGGGCAGGGCGTTGATCACGCCGGCGCCAGTCGCGGTCAGCAGCGCGGCGGCGGGCAGCAGGCGTGCCGCCAAGGGGCTTTTCCACCACCAGCGGCGCAACTGGTCGGGGTGCTCGGCAGGCAACTGGCGACTCCGTTCGTGTTGTGCCGGTTGTTCTCCCCGACCCGGCTGGCGAATCGTAGCGAATTCGTCACGAACTCGTGTCGTAAGCCGGGGTGGCGCCGTGGGTTGCCGGCTGGTTGTCGGAGCGTATGGGACCGCGGAGTCTTGGCTGTGATCTCCATCGCAGCGTTGCGGGAGTGGGTGCGGGTCAACCGGAAACGCATGTCCGGACACGAAGGGTCGCCGTCGTGATCATCCGATGTGGACTGTCCGCAGCGGACCGCGGACCGGGCGCCGTGGGCTTTGCGGTCGCTGGTCTTTTCAGCCGGGGTTAAGGAGGACTTATGTCTTGTGGCGGTGTCAGGCCGACATGCGTCGTTGCGTTTCCTGCGTCGCCGCGACGTCCCTGCGCAGTTCGTCCAGCGACAGCCCCACCGCGTCGGCGACCGCGGCGACGGTGAAGAACGCCGGGGTGGGGATGCGGCCCTTCTCGATCTTGCGGAGGGTCTCGGTGGAGATCCCGGATGCGGCCGCGATCTCGACCATGCTGCGTTCGCCGCGGGCGTCCCGCAGCGCTTGGCCAAGGAGTTCGCCCCGTCGCCGTTCGTGTTCGTTCAGCGGCACACGCACCATGGCCGTGATACTAAATCGGTATAGTTATTGGGGCTAGTGGTGTGGGAGAGACGAACGTGATCGAACTGAAGACAGCGATCGAGATCGACGCGCTGCGCGAAGCGGGGCGCATCGTCGCCCAAGCGCTGCAAGCCGTCCGCGCGCACGCCACCGCCGGCACCACGCTGCGCGAACTCGACGAGATCGCGCACACCACCATCACCGAAGCCGGCGCGCAACCGGTGTTCCTCGGCTACCGGCCCAACTGGGCACCCACCCCGTTCCCCGGCACCATCTGCGCCTCGGTCAACGACGCGATCGTGCACGGCATCCCCAACGGGCGAGCACTTGCCGACGGCGACCTGGTCAGCATCGACTGCGGAGTCCGCCTGCAGGGCTGGGTCGGCGACGCGGCGATCACCTTCAGCGTCGGCCCGGCCCGCCCCGAGGACACCCAGCTGACCGAAACCACCGCGCAGGCCCTGGCCGACGGCATCGCCGCCGCCCGGCCCGGCGGCCACACCGGCGACATCGCCCGCGCCATCGGCGTCGTCGGGCGCGGCGCCGGCTACGGCATCCCCAGCCCCCTCGGCGGCCACGGCGTCGGCCGCGACATGCACGAAGCCCCGTTCGTGCCCAACGACGGCTCCGCCGGACGCGGCACCCCGCTGCGCCCCGGACTGGTCCTGGCCATCGAGCCGATGTTCCTCGCCGGCGGCAGCGACGACATCCGCACCGCCGAGGACGGCTGGACCGTGCTCACCAGCGACGGCAGCCGCGCCGCCCACGTCGAGCACACCATCGCCATCACCGACGACGGACCCCGCGTGCTCACCCTGCCCTGACCCGCCCCGGAACCACGCGGTTCCGGGTTTTGCGCGAAGCCCGGGAACCGCGTGGCGCACGCGGTGGTAACTGGAAACGGCACGAGGAAATGCGACGAACGGCCGATGCCGGACGCAATTCCTTCACGGCATGCGCGGTCGTCCGGCGACGGCCCAATTCGGATGCGAGCCCCTTTTCCCCGGAAAAGGTGAAAACGGCGATGATCAACGCCACATTCCGCCACCGGAACAGACCCGGATACTGGACGGTGAGCCCCGCGCGCGAAACGCGCATGTCCAGCACGAGGAATCATGAAAAAGCACTTCGCCTTCATCAGCATGCCCGCCGCCGGCCACGTCAACCCCACGCTGCCGCTGGTCGCCGAACTGCTGCGCCGCGGCCACCGCGTCAGCTACGCCATCGGCCGCGAAATGGCGTCCACCGTGCAAGCCAGCGGTGCCGAAATCCTGGAACTACCCACCGAACTGCCGAAAATACCGCCACAGGTCCAGCCCGGCCCGCCGCCGGTGGCGAAACTGATGCAGTTCTTCATCGACGACATCCGCGCCAGCTTCCCGCTGCTTCGGCAACGATTCCGCGCCGACCCGCCGGATGCAGTGTGCTTCGACGTGATGACCAGCACCGGACGCATGCTGGCCCAAGACCTCGACGTCCCCGCGATCGCGCTGGTGCCCAGCTTCGCCGCCAACGAGAACTTCTCGCTGGGCGACGTGCTCGCCGCCGACAACGCCGGATTCCCCACCGAAGCGTTCGCCGAATTCGGCAGCCGGATGCAGCAGGTGGGCGCCGAGTTCGGCGTGCGCGCCGAACTGCCCTTCGGCGCGCCGCCCGCCGAGCTGAACCTGGTGTTCCTGCCGCGGGAATTCCAGCTCCGCGCCGACACCTTCGACCAGCGGTTCCGCTTCATCGGCCCGCTGCTGGGCGAGCGCGCCGAAACGCCCTGGAAGCCCCGCGACCCGCACGCCCCGCTGCTGTTCATCTCCCTGGGCACCGCGTTCAACAACCGCCCGGAGTTCTACCGGATGTGCTTCGAGGCATTCGGCGGGAGCCACTGGCAGATCGCGATGTCCACCGGCCAGCACATCGACCAGACCCAACTCGGCGCGATCCCCGCGAACTTCGACGTGCGCGCCTCCTTCCCGCAACCGGCGGTCCTGCGCCACGCCACCGCGTTCCTGTCCCACACCGGAATGAACTCCACCATGGAATCCCTGCACGCCGGGGTGCCGCTGGTTGCCGTGCCGCAGATGCCCGAACAGGCAGCCAACGCCGCCCGCGTCGAAGAACTGGGACTCGGCCGCCGGCTGAAGCCCGAAACCCTCACCGCCACCGACCTGCGCGCCGCAGTCGACACCATCGCCGCCGACGAGCAGGTCCGCGCCAACCTCGACCGGATGCGCGAGATCATCCGCGGATGCGGCGGAGCCCCCGCCGGAGCCGACGCCCTCGAGACCCACCTGAGCTGACCCCCGGGGAAACGGCAGTGGCCAGCACGCTGCGGGAAATGACCCACCCGATCGCGACCACCGGCCCCGGCACGGCCGGCACCAGCGATCTCGACGCGCTCGGCGATGTGGTCGGCGACGCCCGCGTGGTCCGCATCGGCGAAGGCGACCACGGGATCTCCCAGTTCCACCAGATCACCGACAGGATCCTGCGGTTCCTCGTCCAGGAGAAGGGATTCACGGCCTTCGCCCTGGAATCGGGCTTCGCCGAAGGGCTGCTGGTCGACGACTGGATCCACGCGCGCCTGGCGATGTCACCGACATCGCCAGGCGCGGCATCACCTACCGGTTCGGCGAATGCTCGGAAAGACACGCCCAACTGCGGTGGATGCGACGCTGGAACGCCTCGGCGCCGCACCCGATCACCTTCAGCGGCATCGACGTCCCCGGATCCGCGGCCTCGCCAGGACCGGCGGTGCGGGCCTGCCTGGCCCGGCTCCCGGGTCAGGCAGGAGACGACGAGCTGCGTGCGCTCACCGACTTGGGTGGGCATGCGGTGGCGGCCCGCCGCTATGCGGCCATGTCGCCCTCCGAGCGTGCCCGGCTGAGGGCGGGCATCACGGACCTGGCCAGCCGGGCCGCAGTGCAGGGCGACGAAATCGCCCTGCACTGCGCGGCCTCGGCCCGAGCACTGGACCAGCTGATCACCGCAGGCAACCCCAGTACTCGAGACGAGTTCATGGCCGACACCGTGCAGCGGATCCTTGGCCAGGGACACCGCGTCGTGATCAGCGCGCACAACGGCCACGTGCAACGAA
The DNA here is from genome assembly GCF_014697215.1 of Saccharopolyspora pogona. Classification (GTDB taxonomy): domain Bacteria; phylum Actinomycetota; class Actinomycetes; order Mycobacteriales; family Pseudonocardiaceae; genus Saccharopolyspora; species Saccharopolyspora hattusasensis. The sequence continues at coordinate 1,608,339 of NZ_CP031142.1, forward strand.
GCCTCAGCACCGGCCGGCCGGCGATGGGCGGACTGCTCGCACCCGAACTCGGCAGCGACATGATCGAGAAACTCCGCTACGACATCATCCAAGCCGCCACCAGCGATCCGCACGGCCCGTGAGTGGTTTCGGGGGCCACAGCGCCCAAAACCACTCACGAGCTACCTGGCCGAGCAGGGCAGCGGTGAGCGCGAAGACGGATGCGGCTGCGGGTGGGGGATCCGGACATCACCGGACTCGGACGGCCACCGCCACGGCCAGCAGCGTCAACACCGAAGCGACGCCGAAACCCGCGAAATACGCCGTGACCGGCGACCACACCAACCACGCCGCGAACAACGCACCCGTGACCGCCAGAACGGTCGTGGTGAACAGCGACTCGCTGAGCTGCAACGCCGAACTGTTCACCCCCTGCTCCTGCGGCGCCGACCACCGCAGCGTCAACGCCGACAACACCGGGTACATCAACCCCATCCCCAGTGACAGCACCGTCAACCCGGCGATGCACAACACCAGCGGCACCACCGGGACAACCGTCGCGGTCACCCCCGCCACCCCGACGACCAGCAGCACCGCACCCACCACCGGAACCCGCTGCTGCGAGGACATCCGCCCCTGCAGCCACGAACCGGCCATCCACCCCACCGCGCTGGTGGCCAGCACCAAACCGGCCGCGGTGGGCGACAAATCCCGTTCCCGCGACAGCATCTGCGGGATGAACACCTCAGCCGCCGAGGCCGCCGCGCCCGCGATCCCCCGCAACGCCACCACACTGGGCAACCCCACCCGGCCCTGAAACGTCCCCACCGGCAACAACCTCGGCGCGAACACCACCAGCGCACCCAACCCCGCAACGACCAGCACCACCGGAACCCAACCGGTCTGCTGCCCGCCGTAACGCAGCAGCAACGCCCCCGCGGCCGCACCCACCGCCCACAACGGACGACGCGAGCGGGGCCGCTCCGGCGCCACGGGCCACGACAACCCGCGCAGGCTTGGGTTCACCAGCACCAACGAAGGCACCGCCAGCACCGCTGTCGCCAGGAACACCCACCGCCAGCTCAACTGCTCCACCAGCAAACCCGCCACCAACGGGCCCGCGATCGACGGCAACAGCCACGCTCCGGCCAGCAACCCGAAAAACCGCGCCCGCAACTCTTCCGGCAACGTGTGACCGACGACCACGTACAGCGCCACCGAGATCAACCCGCCACCCAGGCCCTGCAGCAACCCGGCGGCGAACACCGCGACCCCCACCCGCAGCGGCACCGCCGGCCCCCGAACATCGCTCCACCCACCCGAGACGACCATGCTCACCACACCCGCGGCTATGGTCCCGCCGAAAGCCACCGCATACAGCGCCAACCCGTCCAGGGCCCGCACCACCGTCGGCATCGCCGTGGCCACCGCCACGTACTCGAAGGCCACCAACGAGATCAAGATCAGCGCACCAACGGTCAGCGACCGGTAGCGGCGGGACAGCAAACCCGCCCCGGTTGCGGAATCGGCATCGATCGCGGACACGGGCCACCCCTTGCGCGGCTCTTCGGACGACGGACCGTGCCAGCGTTCGACCTCCACCGCACTCCAGGTCAAGCCTGCCGGCGATCAGCGTGCCCGGGTGTGCGGAAGTAGCAGCTCAGGATCGCCACCGACCCGAACAGCACGTGCGCCACGATCAGCGGGTAGTGCAACGGAACCCCTCCGCCTGCGGCACCACCGACAATGCGGGATCCAACGTGAGCTACCGCGGCAGCGAGATGACCACGAAGGCCACCGCGATCAGCGCCAACGGGCCCACCCACGGCCGCCGCCACCACCGCACCGGCGCCGACACCTCTGAAACCCGAGCGCGTTCCGTCACCATGCTCATCGCGCCATCCCCTTTCGAAGACGACGCGTACCCCGTACCAAACGCGTACACCGTATTGGAGATGCGCGGACATCGCCTTCAAATTAGGAAAATCTGAAGAAATATTGGCTGAGCCGACTTCACCGACCTCAACGAGATCAAGGACCGGCTCCGAGCATTCGAAGACCGCTACAACGCCAAGGCACAGCCGTTCCAGTGGAAGTTCACCGCCTCCGACCTGGACGATCTGCTGGCCAGACTCGACCGGCACACCGCCGATCACCAGACAGAATCCTCCGCCGCCAAGGCAGCATGATCAACCCCCGAAGGACTTACGAACTCGACCACTAAGGAAGGCGCCAACCAAACCGCAAGGAACGGAAAAGCCGGGTGCGGACAGCAAGTCCGCACCCGGCTCCGGCATGAGAGGTCAGCCCCGCGAGGCCATCAGATCATCGAACGGCGGGAAGCGCTCCGCAGTGTTGGTGTCGCAGAAATCGCCCACCCAACCGTCCTCGTCGTGGAAGAAGCGGATCGCGACGAAATCCGGGCGGGTGCCCATGTCGAACCAGTGCGTGGTGTTGGCCGGCACGCTCAGCAGATCACCCGCCTCGCACAGCACCGCGTAGACCTTCTCGCCGATGTGCAGATAGAAAACCCCCGCGCCACGAGCGAAGAACCGGTCCTCGTCATCGTCGTGGGTGTGCTCGGAGAGGAACTTTTCCCGGGCCGCTTTGGCCTGCTGCTCCCATCCCGGATCACCGTCGCGCGGCGCCATCACCGCCGCGTCCACCTTGATGTAGCCCTCGGCGTCGATGACGGCGTCGACCTCGGCGCGATAGGCCGCCAGCACGTCCTCCGACGAGGCGTCCTCGGCCAGCTCCTTGAGCTCCCAACGCTCGAAGCGCACCCCGAACTGCTTGAGGACGTCCCCGATCTGCCCGGGATCCTCGGTGCGCAACTCCACCGTGCCGGGATCGGTGTCCGGCCACACGGTCAGCAACGTCATGCCACTACCTCCTGGAATCCGTTCGTGGCCAAGGTGAACTGGAACAGCCAGTCCAAGCATTCCGTGCGGTGCCTGGCCTGCACCAGGTCCCGCCCCCACACGTACACGCCGTGGCGCGCCACGATCACCGCCGGCGTCGCGGCATCGAAACCCGCCTCGAACGCATCGCCCAACACACCCATGTCCTGGCTGTTGGGCACCACCGGGACCGTCATCACGTCGTCGTCGCGGCGCCCGAGCCCCTTGAGCATCTCCAGATCCCGCAACACCACACCGCCGGGCCAGCGCTGTCCGGCCACCACCGCCGAGAGCATGTGCACGTGCACCACCGCGCCCGCCCCGGCCACCGCCGCGATCCTCGCGTGCAACCCCGCCTCAGCCGAAGGACGCTGCGCGGGATTGGGCTGATCGGGCACGGCCTTACCCGCGGCGTCCACGACCACCACGTCGGCAGCGGTCAGCTCGCCCTTGTCCAGGCCGCTGGCCGTCACCGCCAGGTGCAGCGGGTCCTGCCGCAACGTCACCGACAGGTTGCCGGAGGTGCCGCGCATCCAGCCCAGCCCCGCCATCCGCGCCGACTCCGCGGCCAGCGCCGCCCCGGCCTGCTCCAGCTCGATGCTCACGCGATCACCTCAAGCTCAACAACGTCGAAAGTGGACACCACCGAGTGCGTCCCGTAATCGGCGTCCGCGAACGGTTCCCCGGCCCGGGCCACGCCCACCGTCCGCCAGCCCGCCGCCGCGGCGGCGTCCAGCTCCGCGGGCACATCGGAGAAGAACACGATCTCGGCCGCCGTGGCGCCCAGCCCGTCGGCGATCTTCTCGTAGGAGTCACGTTCCCGTTTCGGCCCGGCGTTGACCGTGTCGAAGTGATGCGCGAAGAGCCCCCGCAGATCGCCGGAAGTCGTGTTGGAGAACGACGCGATCTGCCCGGCCACCGAGCCGGAGGAGAACACCGCCAGCCCCAGGCCCCGGTCGCGCCAGGACCGCAGCGCCGGCACCACGTCGGCGAAGTAGTCGGTGGTCAGCTCCCCGCGGGCGTAGCCGTCGGACCAGATCAGGCCCTGCAACGTCTTCAACGGGGTGGCCTTGCGATCGGCGTCCATCCAGCCGTGCAGCACCGCCACCACCTCAGCGGTCCCGGCCTGCTCGCCCAGCCCGGCGTCGGCCTTGACCTGCGCGACAGCCTCGGCCACCACAGAATCGTCGGAGTGCGCGTCGATCCACGACCCCAACCGCGGGCGCGCGTAGTCGTAGAGCACCACGTGCACCTGGCTGGTGGCGGTCAACGTCCCCTCGATGTCCAGCACGCCCCACCGGGCCGCGACCTGCACGCTCACCGCGCCGTCCCCCGTTCCTCGTCCCAGTACTCGTGCACCCGCTCCGGCCCGAACGCGCCCCGGTCGGTCACCACGGTCGTCACAAACCGCGGATCGGTGATGTCGAAAGCCGGGTACAGGCCCCGCACCTGCTCGCTGGCGCTGCGCCGCCCCAGGGTGTGCAGCACCTCATCGCCGTCGCGGAACTCGATCGGCACGTCCGCGCCGGTGGCCGAGCGGGGATCCGGCGCGTGGCACAACGCGTGGAACGGCACCCCGAACGTGTGCGCGGCCACCGCCAGCTGCAGCGTCCCCACCTTGTTGATCACGTGACCGTCCATGGTGACCCGGTCGCTGGCGGTCACCAACGCGTCGATCTCGCCCGCGCGCATCAGCGACGCCGGCATGCCGTCGGTGACAAGCGTGGTGTCCACGCCCATCTCCGCAAGCGTCTCCGCGGTCAACCGCGCGCCCTGCAGGTACGGGCGGGTCTCGGTGCACACGAACAACGGCTGCTTGCCCGCCTCCAGCGCCGCCTCGACGAGCCCGACCAGGTACAGATCGCCCCAGCAGTGCGTCAGGATCCGCCCCCGCTCCGGCAGCAGCGCCGCACCGGCACGCCCCATCTCGCGGCTGCGCCGCCGGTAATCGGCGTCACCGGCCTGCGCGCCGGCGAGCGCCGCGGCGACCACGTCATCGCCGCCGGCGTCCACCGACGCCATGACCCACTCCACGGCCTTGCGCGGCTGGTCGTTGGTCGGCCTGGTGGCGATCAACCGGTCACCGGCGACCCGCAGCCGCTTGCGCGCGGTGTCGGGCCCCTGACCGGCGGCCTCCCGCGCGGCCAGCACCATGCCCCACAGCACCGCGAAGTACGGCCCGGAGGACTGGGTCACCATGTCCTCGATCGCCGCGGCGATCTCCTCGACCGTGCGAGCGTGCACCCACCGGTGCTCGAACGGGAACACCCGGCGATCCAGGATGTGAACCCCGTCCTCGGCCAGCCGCACGCTGTCGGCCAGCGTCGGCAACCCGGGGTGTGCGGCAGGTGGCGGCATTCAGGTCCTCGGCAGTACTCGTGGGCGGTGAACAGGTCTTCACCCCAGGGTATCGATCCCGGTCCACCTACCGGAAACGAGATCCACATCGCGGGAGCAGCGCCCACGCGGCGTTTGCTAGGGTGCCGGTGCCGACCACGATCGGACGGTGCGCGGCCCGGCGACACCGGGGCCGCAGCCGCGCCGCCCGCTCCGGGATGTCACCCGAGAGCGGCGTCCAGGCCAATCCAGCCCCGCGTCCGACCCTATGCCGGGCCACGCGAGCAACCGGCCCCCGCGCCGGACGTGAAACCCTGGAGGCCATCGGGGAACGTGCCTTCGCGACGCGCTTCAGCGGTGAGAGCCGAGAGCCGCTTGTACGCCGAGACGGTGTTAGGGATCGTGCCGGTGGCGACCAGGCGGTAGAAAGAACTGCCGCAGCGTCGTCACGGGCTCGGCATAGCTCTCCACGATCGCCCGCGCCGCGTCGACCACCGGCGGCCAGTCCAGTCGAGACACCGCCATCGCCCCCTATTACCGCAGGCCAGGACCTCATGGACTAGTCCATGCTCACAAGTACGTCCCCGAACTCCGAAACCGCGCCAGCATCGAGGGCATGGGCTGCCCGGTCCTTAGATCGTGGACCGGCTGACGCCGAGAAGGCGGGCAATCGAGGAGACGGTGTTGTCAGGTCCCGCGGCGGCCGGAGCGGCGGATCTCGGCGAGCAGGGAGCGGGCGTGCCGGACCTGCTCGGGCGTCACAGCGGGTGGCCGGCTGAGGGACGCCGTTCGCCTTTGTGCGCGATGACGCCGCGCTGGAACAGGTCGTTGAGAACGATCAGCCCTTCCAGCAGGTTCCGGCCGAGGCGGTCAACCTCCTGGACGCACAGCATGTCGCCGACGCGCAGGTAGTCCAGGGCGGCGGTCAGGCGGGGCCGGTCGTCCACGGCCAACTTGCCGCTGATCTTCTCCTCGAAGACCTTCAGGCAGATCGGGGCCAGCGCGTCGTGCTGCCGCTGGGTCTTCTGCGATGTTCGGCAGACGGCCGTTAGAAGAACGCACGGCCGCCTGCGCCGATCCACTCCGTGGTGCTCTTCCGCCGTCTTCCGGTCGTCACTCGGAGGCTAACCCTCCTCGCAGGCCGACCCTGGCGCCAGAGCACCACGGCTGATGCTGCCTCCAGCCTTCCGATGGTCAGTCGCTACTGGCCGTTCGATCCTCCTCACAGGCCTTTTCGGTTGCTCAGGCGAAATCAGTTGGCGGGCTTGCCGAACCAGCGGGAGAGGTGGTCGTCCAGGTCCTGCTGATCGTCGCCGATCCAGGCGACGTGGCCGTCGGGGCGTAGCAGGACGCACGGAACATCCAGCACCGCAGTGGGATCCGCGAGGTAATCGACCCGGTCTGACCAGCCGCCGACGGTCAGGCGTTCGGTGCGGTCCAGCAGCAGTCCGCGGCCGCGATGCAGCAGACCGTAGAGGTGGCCCTGTTTCACGTCGATGTCGCGCAGGCGGCGGCCGAGCAGGTCGGGGCCTTCGCCGAAGTCGTAGCGGATGCCGATCGCGGTGATCTTCTCGATCAGATAGCGGTTCACCTCGTCGAAGTCCATCAGTTCGGTGAGCAGCCTGCGCACGGCCTGCGGGCCCGGTTCGGTGGAGTGCAGTTCCATCTGGGCGCGGGTGTTGTCCAGCACGTCCTCGGCGACCGGATGACGTTCGGCCTGGTAGGTGTCCAGCAGTGTTTCCGGCGCCCAGCCGCGGATCTGTGCGGCCAGCTTCCAGCCGAGGTTGAATGCGTCCTGAACGCCCAGATTGAGGCCCTGTCCGCCGGTGGGTGGATGGATGTGTGCCGCATCGCCGGCCAGCAGCACCCGCCCGACCCGATAACGTTCGGCTAGCCGGGTGGCATCCCCGAAGCGGGACAACCAGCGCGGGGAGTGCGCGCCGAAATCGGTTCCGGCGATGGCGCGCAGCTGTTGTCTGAAATCCTCGAGGGTGGGCGGTTCCGCGCGATCGCCGACTCCCGCGACGGGGACTACGACGCGATAGACCCCAACGCCTGCGGGCCTGAGACTGAAAATCTTGTTGGTCTCGTGGATTTCGGTCACCTTGGCGGCGATCTCCTCCTGCGGCACACCCACTTCCATCTCGCCCATCAGCGTCTCGGTCCGCGAGGGCTCGCCGGGGAAGCCGACGCCGAGCAGTTTGCGCACCGTACTGCGCCCGCCGTCACAGCCGACGAGATAGCGCGAACGCAGCTGTTCGCCGTCGGCCAGCTCGACGGTCACACCCTCGTCGTCCTGCTCGAAATCGGCCACCGCACAACCGCGCCGGACCTGCGCACCCAGTTCGATCGCATGTTCTTCGAGCAGGTGAACGATGACCGGCTGCGGGATGCCCAGCAGATAGGCGTGCGCGGAATCCAGGCCCTCGGGCGCGGGTTTGGTGATGGCGGCGAAGAATCCGCCGGCCGGACGCTGTCTTCCGTGTTCGAGAATGCGATCCAGCAGTCCGCGCATTGCCATCAGCTCGATACTGCGAATATGCAGACCGACTATGCGGACGAACGACACGGGCCCGGTTTCCTTCTCCAGAACGAGTACCCGCACATCGTGCAGCCGCAGTTCGGCGGCCAGCATCGCGCCAGTCGGCCCGCACCCGGCAATGATCACGTCGAACATGAGGGGCGCGCGATCGGCGCCGGAGGCCGACGACCGGAGTCCGGGGACGTCGCCCACGGTGAAGTCGCGCTCGACCGTATCGTTCGACGACGGCTCGGCGGTGAACTGCGGAGAGTGCATAGGTGTTGCCTTTCGGGAGTGCCTTGTTGGCGAGGCGCTCCCGGCGACACCTACGTCAATCGCCCGACCGTGACGGGAAGGGGGAGCACCCACATCGATACAGCGTTCATGGGTCTCACCTCCTCGGGCGGTGTCACGGTCCACTGCAAGCTACAAGCCCGAGCATCACCCCGTCCAATCCTTTCCCAGCCACGTGATCACGACTCCGAACGGGCCCGTGCGGTTGCAGGACGAATCCGGCGTGGCGGCCCGGGCTGGTCCCGGTCACGGTCTGATCCTGGCCGCCCCGAGGCGGACCGGGTCTCGAAAGGCGCTGCGCGCTGGAACCGCAGGCGCTCGACGAGCGCGAGCGGCTACGCGAGGACCACGAGCAGGGTGACCGGCCGCCCCGCGGCTACTTTGCACCGTGGGTCAGAGACCGGGGCCGGACGCGGAGGTCGAGGCCGACTACACCGACACGCACGGCGATATGGTTACCTGGACACCTCAGAAGATGATCTTCATTGGTGCTGGTCAGAAGGGCCAGCGCCAATCTCAGGTCCGGAGGTGTCCGTGCGGGTGCAGCACCGTCAGGAAAGCGGCTCCCACCAGGTCGAGTTGCTCGATGATGACGGCGAGCCCATCGAAGTCGTCTCGGGGTTCCTGCGCTTCCTGGCGGCGCGGAACCTCTCGCCGAACACGCTGGTCTCCTACGCGTACGACCTGCGGCACCTGTGGCGGTTCTTCGCCGAGCGGGGCTTGAGCTGGGACAGGTTCGGCCCGCCGGACGCTATCCCGCTGCTGGAGTACCTGCGTTGCGTTCCGTCCCGCCGCCCCCGGCAGCGTATGACGCTCACGGTGGCCACCCTCGACGCGGGCGGCCCGGCGACGAAGCTGGCCGGGACCACGGTGAACCGCGTTCTGGCGGCCGTGTCGTCGTTCTACGAGTACTTGATCCTGGCCGGGCGGTTGGACCAGGCGAACCCGATCGAGAAGCGCCCCGACCCGGCGCTGGCCCGCGTGTCGGAGCGGCACAGGCCGTTCATGGGTCGTGCCAGCCGCCAGCGGCCCGTTCGCCGGGCGGTGCGAGTCAAGACCGTGCAGCAGGTACCGCGTCCCCTGGGCGAGCACCAGGTCGAGGCGCTGTTGGCGCAGCTGCGGTCTGTTCGCGACAAGGCGATAGTGCTGCTGATGCTCCAAGGCGGCCTGCGGCCCGGCGAGGTGCTCGGGCTGCGCCTGGAGGACGTGGCCTACGGCCGTCGGCGCGTGGTTGTCCGCCACCGCGACGACCATCCGAAAGGCGCGCGGTCGAAGTCCCGCTATGAGCGGGTCGTCGACCTGCACGAGCCCGAGGCTTTGGCCGCGGTGAGTGCCTATGTGATGGGCGAGCGCCCTGACGACGCCGAGACGTCCGTGGTGTTTCTCGTTGGCGGCCAAGGGAAACGGCGGCTCGAGGTACTCAGCTACGACGGCCTGGTCCGGATGTTCAGCCGCGCCTGCACTCGGGCTGGAATCCGCGAGCCTTGGGTGACTCCGCACGCCTTGAGGCACACGCACGCCACGCGCATGTGGGAAGGCGGGATGCGGGAGCTGACCTTGCAGAAGCGATTGGGTCACGCCTCGCCGGAGTCGACCCGGATCTACACCCGAGTCTCGGATCCGGCGGTCGTGGCCGACTACAACCAAGCCTTGGGCAACCAGCGCAACGACACGGGAGAGACTCGGTGAGGGCCGGCTCCGTGTCGGCGGCAGCCCTGGCGGCCAGCCCCGCGACCGTTACTCGCCCTCGTCGCAGGCGACACTGCTCAGACGCCGAGTGGAGGGCGCACGTCGAGGCCCAGGGCGGCAATCACCAGTACCAGTTGATGAAGCTGCGGTGGCGCCGGCAGTTCATCGACCGCTGGCCCACGCTGGCCGGCTGGTTTCCCGCGCCCCTGGTCGAGCGGGTGGGACGGTTGCTCGGCGAGTCGTTCCACCACCCGTCACACCCGGTGTCCTTCCGCGCCCGCACCTATCTGATCTACCTGGGCTTGCGGGGATACGCCACGTTCGACTACCCGTGGCTGTTCGCCCCCGGGCAGCTCGCCATCGTCGAGCCTGCCGAGGCGCTGGGCATCGACCTGGGGGCCAGGGAGTTGGTCGAGGAAGCCGTCGCGCTGGGCTTCAACCGGAACTCGGCCCGGCAGGCGATGCACTGGTCTGTCAGCCGCATTGCCTTGCGCACCGGCGTTTTCGACGTCACCGCGATCACCAACGACCACATCGTCGAGGCCCTGGAGGCGATCCGCCACTTCGCCGAGCACCCGGACCTGGAGCGGTTCTACCCGTCGCCGCAACGCTACCGGGACGGCGCCGCCAAGAACTGGATCACCCACCTGCACCAGCTCCAGGTGGTGCTCTACCACCGCGGCCAGATTGCCGAGCAGCCCCGCAAGCTGATGCCCGGCTGGAAGCCGCCCCTGGTGCTGCCGCCCACCATGCAGGCCGTCGCCGACAAGTGGTTGGCCGCCCGTCGACTGACCGACCGGCCCTCCACAGTGGACAAACCGGAACTGGCGGTCCGCCGCTTCGGCGACTGGCTCGGTGAGCACCACCCCGAGATCGAGTCCTTCGCCGACGTCACACGCGACCACTGCCTGGCCTGGCTCCAGCACATCGCCGAGGAACCCACCGAGCGCACCGGCAAGCCGCTGGGCATCGTCTCCCGCATCCAGCGCGCCTCCGGGCTCGGCCAGCTCTTCCGGGACACCGCGGCTTGGCAGTGGGACGACGTCCCCGGCCACAGCCTCCTCGGCCCCGGCGACTCCCCGAAGTCGCCGATCAAGGTGCCCCGGTTCATCCCGGACGACGAGCTCGACCGGTTGATGCCCGTCATCGACGAGATCGCCTGCCTGTTACAACGAGCGGCGCTGCTGGTCGCACGCTGGTCCGGCGCTCGCCGGGACGAGATCCGCCGCCTGCCGATCGACTGCCTGGACCGCTACGCGGACGGCACCGGCCGCCTGCGGCTGCCCGCGCGCAAGACCTACAAGGAGCGAGTCGTCCCACTGCACGAGGACGCCACAACGGCGTTGCAGAAGGTCATCGACCTGCGCCGAGACGGCCGGGAACGGCCCTTCACCGACGAGTTGACCGGGCAGCCGGTGCGCTACCTGTTCATGCAGCACGGCAAGCTGCTGTCCACCTTCTACCTGTTCGACACCCCGATCCAGGAAGCCTGCAAGGCCGTCGGCCTCGTCCGCCCAGGCGGACGAGGCGGCGAGGGCCGCGGCACCGTCACCGCGCAGCGGTTCCGGCACACCGTGGGCACCCAGCTGGCCGAGCGCGGCGCGAAGCTCCACACGATCATGAAGGTGCTCGGGCACTCCAGTGTCTCGATGGCGCTCGTCTACGCCCAGATCAGCGACCAGGAAGTGCTGCGGGACTACAAGACGGTCCTCACCCCCGGCGCCACGATCGCCGGCCCTGCCGCCGACGAGCTGAAGTCGGGCGCTCTGCCGGAGGAGGCCGTCGACTGGCTGAAGACGAACTTCTTCAAGACCGAGCTCGAACTCGGCCACTGCCTGCGGCTGCCACAGGAAGGGCCATGTGAGTGCGACCTCTACCTGACCTGCGCGAAGTTCGTCACGACCCCCGCCTACGCGCCCCGGCTACGCGCCCGCCGACGGGTCGAACAGACGCTCGCCACCGATGCCGCCGGCCGCGGCTGGGACCGCGAGGTCGAACGCCACAACTGCACCGCCAAGCGCATCGAGAAGCTGCTGACCGACCTCGACCAGCCCCTCGACAACACCGACGACACGCTCGTGGAGGAACGCCTTGACTTGTCCACATAACGTCGGTAGTGGGGTTCGCCTTCACCGAGCTTGGGCATCAAGCTGCTCCCTCGGTTGAAAAACATCGGGTCCGTGCGGCTGTACAGCCCGGACGCCGGGCCGGGGACCTGACCCAACCTGGAGCGGGTCGTCAAGAACCGGCCGATCGACTGGGAGCTGATCGAACGCAACTACGACCACATGGTCAAATACGCCACCGCTCTCAGGTTGGGCACCGCCGAGGCCGACCAGGTGCTGCGACGGTTCACCAAGGGCGGCGGGCCGAAGAACCCCGCCTACCTCGCGCTGGAGGAGCTGGGCCGAGTGGTGAGGACGATCTTCGCCTGCGACTACCTGGTGTCGGAGGAGCTGCGGCGGGAGATCCACGCCGGGTTGCACGTAGTGGAGAACTGGAACTCGGCCAACGAGGTGGTGTTCTACGGCAAGGAAGGCGTGCTCACCGGCTCCGACCGCGAGCACGCCGAGGTGGCCATGCTCGCTCTCCACCTGTTGCAGAGCAGTCTCGTGTTCATCATTACCCTGTTGATACAACGGGTTTTGGACGATCCAGCCTGAGAGCAGCGGCTGATCGCCGAGGACCGCAGAGCTTTGAGTGGGCTTTTCTGATCGCATGTGAGCCCGTACGGTTCTCTCCCCAGTCCAGCGGTGTTGTTGTTGACCGCAGCGCCGGGGTGGTCGGGCGTGGTGCTCAGCGGCGACGGTTGGGTCCCCACCCAGGCTGCAGGGGCGGCAGATCAGCCAGCCCAGGATCCGGTGGTAGCGGTGTCTCGCCGTCATCGGTGTCCCAGCGGCGGCCGTATTGATCGGGGATGTCTCCCCAGCCCCAGTAGGGCAGCGGCTGGTCGGGTTCGATGCCGAGTTGCTCGAGGGGATCGATGCGCTGCTCGGCGACGGTGCAGAGGTGGGCCCAGCGGTCGCCGAGGTCGAAGGTGTAGACGAACTGGTCGCCGCCGCGCAGTTTGCCGAGCGTGAACTTGTGGCCGTCGAGCAGGTCGGGGTCTTCGCCGTCTTCCCAGTCGGGTCGGCCGATACGGCGGCCGTCGGCTAGCTCGAACTGGTGCAGGTGGGCGCGGTCCCAGCGGGCGAAGGCGTCGTCGATCGCGGTAGCCAATTGGGTGAAGGTGTGGCTGCGGGCGGCGGCGAAGATCCGGCCCGGCCGCGGCCAGAGGTCACGGCAGCCACCGCCGACGAGGTCAACACGCAACGACAGCCAGCTTCGACTCATGTGCGGGATCCTCTCGCTCCGGATTGGTGCTGGCGGCGCCGGTGATGGCGTGGACGTTGCCGAGCAACTGGTCGCGCTCGGCGGTGACACTATCGAGCGCGGCGGCCAGTTCGTTGATGATGTGTGCATAATACTCGGTCAGCGCGTGCTGTTCGGCGTTGTCCGCCCGCAGGCGCGCGTTGTCTTCCTCCAGTTGTCGGATCTGGTTCTTGAGTTCGGTGACCTGGGGCGGGTCGTCCCGGGCCGCGCGGACGCGGGCTTGGAACTGCTCGGCGAGATCGCGTTGTTTGTGGGCGAGCAGCCAGCGTTTGACGTCGGCCTCGACCGCGAGCTGGACGACGGTCAACTCTCCGTCGGATCGCAGCGGGGTGCCGGCGAGCAGCCGGTCGGCGGCGGCTTGGATCGCGGCGCGTTCCTTGGTGTCGATCGTCATGCGTCACTACCTGGCCCGGTTTGTTCGTGTTCGTCGATGAGTGCTTGCAGCCGCGCGAGTTCGTGTTGTTCACGCTCGTGGCGCGGGATGAGGCTGAGCGGGTCGGCGGCGAGCGTGGGCCGCCCGGCGACCCCTCACCCCGCCTCCCGGGCCTGGCCAGCGGGTCGTCGGCGACCCCGGATCGTCTGGCCTCGACATCCGGCACGCTGGCCCACTCGCTGTTCCGCAGGCCGGTCTCGAACAGCCCGTCGGCCATCACGGCATCCCGCTGCTCGTTGCGGCCGCGCCACCGTGGATCCTCCAGCCCGTCCAGCCCGAAGCCCCGCAGGCCGACATCCCGCCAGCGGCGATACCCGGCCGGGGTGAACCACTTGACATCCCGGCTGCGGACCCCGCTCGGCCCGGCCGCGATCTCCTCCACTGTGGCCCGCCCGGTGCGCGCCGGCGTCCGCACCTCACGCACCTCGACCGGACTGATCACCCCGTGCTCCCGAGCGGCCCAGGAAAAGAAGACATTCAGCGCGATCAGGTTGCCCTGGACCGTGCCCAGCGCCACCCGCCGCGGGTTGGCCTCGTCGGTCATCCGCCAGCTTGAACGCCTCCACGTCCTCCGGCACGGCCTGGTCCCAGCTCAGTCCGCGCACCGCGAGGAAGTTCAGCCCCATCCCCACCGCGTAGGCGTACTTGCGCCAGGTGTCCTCATCCCGGGCGAGCATCCGCGCCGACGCGAAGAACCCGTTCACCCGCCGGTCTGGCAAGCGATCCGGTCCCAGCAGGAACGGCTGCCCTTGGACCCGATCGTGCGCCCGCAGCAACGCCGACAACCGATCGCCGGACCGCTGCGCCACCGGATCCGCGAACGTCGGCCAGCGCCGTTGTGGGGCGACGAAGAATACCCGCCATTCGAGAACACCAGGGCTCGTGATCACCGCCGCAAGCTAGCCCCAGCACCTGCTCACCCCGCAACACGACACGGCACAACAACCCGACTGGGTAGAGAAGCTGGGAAGGTTCCGGTTGGACATGACCAAACGCCTCGACCTAGGCGTCAGGACGGCGTAGCCGGAGCGGCCAACACGCTCTATGTGGCGTTTCAGGATGTTGGCCTGTCCGGCCGCGCGCCGGCCCACTGTCCATGGTCGAGCCGTCCCATGGGAATGCCCGGCTCTAATCAGTGGGATCTTGAGCTTGTGCGGCGCGCGGCGCGGCTCGACGATTCCGTGTGGTTCATACGGTTACGGGCGGCTTTTCCCGGCTGGCTGCGTCGAGGAGCAGTTTCGCGGCCACCGTCGCCCCGTCGGCTCGGATCGTGCCGGCCACGGCCCTGGCTCGCGTTCGGGTCTCGGGGGTCAGGGCCGTGGTGAGCGCGGCGGACAGGGAGTCGACGGCCGGCGTCGAGCCCTCGTGTGCCGCGCCGATGCCCAGCTCAGCCACTCGGGTGGCCCAGTACGGCTGGTCCGCGATCCGGGGCACGATCACCTGGGGCGCGCCCGCCCGGGCTGCCGTCGTGGTGGTGCCCGCGCCGCCGTGGTGCACGACGGCGGCCACCCTACGGAACAGTGCCTGCTGATTGACCTCGCCGAGGACGAAGCAGTCGTCGGCGTCGCCGATCGGGGTCAGCTCGGCCCAGCCGCGGGCGAGGAGGACCCGGCGGCCCTGCGCGCGGACCGCCTCGATGGCCACCCCGGCGATGTCCTTCGCGGCGTGCGCGGCCATGCTGCCGAAGCCCACGTACACCGGTGGCGCGCCGGTGTCAAGGAACGCCTTCAGCCCGTCCGGGAGCGGGCGTTCGTCGGGCAGGATCCACGCCCCGGTCTGCACGACGTCGAGGTCCGTCATGCCGTGCGACGGACACAGCGTCGCGTCCGCTGCCAGCCACGGCCGGCCGGTGAGGACGTGGTCGCGGACGTTGTCCACTGGTGGCAGGCCGATCGCCGCCCGATGGCTGTTGAGCGCCTCGCCGTACAGGGCGTTCACCCTCTGGGCGTCCTGCTCCCACAGCACCCGGTTGTCGGTCTCCTCCTGCGGGGACGGTGTGCCTGGCCGTCTCCCCGGAGGGAAGTGCCGCGACGGCAGCCCAAGGAGGTGGAAGCACGCGAGCACGTAATGGATGCCCAGTTTCTCGGCCACGTCCCGTGCGCCGGCCGGCATCAGGCCGGTCGCCAGCAGCGCGTCACATCCCTCGGCCGCCGCGGTGAGCGTGTCGAACCGCGCGGCGACCAGCGCGGGAGCGAGCTGGAACGCGTCTTGCGCCGTCGGTGGCTTCGGGTTGGCGACGACCGAGCGCACCGTCGGGCCGAGCGGCACCAGCGGCACGCCGACACGCTCCAGCAGCTTCGCGAACTCCTCATCCGGCGGCGCGCACACCCGCGCCTCCGCGCCGAGTTCCCGCAACGCCACCGCGAGTCCCGCCAGCGGTTCGACGTCCCCGCGCGATCCCCACGTCGTCAACAACACACGCACTTCGCAACTCCCCATTTCCGCAGGTTCTGGCTTCCCGGTCGGTGATTCTGAGGTACGACCCGGGTCTTGCCGCAAGCCCCCCAGTCCGCTATATGTTGAAGTGGGAAGGAGCGGGGTCTCCTCGCCTTCGCCGTTTCTCCTCCACTCTGGACGGACAGCCTCCTCGCAACTCGGCGAAACACCCATTTGAGACCAGAGACGGGACCGTCACGTGATCGAGCTGTCCAAGCAGCTCCAGGCCAAGGGCGTGGACCTGGGGGTGCTCGACCAAGGCATCGACACCTACACGGCGGTGGGCCGAACGTTCTTCCAGATCCTCGCGTCCATCGCCGAGTTCGAGCACGCCCTGATGTCCGAACGCACGATGGACGGCCCGCGGCGGCCAGAGCGCGCGGCCGCGCCGCGGCAGAAGCCGAAGCTGGGCCCGCGCCAGGTGCATCTGGCGCGCCAGATGCACGACGAACGTGGCCCTGACGGCAAACGCCGCTATACCGTCCGACAAATCGCAGACGAGTTCGGCGTTACCCGCCCCACCATCTACCGCCACCTAAACAAAACCATGGCCACGGCCTGACTCTCACCGCAGGTCTCACCGCAGGTCAGCGGGTCACGGACGCGCTACATGACCCCTGGCCGTAGTTTCGGGAGTCCTGGGCCAAGCCTCCCGTGAGTTCAGCGAAATTGAGGGTTCCTCGCAGGGAACCCAAGGGTCTGTTGCCGCCAGGAACAGGGCTCGGGCCGTGGGTTCGCGCTCAACCCGCAGTGTCGCACTCGGCGGGCCCCAGCAGGAGTTGCCGTGCCGCGGCGGCGTAGCGGATGGCGGTCTTGTCGTCGATTCCGAACACGACCGCCAGGTGCAGCGGGTCGGGGCCATGCGTGAGGGCTTCCTCCAGTTGACGGTCGGCGCGGAGACGCTCGAGGGTCCCTGTGAGGTTGCGGACCGCTTTGGTGACCCAGAGTTTGCCGACCGGGCCGACTTCTATGGCGGTCTGCTGGGCGATCAGCAGGTGGGGGTTGGCCGTGTCGGGCCAGGGTGAGCGGCGGTGGTCCAGCCAGGCGAGGATGGCTTTGCGGGTGAGCTCGTCCAGCGGCCGGGCGTGGCCGGCGATGACCAGGCGCCGATCGCCGAGGTCGACGTCGTCTATCCGCAGGTCGCGGATTGCTTTGGGCCGGGCTGCGTGGATGCCGGCCAAGACGAGGATGAGCCGGTCGGCGGGGCTGGTCGCGGTAGCCACCGCCTCGGTGATCTGGCCGGGCTGGAGTGGCTGGATGACTTTGTAGTCCTGGCGGCCGACACGGACCCGGGCCGTGGGATCGCGGAAGACCGCGCCGGTTTTCTTGCAATGCCGGAAAAGAGACCGCAGTGCGGCGATGACCGTCTCGCGCTGCTTGCCGCGGGCCCCGTCACGGACGACGAGGATGTCGTCCCGGGTGACCTCGCGCAAGTGCTGGTAACGGTCCGACCATTCGAGGAGGACGGGTTGGATCTCGTTGAGGTAGCCCCAAATCGTGCTTTGGGCACGAGGCCGGCTGCGAGGGCCGCCATCGCGCAGCGTCGTCAGCCATGTCTCGACGTCGCGGCGGATACCTTGCGCGACGCAGGCGAGTTTGCGGTCCCGCCATTCCTCCGTCAGGAACCCCGCACTCACACGAGGTGTCTCAACATCAGTCTGGCAAAGAGGGGTCGGCAGTACCTCGTAGCTCACGGCGGAGCCGTTGTGTCCTTTGGCCTCACCTTGGCTGGACCCCGGTGCAGGGCCGCCAGCGGCCGTTGTCAGTGATCGGATCTACTGTGAGGCCCGTCGATCGCCCAAGTCGCGGGCGGGTTCATCAGAGGAGCGCTGACCTGGGGTCGGCGTGGGTCCGAGGAAGGGGCGGCCGTGCGGCGCTGGGAACTGGCTGCCGGGGGAGAAGACAGCCCGACCATGTTCTGGGAGGTCGGGTCGGACGGCGCGATGGTGACCGTCCGTCACGGACAGGCCGGTGCACCGGGGCGTACGCGGGTCGAGGACTACGGCTCGGCGACGGCCGCGAAGGCGTACGTGGCCGAGGCCGTGCGGGAGAAGGAACGCGAGGGGTACACGCCCGTGGGCGCCGGCCACACGCCGGGCGCCGGGGGCACCGGAAATGCCAAAGATGCTGCGACGGCACCCGACGAGGACTCCTTCGTGATGCCCGTCGCCTGGCGGCACAAGGTCCGCCCGCGCTGGGGCGGCATCGAGCGGTTCACGCACGTCCCCCACGGGGCGGCTCTCGACCACTGGGACAGGCGGCTCGCGGCGGCGACGGAGCAGTGGACCGGCACGGTCCTCGACGGGGACGTCCCGGGCGTCGACCCCGGACTCGCGGCCGCCGCACGCCGCTACCTGAAGGGGACGGCGGATCCGGTCGGCGCCGCGGTCCTGGCCGTGATCACCGACCGCGGGAAGCTGCTGTACGAAGAGGTCGTCGACGCCTGGGATCTGCGGCACGGGGGGGTCTTCGCGGCCCGTGCCACGGTTGAGCTGTTCGAGCTCGACCACGAGAGCGGCCAGGACCGGACCACCAGGCTGGCCGTCCTGCCCGAGGGCGACTCGCCGCCGCGGCAACGGCTGTGGTTGCGCCGGAGCGCCGCCGACCGGGTGCGGATGCTGCTGTCGAGGGACTGCGAGGACCAGTACCGCGAGGTGGTGGCGGCTCTGGCGGCGCACCGCGGTGGTGCCCGGCGCCGCATCGTGGTGTCGTACCTGGTGCCGAGCGAGACCGACTGGGTCGCGGAGTGCTGCGCCGACCCGGGGGAGAGCGGCCGGGAAAACCGCGTCGTACGCGCCATGCTGTTCGAGTCGCTGAACGATGAGGAGCAGTTGCGGGCTCTGCTGCGCGCGGGCGGCGTGTCCGCCTACGACGGCACGCTCTCCACCGCGGCCACCGTGGCCGAGGGCGTCGGCCCGGCCGTCGCCGCGCTGATCGCGGAGATCTGGCGGCACCGGACGCTGTCCGACGCGGGGTCGGCGGAGGAACAGGCAGGCGTCCTGGCGGAGCTGCCGACGGACGAGGCGTTCGAGCTGCTGATGTCCCACGCCGACGACAAACAGGTGCGTCCGGCGCTGTTGGAGGCGGCGCGCCGGTATCCGGTGCGCGCGGCCCGCTTGCTGGCAGGACAGGCGGCGCCCGCCCCGGCCCGCAACTCCTTCCTGCTGGGCCAGTTGCTGGCCGCCCATGTCGCCACGCACGGTGCGCTGCTGGAGTCGCGGCTCGTGGAGTTCCCGCCCCGGGCCGCCGGGGTGGTGCGGGAGCTGCTGCACCCGACCGTCGCCGACGCCCCCGCCGACGCGCTGCCCGAGCTGCTGGTGCGCCCGCCGTGGACCAGCGGGCGGACGGCGCCGAAGCCGAGAACCGTCAAGGGGCTCGTCGCCGGGGAGGAGACCCACGTACTGTGGCAGCCCGGCGAGCGCGAGGCATGGGCGGGCGCCGTCGAGGAGCCGGAGCGGCGGGCGCGACGCCGCCGTAACGAGCCGTATCCCGACGTGGCAACCCTGCGGGAGCGCTTCACCGACCTCGACAACTACCAGCTGGCCGGCCTGTTCGCCGACGGCCCGGACGCGTACCGCCCGCTGCTGGCGCAGTGGACTCCCGAGTACATGTGGCAGCCGGTCGAGAAGTTGAAGCCGGTGGCCGCCCGGTGGGAGGAGGACGCGCTGCCGCCGATGCTGCGCGCCGCGGCGCGGGAGCCCGCTGTGGCCGGGGAACTGCTCCTGCCGTACCGGCAGCGGGAGGTCGCGCGGCTGATGGCCGACTGGTTCGTGCGGCTGAAGTCCGCCGCGGTCACGGCCCGCGCCTGGTTCGCCCGGCACGGCGCGGACGCCGCCGCGCTGCTGGTGCCCGACGCGGCCGGTCCGGCGGGCGCCGCCCGCCACGGCGCCGAGCACGCGCTGCGGGCCATCGCCGCCACGCATGGCAAGGACGCCGTACTCGACGCGGTGGCCGGTCACGGCCCCAAGGCGGTCGATGCTGTCCGGGACCTGCTGTCGGCCGACGGTCTGGAGCTGGCGCTGCCGTCGAAGATGCCGCGGCCCGCCGCCTGGGCGGACCCCCGGCTGCTGCCGCGCGTGCTGCTGCGCGACCGGGCCTCGGCGCTGCCGTCGGAGTCCGTGCGCCATTTGCTGACCATGCTGGCGATCTCCCGGCCGGGCGCGGTCTATACGGGCGTGGAGATGGTGAAGGAGTCGTGCGATCCCGAGTCGCTGGCCGCCTTCGCCTGGTCCTTGTTCGAGCAGTGGCGGCTGTCCGGGATGCCGCCCGAGGAGAGCTGGACGCTGCATGCCCTGGGGTGGCTCGGCGACGACGACACGGTGCGCCGACTGACGCCGGTCCTGCGGAACTGGCCCGGCGAGGGGGCGCACCAGCGGGCCGTGCAGGGCCTGGACGTGCTGGCCACCATCGGCAGCGACGTGGCTCTGATGCATCTGCACGGGGTGTCCCAGCGGGTGAAGTTCAAGGCGCTCAAGACGCGCGCCAAGGAGAAGATCGACCAGATGGCGGCCGACCTGGGGCTGTCCGGCGAGGAACTCGCCGACCGGCTGGTGCCGGACTTCGGGCTGGACGCCGACGGCTCGACCGTCGTGGACTACGGGCCCCGGCGCTTCACCGTGGGCTTCGACGAGCAACTGCGCCCGTACGTCCAGGACCAGGGCGGCAAGCGGCGCAAGGACCTGCCCAAGCAGGACGTCCGCGACGACGCCGAGCTGGCGCCGGCGGAACGCAAGCGGTTCCTGGCCCTGAAGAAGGACGTGCGGACGGTGGCCTCGGACCAGGTGCGCCGGCTGGAGGGCGCGATGGTCGCGGGCCGCAGCTGGACGACCGGTGAGTTCCGCGAGCTGTTCGTCTCCCATCCCCTGATGTGGCATCTGGTGCGGCGGCTGGTGTGGCTGTGCGTCCCGGCCGGGGCTTCGGAGAGGGCTCTGTACGAGACCCCGGCCACCAGCGGCGCTGGTGCGGTGACGGCGTTCCGGGTGGCGGAGGACCGCACCTTCGCCGACGTACGGGACGAGGAGTTCACGCTGCCGGAGGACGCCTCGGTGCGGCTGGCGCACCCGCTCCACCTCGGCGAGGAGCTGACGGAGTGGGAGGAGCTGTTCGCAGACAACGAGATCCTGCAGCCTTTCCCACAGCTCGGCCGCGCCGTGCACCGGCTCACGGACGACGAGGCGGCCGGCGCCCGGTTGGAGCGGTTCGAGAACAACACCGTGCCGACCGCCAAACTGCTCGGCCTGCAACGGCGCGGCTGGGAGCGCGACGAGCCGATGTTCGCGGGTGTGCAGTGCTGGCTGTCCAAGCGGGTCGCGAAGGACCGCTGGATCATCGTCAGTCCGTCGGAGGGGTTCACGATCGGCGCCGTCGACGTCTCCACCGAGCAGTCGCTGGAATTCATAGGGCTGTCCGAGCAGCCCAGTGCGTGGAGCCCGCCCGGGGAGCTGTCCAGGCTCGCCTTCGCCGAACTCGACCCGGTGACCGCGTCCGAGCTGCTCGCCGACCTCACGGAGCTGGTGGCGCGGTGACGACGCACCACACCGCACCACACCGCACGGCACAGCTCGGGGACGGCGCGGCGGCACGCGACACCGCGGCCGGTACGACGCAGGAGGACGTAGCCGGTGCGTGTGTACGCCCGGCCGTCACACCTGCGACGCCCACTTCGGCGCGGGGCTCGCGGACCAGACGCCGTCGAGCGCAACTGGCCCCGCGAGATCGAACGCCACGAGGCCATCACCCGCCGGGATCCAGGAACTCCTCGCCGAGCTCGGCGAGCCCTGCGGCGGGCCGGGGGAAGGGTGTGAATGACCAGGTCAAGATCAAAACGTCCAGATAACAACTTCTTCGGCGCCATCGAGGTCGATATTGAAGGTGAGCTCGCCCAACTCGGCCCGACCGGATACCGGCCGCTGCGGGTGCGCGACACCCTCTTTTGACGCACTGCCTCAAGGTCAGAAGCCCCGGAAGATGCCGTCGTCGTCGGCGGCGGCACTGGTGAACTCGTCCCAGTCCATGTTGGCGAGGGAGATATTGTTTTCGATCGACCACAACTCCTCGGCGATGACTCGCAGCTGCTCGGTTCCTTCTTCAGCTCGGTAGATGCTGATCAACGGCTGTTCGGGGGAGGTGATGGCGAGCTTGTCAGCAACGATGAGAAGCGAATGGGGGTCAAGCAGCGCCGCGAGCTGTTCGGCGGTCACATCACGATAGGCGGGATCATCCACGAGGTGGACGTTCGCCAGAAAGCCGTCCTCGTTTGGTGTCGTAACAGCCGTCCGCAACGCTTCCCAGCTCTCCTGATCGGAGAAGTCAGTGCGGATCAGGAGAGTTTCGCCAGACTGCGGCAAGCTTTTCATGCGGAACATCCTTACATGTCTGCCGTGCCCGACACCGCACCCCGAGTAAACATCCGCTGACCAGCGGAAGCACGCGCGCGATAGGCTTCCCGTCAACGCGGTGCGCAGCTCGGACATGGTTTCCCGCCTGCCGCGAAGCGGGTCTCACACCGTCGCCAATACGCATCCGTTGCGATATGCGGCGGTCACCGAATACGCCAGAAACGGGCCGCGGCGAACGTAACCACTGATCAGGAGCGTTAGTGTCGCAGATTGCCCGGTCGATCTTGACCGAAGTGCGACCAGCCTGGACAGCGCAGGAGTGAAGCGCCTGCTGGAAGCCGTGTTGCTGGCCAGCAACGCCGAGGGCTTCTACACGGTCACTCCGGCGGCCTCCGTCAGGCCGTGAGGCCGTATCGACAGCCGCGCCGACCAGCTCCCGGTCGGCTTCGCCGAGGTGGTCCGAGCCTGGTTGCTGGTGTTGCTCGACGGCGACAGCAGAGTTAAAGCCCCCACCGTGGCAGCGATAACAGCAACTATGCGCCTCTTGAGCATGTGGAACTCCCTTACATAGGTTGCGGGCATATGCCCCCATCCATAAGCGCGATTATCAGAGCCGATCCGGGCAACGTCAGCCTGAACACCACGCGGGAGGAGATCGCCAAGCTGACCGCGATCCGCGCGATCGGCCTGCCGGCCGGTGTGTTCACCGACATCGCGCCGAAGGTGCTGGGCTCCTGGCGGGACCGGGCCGCGGTGGAGACCCCGAGCCACCTTCGAGAGGATCACCCGCAGGAGATCACGCTGACCTGACCCTACTGGCCGCGTTGCTGTACTGCCGAGCACGGGAGATCACCGACACGCTGGTGGATCTGCTGATCGCCACGGTGCACAAAATCAACGCCCGCGCCGAGCGGCGGGTGGTGGATGAGTTCGTGGCCGACCTCAAACGGGTGTCGGGCAAGGAGAACATTCTGTTTCGCATCACCGAGGCCGCCGTTGGCGACCCGGACGGAGTGGTGCGGGACGTGGTGTTCCCGGCCGCCGGTGGGGTGGGCACGCTGATGGACCTGCTGGCCGAGTACAAGACGAAGGGCAACGCGTTTCGTCAGCACAAGCAGCGAGTGTTCAAAGCCTCCTACACCAACCACTACCGGGCCGGGTTGATCGAGCTGATCGACGCGCTGGAGTTCCGCTCGCACAACACCGTGCACCGCCCGGTGCTGGACGCCCTGGAGCTGATCAAGCGGTATCGCGTGGAGACCACCCACGCCACCCAGTACTACGCGCGCGGCGAGCACGTGCCGGTCGACGGGGTGATCCCCGCTGATCTGGCCGAGCTGCTGCACCGGGTCGACAAGCGCGGCCGGTCGCGGGTGCAGCGCACCGTCTACGAGTGCGGCGTGTTCCAAACGCTGCGGGAACGGTTGCGGTGCAAGGAAATCTGGGTGGTCGGCGCCGAGAAGTGGCGCGACCCAGACGAGGACCTGCCGGCGGACTTCGAGGCCAAGCGGGCGGAGAACTACGCGGCACTGCGCAAGCCGGCCAACGCCGATACGTTTGTGGCTGAGTTACGGGAAGAGATGCACGCCGAGCTCACCGCTCTGCACGATGCCCTTCCCCGGTTGGACTGGTTGGACTTCAAGGCCAATCGCAAGCAAGGCGCGATTGTGCTGACCCCGTACGACGCCGCGCCCGAGCCGCGCAACCTGCGCCGATTGAAGCAGGCGGTACGCGCCCGGTGGGGTGTGGTGCCGCTGCTGGACATGCTGACCGAGACCGCGCTGCGCACCGGCTGCCTGGCGGCGTTCACCCCGGTGGGCACCCGCGGCGAGATTGACCCAGCGGTGCTCGCCGAACGGCTGTTGCTGCTCATCTATGCCTACGGGACCAACACCGGAGTTCGGGCGGTAGCGGCCGGCGACCACGGGCACAGCGAGGACGAGCTGCGCCGGCGCGGTCTCACCCCACTGTTCACCTCGAACATGACGCCCTACGGGGATATCCAGCTCGACACCAGCCGCCGCCTGGCCATCGGCGACATCACCGACCAGCAGCCGGCGGAACCTGCCGAATCCGCCGAGGAGTAGCAGCAGCGGCCGGGTCTCGAAACCAAGGTTCCGCGACAGCGGTGCAGGCGACTACGGACATCAACATCGCCCAGGTCACCCCGTCTCAAAATCTAACGCCGAAACGCTGTCTTGAAATGTTGCCACACGGTAAACTTATGAGACGATCCGTTAAGCGAGGAGATCATGACCGCAGAGTCCGCCATCACCGACCTGCAGACCGCCGCCCTGTGGCGACTCAAGGAAGCCAGATGGGTCGAAGCACACCGCGACAGACCACCCCGACCCGCCGCCGAGCACAGGTGGTCGCTGACTGAGACCGGTGCCCGGCTGGCGCGAGAACGTCTGACCGGTCGTACGAAGAGGACTGGTGCGTGATGGAACTCGGCTACGCCCGCGTGTCCACCACGCACCAGGACCTCGAACGCCAGCTCGACGCGCTGGGCAAGCACGGCATCCCCGACGAGCGGATCTACGCCGACAAGAAGACCGGCGCCACGATCAACCGGCCCGGCTTCACCGAACTACTGCGCTACGCCCGCGACGGCGACACCATCGTCGCGACCAACCTGGACCGGCTCGGCCGCAACCTGCGCGAATGCCTCAACGTCGTGCACGACCTGCGCGAGCAGGGGATCGGGATCAAGACGCTGAAGGACCCGATCCCGATCGACACCACCGACGACTCGCCGATGGCCGAGCTGGCCGTCGCGCTGCTGGCGTTGTTCGCGCACATGGAGCGAGTGTTCATGCGGGAACGCGCGGCGCACGCCCGCGAGGTCGCCCAGGCCAAAGGCAAACTCCCCGGCCGTCCCCGCAAGCTCGACGCCAACCAGTTGGCGGCAGCCCGGGCCGCACTGGACGCCGGCCAACCGGTCGACCAGGTCGCAACAGCGTTCGGCGTCTCCCGCGCCACTCTCTATCGCCACCTCACCGAGCAGGTTGAGGAGCAGACAGCCGCTGATCAGCAGTGATCCGCTCGTTTGCGGCTGGTGACACGATCCCTACCGACAACCTGGCAGCATCTCTCCGCAGGTCAAAGGCTCGACGGGGCCGCGGTACTACGACTGGGTCCTGGTCACCGACTCCATACCGTCGAGTGAGCCTCCGCACTCCCGCTCTATCGCTGCCGCCGCGAGTCCAGTTGGGCCCACTTGACGCCAACGGTGCGCGTGTGCTGGCCAGCCGTTGTTGTGCCTGCTCATGTCAATCGGCGTCCAATCGCTGAGCCGCATCCAACAGCAGCGCACCAAAGTTGTCGTAACGATCATCATCAGGACTGCTGCCGTCGCCAGTAAACCACTCATACGCGGCCCACTCACCGTCCTCCGCCGCGTCATCGGAATACAGCAGCCAGCAGACGCCGGGACCGCCATCGTCTCGTGCGATCAACAAGCTCCGCTCGAACATCTCGCGATCAACGTCGTCAATGCCGAAGCTCCAGGCATCCACGAGATCTGGGTCGCGTTCGGGAAGCCACCCGATCTCATCCACGTTGAGCAGATCGACATGGTCGACATAGCCAAAGCCGTTGCTAGCCATCAGGAAGTTCCGGTACGTCGGCGGCAGTCGAGTGCCGAGCCGCTCTTCAGCGGCCACGATGGCGTCCGCACTGGCCGGCTCGTAGCCGATCCATCCCTCACGTTGGACGTGACTCCTGACGAACGTTCCGGCCCCGTTCTCCTCGATCACGCGCAGCGAACTCGAGTTGTCCAGGAACTTCGAACTGTAGTGACGCAGGAACGTGCGCCACTCGGTGATGCTGAAGGGCTGAATGTCCACGTTTGAACTCCTCTGGCGAGCATGCTCCACACGGCGTGTTCTTTAAGATCAACAGGCAGGCTCCACTCCTGGACACGTCGGACAAG
Source organism: Saccharopolyspora pogona (assembly GCF_014697215.1). Lineage (GTDB taxonomy): Bacteria > Actinomycetota > Actinomycetes > Mycobacteriales > Pseudonocardiaceae > Saccharopolyspora > Saccharopolyspora hattusasensis. Next base: position 1,634,572 of record NZ_CP031142.1, read on the forward strand.
TCAGCCCGGGTTCATTCGGCCTCTTGCAACGATGAGTCGCAAGATACAGGCCACGACGATCAAACCGCAGGAGCGGTCTCGCCAGGGCCAGGTGGGAAGAAGTCGAGTTCCTGTTCGCCCGTGCGGTGGTCTTCGCCGAGGTCATCCTGCAGGTGGTGCCCCGCCGCAGCCACGCCACCGAGGCGGGGTCGCAGGCGATCTCCCGCGACCGGTTGGCCGTGCACGCCGGCAAGCTGACCAGCCCGGCAGGGAAACCATCCGTGCGGCGCTCGACGCCGTGCTGCGCCTGTCGCAACCAGACCCGCAGGCTCTCGCCTTGGCCGATCTCGCCGACCAGTTCGCGCGGCACGCGGAGGACTTGCAGTCCACCACGACAAGCAGGCCGACGTGCCGGGTGCGGCCTGCCCGGCTACGCGCACCGCGCGGACTCCGATGAACCGGCGGCCGTATGACCAGCATTGATCTGCTCGTTTGCGGCTGGTGACAGCCTCCTCCCCGTCACCCCGTCTCCTTGAGCATGTCCAGCAGCGGCACCAGGCCCCAGCGGGTCCGGATCTCGTTCTTGAGCTTGCGCAGGTTCTTCGGTTCCGGGTCCGCTTCCAGCGGCGACAGCGTGATCCGCCCGGCACCGCGAGCGGAGATGTTCAGCCAGTCGCAGGTCGGCAGGGCCTCCTGCAGGGCACGCAACTCGCCGGCCATCTCCGCGCGCAGCGGCTCGATGAACTCCGTCGCGTCCAGCGGCTTGGACAGTTCCGCGTAGTACTGGCGGCGCCGCTCGACGAAGTCCGACGGCAGGTCCTGCTCCGGATTGCGGAACTTGTCCGCGCCCTCGACCCAGATCTCCTTGCAGCGCAGCCGTTCTCGGAAGCGCTTTGAACAGGCACACCTCGTAGACCGTGCGCACGATCCTCGATGCACCGGGCATCGCGCGCCAGGCCAGTTCCACCCAGTCGCCTTCGACGATGCCGTCCAACGGCACGGACTCGCCCAGCGGGTAGGACTGCACGCGGGGTTCGGCGTGGCGCAGGACCAGCTCGATCCCGGCGATGACCGGGGCGTGGGTGTCGTTGTTCGACCGGAACGTCAGCGTGCGCAGCAGCTTGATCATCCCGACCCGGTAGTGGTTCGAGTACGACGCGCGCAGCTTCACCTGCACGTTGCGGCGGAACTCCGGGCTCGACGCCTTGTACTCGGCCACCACCTCCTTCAACGTCGACTCCCCGCCCGCGACCGGGTACACGACCTCACTTACGGCGCCGTCCGGGCGATTCAGCGAGGCCTCGGCCATGCGGGCGAGCAGGGCGTTCTTGTTGCGGACCTTCTTGAACGAGGCCACCATTTCTTCGGTCACCCGCCGATCCGCCCGCGCGTTGATCGTGTGCACCGTGGAGATCAAGAGTTCGACCAGTGTGTCGCCCGTGCCCGCTCCACCAGCAGCGCCGAGAGCAGTACCCACCGGGTCGTCTGGGCGAAGCCTCGGAAGTGCGATGGCGACTGGACTGCCGCGCGGGCCCGCCACCCGGACACGATCTTCGGCGCCACCCACACCAGCAGCTCATCCGGCAGCCCGAGCGCGCGGATCGTCTCCAGCTTCGCGATCTCGTCGAGCATCGTGTTCAGGCTCAACCGGCCGGGGTCGGACTTCACCCACACCAGCACATCCCGTGCCGGATCCTCCCGATCGACGGACTCCGCGAGCTCATCGGGGACACCGAACACCAGCTCGTTCAACCGGGCCGGCGTGTCCTCCGGCAGCAGCGCGGCGACCCGTTCCATCAGCCGCGCCTCGCCGCGATCCAGTGCCGAGCGCACGATCCGTTCCATCCGGCCCGCCGTCGGCGGTTCCAGGCGCCGGCCGCGCAGCCAGCCGAGCAGTTCGACGCGGACCTGTTCGGCGCGGCGCTCGACCTCGGTCACCTCGTCGACCAGCCAGTCCGTGGTCGACCAGCCAGTCCGTGGCCGCGGCCTGGTCGGCGACCGAGCACTCAGTGAACCCGAAGAACTCGCGGATCTCCGCGCGGTGCCGCTCGTGCGTCCGGCCCGTCCAGCCATAGGACGCGAGCTCGGCGGCCGGGACCCTGACCTGCTTGGCGACGAACTCGACCACCTGGTCCGGCAGCTCACGCCGACCGTGAGGGAATCGGCCCTGGCGGGCGTAGAACCGCACCAGCAGCCCAAACGCCAGCGCGTTCCGCCCCCGCTTCCCCTCGACCAGGGCGATCTCGTCGCCGAACAGGGTCCAGCGCTCGAACAGCTCGTCCTGCTCCAAGGCACGCGGCACGCGCGGAGGCTACCGCCACCACGAGAACCAACCCTGCCAGAGCCCACTCAGCCCAAATGGCGGCTCATGACACCGTCCTTAACGACCTGACGGCTGGCAACACGGCCCGCGAAACAACAGTGGCCTTGGCACCAGCGCAGGATGCAGGTCTGCGCCAGTGCCAAGGCCACCGCTTTCTCGCTCCGCTACTACCGCTTCTTCTTCGGCGGATCCTTGCGCAGCAGATCAGGACCGATGATACGACGCACCACCCGGCGAACCAGGCTGCGCTTCTTCACCGGCGCAGCCGGAGCCTGCGCGAGCGGCTTGATCCGCTCGGTCGGCGCCGCGACCGAAGCAGACGCCTGTGGCTGTGGACCCGTCATACCCGCGGCCGCAGCCGACGGGTCGGCGTTGAGCCGCTTGACGAACTCGGGCCGCTCATCGCGAATCGCGGGAATGTAGGGCTGGGTGACCTCCACCCGCGACGGGGCGTTGGCCATCGGTGGTGGTGGCACCGCCGGGCGGGCCGGGACGAACACCTCATCCAGGGGCAGCTGGCCAACGATGCGGGTAGTCGGCGGTTCCGGGTCCAGTCGCGATTGCTGGTCTTCCGACGGGACCACGGGCTGGAACCACGGTCGAGCAAGGTCGTCTTGAATAGTCATCCGTATCGACTCTGCGGGGGACAAACGGCCAATGTCACCAGATCAGGGGCTTCCTTCACCGGCGGATCAGACCCTACCGGTAACGGACAGATAAAGCACACCCCGTGTTCCCTAGCTCTCGTCCCGCGATCACGCCCAGTGCCAACGCGGCCATGCGGCGTAATCAAGATCCGCCCAGTTGCCGGAAAACCCAGTCCTGCCAGCATCGTTTGCGACAACGTCCCGCCGGCGGCCCGATCCGGGTCAGCCGCCGCTACCGCCAAGCCCCTGCTGCGGCGCCTCCTCGCCCATCGCGACCTGCCGCAACTGGCGGAACTCCGCAGCCAGGGTGCCCGTCGTCCAATGCGCGTTGAGCCCGCTGGGATTCGGCAACACCCATACCCCGGCGCCCTCGATCCAGCGGTCCTGCCGGCCCACCGTCGCCCGCCGCTCGCCGAAAGCCACCCGGTAAGCGGTGATTCCTACCACTGCCACCCATTCCGGCCGAAACCGCCGCACCTTCTCCACCAACGCCAACCCGCCGGCCCGCAACTCCTCGTCGGAGAGCTCCGCCGCCCGCGCGCTGGCCCGCGCCACGAAATTGGTGATGCCCAACCCGAAACCAGGCAACTCCGCCTGCTCGTCCGGCCGCAGCAGTCGCGGGGTGAATCCAGCGGCGTGCAACGCCGGCCAGAACCGGTTGCCCGGCCGTGCGAAGTGGAAACCCGTGGCACCCGACCACAGACCAGGATTGATCCCGCAGAACAGCACCCGCAAACCGGGGGAGAGGACGTCTGGAATCCTCGCCCCTTCCGCCGCGGCCAACTCCCGCGCGCTCGGCCGGTTCCCCACCAACTCCCACCTCCGGTCCCCGCAAACCACACAGGACTTTAACCCGGAGGCCACCACACCCCGGACCGCGATCCGACCATCTCGGTCAGCCCCGGCCGAGGTGGTCGCCCCACAAGACCGGGGGGAGCGGTCGACGTGGGTGTTCCCAAGGAGTAGCGCCGCGCCACTGCGCCCCCGCAAGCCCCAATTCGGTGCCTCCGCGCTCCCACCATCAATTTACGTGATATGAATTGAATAACGTTACAAACCAAACGAAACAAAAATTCGACGAACAGAACCGGCGGAGAGCCACCGCGCATAATCGCGCTTATGTGCGGTAAGATTGGCGCATGGAGATCATCTCGCGGTCTGGTGGCGGAGTCCGGCCGGTGGGGACGCAAACGGAACTGCTGGCCGCGACCACTCGGACCGGCCATACCATCACCGCGTTGATCTCGGCCTGGCTGGGCTCGTTCGCCGACTCCGCGGACACCCGCGCCGCCTACGCGCGCGATCTGCGTGAGTACCTGGCGTGGTGCATCCAGCGCGACCTCGACCCGCTGACGATGCGGCTGCCCGAGGTGCAGATGTACGCGGCCCAGCTGGCCGCCGTGACCAACCCCCGCACCGGGCGCCCATTCGCCGCCTCGACCCGGGCGCGCAAGCTCGCGGCGGTCTCCAGCTGGTACACCTTCCTAGTGCGAGCCGGGGCGATCGACGCCAACCCTGCTCGCGACGCCGCCCGCCCGCGCTACGACCGCCGGCATTCGACGACAGCCAGCGTGTCCGAACAACAAGCGGCGCAGATGCTGACCAGCAGCCGCGGCTATCCGCACCGCACCCTCGACCCGCAGGCAGCGACCCTGGCCATGATGCTGCTGATCGACCTGGGCATCCGGGTCTCCGAACTGTGCAACGCCGACCTGGCCGATCTCGGGCAGCGCGACGGACTTCGAGTGCTGACCGTGCGCATGAAGGGCGGCAAGATCCGTACCCGACCGATCCCGGCTCCGCTGGCCCCCGTCCTCGACGCCTACCTTCAGGCCCGCCCGTCCGGCGTCGACACGTCCGCACTGCTGGTCACCCGGAACGGCAGGCGCGTCAACCGCCACCAGGTCTACCGGCTCGTGCAGGCCCTGGCAGCCCAGGCTGGGGTGCCGATGCCCCAACGGATCACCCCGCACTCGATGCGGCACGCCTTCAACACCATCGCCCGGGAAAGGGGAGCGGCCCTGGAGGACCGCCGCGACGCCCTCGGCCACTCCTCGGCCGCGATCACACAGCTCTACGACCACGTCGCCCTGTCTCTGACCCGCGACCCGGCGCACCTCGTCGCCAGCGCAACGCACCGAACCGAACCTGAATCACCTGATTCCCAAGAGGAATCACCTTGATCATTTATGTCACGGTGACGAAAATATGATGCTCAGTCGTCGGCCCGCAGCTGCACGAATCGGGCCAGCGCAAGCACATCCACGCGCCGCAGTCCCGATTCCCGCCGTTCGAACAGCACCACCTGCTCATCGCCGCCCACACCGATGGGTGCACCAAACGCCCACCCGGGCGCAACTGCTCAACCAGCGCAGCAGGCACATCCGGTGCAGCGGCGACCAGCACCGCGTCGAACGGAGCCCGCTGGGAAATCCGCGGCTGCCATTTCCGACGACCAGCTCGACATTGCGCGCACCTTCGGCCGCCAGAACACGGCCGGCCTGCCCGGACAGATCCGCCCACCACTCGATGCTGACCACATCACCGGCCAGCCGAGCCAGCAACGCGGTCTGGAAACCCACGCCGGTGCCGACCTCAAGAACATGTTCGCCGCCGGTGAGCGCGAGACCCTCCAGCATCAGCGCCGACAACGAAGGCTGCGTCGTGACCTGGCCGTGGCCGATCAGCAGCGGCGCATCGTCGCAGGCGGCAGTACGAGCCTCCAACGGCACGAACACCTCACGTGGCGTCGCAGGCAACACCCTGAGCACGCGCTCATCGGTCACGCCCGCGTGGCGGGCCGCGCGCACGAGCTCCTCAGGTCCGGCGGGGTGCATCGAACTGCCTCCACCCGCATCATCGCCCCGCCGCGACCGCTGCAGGAGACCGATCCGCGAACCGGCCTAGCTAGGTGGCTGGTGTTTTCCGGGAAGTACCCGGCAGGTGCCTCGAACTTCGAGGCTTAGCGTGGACTGATTCGATCGGCGACCGTCTTTCCGGCCGTCTATGGCGATCTCAGCCCTGAACGATTTGTCCGGATCGGTCTTTCGATGAAAATGAGGCCGTTCGACACCAGCCACCTAGGCACCATCACGGGTGATTTTCCGATCTTCGCGTGTGCTTCGTCGGTGATTCCTTGTCGCCGGCGTCGGCGACCCGGAACACCTCGGCTGGGCAGGACCTCTCGCCGCCCGCACGCACCGCGCCCGCCAACCCTTGACCACCTACAACCTGGGAATCCGCCGCAACACCAGCGAAGACGTCATTGCTGGCTGGACGCCCGAATGCGCCCGACGACTTCCCGCCGGCTGCACGGGGATGTCGTGGTCTCCTTCGAGGTGAACGACAAGGCCAACCAGCAGGCATTCCACGCCCGCGTGTGCACCATGTTGCGTTAGTCGTATTCGAACCACTACCGGCGGATGCTGCCGTCGCTGCTGGCCGCCCTGAAATTCCGCTGCAACAAGGCAGCCTACCGGCCGATCATGCCGGCCCTGGAGCTGCTTAGCCGCAACGCCGACGTGGACGGCAAGACCCGCTTGTCGAAAGCCGCGGCGTGTGAGCTGATGCGGATCGCCTGCCGACGCAGCCGCCATTTGCTGACGCAACAACCGCTGGAAACCCCACGAGGGGCGCTGCTCGGTCGTACGCCCGTCCAACCAGGAGAAGTCCCAACCATCGACCGGGGCCGCTGACGCCTCGGCCACCAATTCCTCTCTCGTCAGTAGGGTGCCGGCCGCACGACGGCGCTGTTGGCCTATTCCAGGGCGCTCAGGGGCGCACGCGAATGACGGTCTTGCCCTTGCGCCGCTCGGTCGGGTTGAGCGCAGGGACGGCGTCGTCGAGGGTCGCGACGGTTCCGATGTGCGTGCGAAGGCGCCCGTCCCGCACCCGGTCGACGATCTCCACCAGCTGACTCGGAACGGACTCGACGACGAAGTCGACCGCGAGGCCGTCGGCAGGGCGAGTCTCAGCAGGCCCGACCACCGACACCAGCGTCCCGCCAGGCCGGATGATGCTCGCCGAGCGCCTTTGGATGTCACCGCCGATGACATCGAAGACCAGGTCGACCCCGCCGATGTCTTCGAGATCGTCGTCATCGAGGTCGAGGAACTCGTTCGCGCCGAAGTCGCGCGCCGCCTGGTGGTCCTCCGCCCGCCCGGTACCGATGACGTAGGCGCCGAACTCCCGGGCGAGCTGCGCCACCACAGATCCGACCGCGCCGGCGGCGCCGTGTGCGAGGACGCTCTGCCCCGCCTGAAGACGACCGTGCTGGAACAGGCCTTGCCATGCGGTCAGGCCGGAGATCGGCAGGCTCGCACCCACCGTGAAGTCGACGTTCCCCGGCAGCGGAGCAAGGTTGCGTGCCTCCACGGCCGCGTACTCGGCCAGGGTTCCATCGCGGTGCCAGTCCGTGATCCCGAACACCCGCTGTCCCAGCGAGAGTCCCGTCGTGCCGTAGCCGAGGGAGGTGACCACTCCGGCGAACTCGTGGCCGATGATCGCCTGGGCTCGATCGTGACCGGAGCGATCGACCCACGTCGAGGGCCACTCCCACTCTGCAGGGACGAAGCCCGACGCATGGACTTCAACGACGACGTCGTTGATCGCCGGCGTCGGCTCAGGTCGCTCCGCGAGTGTGATCCCGGCTGCTTCCGCGGCCTGATCCGTCGCGACGATTGCCTTCATTGGTACCTCCGTATATCTCGTGCTCGCCGGCTCTATGCGCCGGTCTGTGACTGTGTTGGTCCTCGTCGAGCTCCGGTCGGACTCGACGCGTTTCAGTGGTCCATTCGTCTGTGGTGACGGACCTTGTAGCCGTTCTTCTGTGGGCTAATCAGCCCACTTCATGCAGTTAACAGGGTCGCCGTAGTATCCGGGAAATTTCGTACTCCGCCGACGCGTGATCGCTGGGCGTGCCGCGATGACCGACGAGGACGACCCGTCGGGCCGGTGAGGCGTCAACGCTGTGCTCCAGCGGACCGGATCGACTGTCATCACCGCTGGTCAGGCATATCCGTTCGAATTTTCCCGGATACTACGGCGACCCCGTGAGTCCCGTGGGTTCAGCGCGAGTGAAGGTTCCTCGTTGGGAACCCGAGGGTGGGTTGCCACCAGGAGCAGGGCTCGACCCGTGGGTTCGAGGTGAACCGACAGTATCGTGTTCGAGCGGACTTTCCAGCAGCGCCCGCGCTGCGGTGGCGTAGCGCAGGCCGGTCTTCTCGTCGAGCCCGAACACGACCGCGAGGTGCAGCGGGTCGGCGCCGTGGGTAAGGGCTTCCTCAAGCTGCCGATCGACGCGGAGGCGTTCGAGGGTGGCTTCGTAGCCTCGGAAGGCAGCTTTCAGCCAGAAGGCGCTGACCGGTCCGGTTTCCAGGGCGGTCCGTTGGTTGATGAGCAGGTGCGGGTTGGCGGTGTTCGGCCAGCGTGAACGTCGGTAGTCCAACCGGGGCGCCGGTAGTTACGGCGGCAGAACCACCGGATTCCTGGTCAGCCTTTCACCAGACTTACTGTCCAAGACTGCCTGGCGTAGCCGGTGACCTGCATATTCGCCCTTTCCTCTGCCATTACTACCGGAACCCGTAGCGGGACAACTCGGCCAGCCGCCGCGGCGGCACCACCTCGGTGTCGACCTTGGCAAACCCCAGCCCCAGAATCTCGGCGGCCCGCTGGAGCGCGTCGGCCATCGCCGGACCCGACACCCGCGTCGGCGGGCGCCGGAGCTTGTCCAGCTGCGAATTCCTGTGCCCCTCCGGAACTTCCAACAACCCGTCCAGGGCAGTGCGCTGCTCGTCGTCGAGCAGCTGGTGCAGCCTCTTCCACAACCGTTTCGCCGCCGCCTTTCGGCGGGAGGCGACCACGCGCACTAGCGTCGTCAACCCGGCAGCAGCACCCGGCGTTCCCACAGCCACGCCACGGCCGCATCGAACAGCGCTTTCGGGCCGTCACCGGTGGTCCAGGCGCGGGCCTCGATCCACTCCCCGAGCTCGCCCTAGCACGAACCCGGCCAGCACATCGGTCTCGAACTCCGCGAGCTCCTCTGGGCTCGCCTCCGGTCGCCGCATGAACCGGCCACGCGGAGCCGCGGCGATGATGCGCACCGTCTACATCCTGTTGCGCGACACCGGACGCCGGCCACGCGAGATCGCGGGCCTTCGACGGGAATGCCTGGAATACATCGACGACGAGTACAGCCTGATCTGGGACAACGGCACGCCGCCGCCACCGGCGACGACTCCCTGTCACCACGCAGACCGCGAAGGCGATCCAGGAATGGCAGGTACACCGCGTTGGTCTGCCCACTCCCGCACAGAGCCAGAACTTTCTGTTCCCAGCATCGACCGAAGACGCCGGGATCCCGCACATGACCGCCAACGCCGTCGCGCGGGCCGCGCTCGGCCACCCGCGCGTACCGGGCAGCCCGTGAGTAGCTGCTTCGGCGTTGGCCCAGGCCACGAACGTTTCGATCCGGCCTCCGAGTGTGGCCGTCTTGAGCGATCCGGTGCCTGGCCGCGACATGGTGTCGTGAACGTCGTGTCGAACAGGAGCGCTCCCTCAGGAACCATTCGCTCCAGCACGCGAATGGCGTTGACGACAGGACGAATCGCGACCCAAGGCACGTCGCGTTTCACTCCGGAAGACTTGTGGTTGCCGTGCTCGTCAACGGCGGTCTTGAACACGGTGCTGCGGATCAAGTGCCGACCACCCTTGCCGTCGGCATCAGGTTTCGGGTCAGGGCAGCACCCGGACCGCATGCCCAGGACTACTGGTGGAAGGCACTTATTCCGACCATGCGCTATTCCCTACCGGAGACGAGGACCTGACCGCCGCTGGCAATGCAATCGCGGATGATAACGCCGGTTGCTGGGCGGCCAGCACGTCCTATCGGGCGTCGTCGACTCCTGCCGCCGTTCGAACGTCCTCTTCTGCCGATGAGCGTGAGATCGCCCGATGATCGCTGATTTGGGTTATGAGGGTCGGGCCGCCTGATCCGGCCGGCGCGGTCCGGCCTCGTGCTCCGAAGCTGATCGCTCTTGTCCTGCTCCATGAGACCGGATGTGGAGGTGGCCGGATGAGTGACGCCGGTGGTCCCGGGCACATCTCGGGCACCAGATGGGAGACACACCGGTCCGCGGTCTCGGGTCGCCCATCCGGCTGGTGGGCAGTGTGGCCGACGCCGAGGACGTCACCCAGGACGTGTGCTGCTCGAAGTCTCGGCGGATCTGTCCGCTGTGGACGGTTCACGGGCCTGGCTCATGGCCCTCTCCTCCTGAGGTGGGGATGGCAGTTCGTCCTCTACCAGGTCACCGGGAGCTGGTACAGGCCGTAGATGTTCGCGTCGTCCTTGAACGGCAGCTCGTCGACATCCACCGCCAGCTCCAGCGTGGGGACGCGGCGGAACAGCGTGTCGAACACGATCTGCAGCTCCATCCGGGCCAAGTTCTGGCCCAGGCACTGGTGCGGCCCGAAACCGAACGCAACGTGGTGGCGCGCGCCGCGCTCGATGTCGAGCTCGTCCGGGTTCTCGAACGCCCGCGGGTCCCGGTTCGCCGAATAACCGAGCGCCAGCACCCCTTCGCCGGCCTTGATGAGCTGCCCGCCGACCTCGATGTCCTCGACGCACAGCCGGGCCGTCGCTACGTCGATGATCGTGAAGTACCGCAGCATCTCCTCGACCGCGTTGAGCGTCCTGCCCGGGTCGGCCTTGATCATCGCGAGCTGCTCCGGGTTGCGCAGGAACGCCACGGTCGACAGCGAGATCATGTTCGCCGTCGTCTCGTGGCCGGCCACGAGCAGCACCAAGCCCATACCGGCCAGTGCCGTCCGCCGGTAGGTGCCGTCCTCGCGCAGCTTGACGATCTGCCGCCCGAGCAGGTCGTCCGGCGGGTTCTCTTCCTTCTCCGCGATGAGGTCAGCCATATAGCCCTGGATGGCCTCCATCGCCGCCCACCGCTCCTCGGGCGGCGTCGACTGCTTGATCACCTTCACCGTGTTCTCCTGGAAGAACTCATGGTCGGCGTAGGGCACACCCAGCATCTCGCAGATCACCAGCGACGGGACCGGCAGCGACAGCGAGTCCACCAGGTCACCGGGCCGCGGCCCGGCCAGCAGCACGTCGATCTGCCCGTCGACGATCTCCTGGATCCGCGGCCGCAGCGCCTCCAACCGGCGCACCGTGAACTCACCGAGTACCGCCCTGCGCGCCGGCCCGTGCTCGGGTGGGTCCATGGCGATCAGGAAGCGCTCCTCGTCCGGCCGTCGAGACGCCGCCTCGCCCTCGACCAGCGCTGGGAAGTCCGGATGCTGCCGGTCGGCGCTGAACCGCCGGTCGTTCAACACGGTTCGCACGTCTTCGTGGCGGCTGATCACCCAGGCCCACCCGCCGTCGGGCAGACGAACCCGCGAGACCGGCTCTCCTTCGCGGATCTCCTCGTACGCCGGCGGCGGCACGAACGGGCACGTACGTGCCATGGGAAACTCGTGCTTCTCGGCGGTAGTCATGACTTTCCTTCCACGACGTCACGGACAGGCGATAGAGGCTGGACAGCGAAAAGCCGCGTGTGAACGGCAGTTGGTCGACCGGTGCGACCTGGTTTGACTCTGGGACGCGGCGGGCCAAGGAGCGGCAACGGACCACCGGGACCGACAACATCGGTGGATTCAGACTCGACCCGTCCCCTCACGGGCGAAGTTCGGTTCCGCCGCTTCCAAACGCGGTACGGAGATGCCCAGCCGTCGCGCTTCGGCCAGGACGTCCCGGCAGACCTCGCGCGGCTCCTCGGCGTCGGGGTCGTCGTGCGCCGTGAGGCTCACGCGCGCGGGCGGGACATGAGTAGTCAGCCAGGCGAGCACGGGGGCCGTCAGCCAGGTGGGCGCCCGGAACGGCAGCAGACCGCCCCGGTGCCGTCGCAGGTCGACGCCGCGCGCCTCGAGGAGCGGCAGCAGCTCGCGGCCAGCCAGCAGCGCCTCGCGCAGGTCGCCCCTTGCCCCGGCCAGCTTGGACAGGGAACCCAGCCGCAGGCCCTGCGAGAACATGCCGGCATCCGAGGCGAAATGGACCCACAGCCAGCCGCGGAAGTCGGGCCGCTCCTTGATCCGGAGCCCGGACTCGCGAAACGCCCGGCGCACGGCCCGCTCCCGGTCGGTCGGAGGCTGGCCGAGGGTGCCGAAGAGGACCGACGGCAGCAGTGCCCCGTGGAGCACGCCGTCCGCGCCGAAACCGCCACCGGCCTGGGGAAAGCCCCAGGCGATCCGGTCGAGCGGGAGTGCGCCGATCGCGGCCAGCGGCTCGGTCCAGAGGTTGCCGAAGACCAGGACCGTGGCCTGGCCGACACGCGGGGACAGGAAGGCCGTCGCCTCCGCGAGGCGGTGGTGCGGCACGCTCAGCACGATCAGGTCGAAGTCGTGGTCCGGCTCCAGCGCCTCGCGGTAGCGCACCGGCCACTTCTCGACGACGCGCTGCCCCCACACCCGGCGCCGCGTATCGAACAGGTCGAGGTCCACCGCGTCCCCGTACGTCGCCGCGCGGCCCGGCCGGACGTAGAACTCGACGTCATGTCCGGCCTGTTGCAGGGCCCAGCCGTAGACGGTGGCGATCACGCCTCGGCCGAACATCAGGATCTTCACGCTGCACCTCGTGGGATAGGATCGCGATTTGGAGGTCATCTCCACTTTCCAAAATATGGAGGTCATCTCCATTTGTCAACGCGAGGGAGCGCATGAACGCCGACAAGCCGCTGCGGGCCGACGCCCAACGCAACCGCGAGGCCCTGCTCGCCACAGCTCGGGAGGTCTTCGACGCCGGAGGCTTCTTCGACCTGCGCTTCGATGACTTCGCTCGCCTGGCCGGGGTGGGCACCGGCACGCTGTACCGCCACTTCCCCACCCGGGAGGCACTGGCCGAGGCGGTCTACCACGGGGAAGTCGCCACACTGTGCGACCGTGCCCGCCAGCTACAGGCCACACTGCACGCGGCGGAGGCTTTGGCGACCTTCCTACGCAACATGGTCGACCACATAGCTGCCCACGAGGGCCTGGCCCGAACGCTGGCCACGCTCATGGCCGATCGCTCAGGTGCCCTCGCCGAGGGCAGCCGGGCGCTGGAGCAGGCCGTCACCGACCTGGTGGCCGCCGCCGTGCGGGACGGCGCCGTTCGCGACGACGTGGATGCCGGTGCCGTGATGATGGCGCTGCACGGCATCGGCGCGGCCCATGACCGCCCCGGTTGGCGGGCCGAGGCCGACGACGTCATCACCCTCGTGCTGGACGGACTGCGCCGACCGCGCTCGGACGGATAGCTCGCGCGATTCGCCAGCCGACCACCGCCGCTAAGCGGCATCGCCAAGGAACCTCAGTGGATGACCGGGATGCAATGCTCGATACCCGCGCCCTGCCCGACGAAGTCAGCACACCCCGAACGGGCACGAACCAGGCGCCTGACCAGGAGTGACGCCGCCCGCTGTGTTGGTGAGTGGGTCGCTCGGGCTCGCGTTCGGCAGATAAAGCGGCTGGCCTTTTGTCTCACTGCTGCCGGGCCACGCCATCCCCACCGTTGATCGACCGACCCGACACAACAAAATTCGACAAGGATCGAACATTCGCAAATGCCGCTGAGCGGGCGCCAGCGGATGTGATCGGCTCATCAGGTGTCCTTGTCCAGCGTCAGACCGCCGACTCCTGATCACGTTTGGTGTACTTGACCTGGTTCGAGATGCAGTTCATATGGCGTAGCGCAATCAGCCGCGAGAGTGGCGACAGGAGCGCCGCACGGACACGCTCTGTTCAGGCCCGAATCTCCCGTTGGGCCGCAGCATCCGTAGCTGTTCTCCCCGTTCGGCAGCGCCTGCAGACTCCGTGCGTCGTCCGGATGCAAGACAACAGTGTCTCGAGTGCCCGCTGAGACAACGAAGCCTTCGTCGGTGCACCGAACGAAGCCGCGTGGTTGTGCAGGCCGAGGGTTGTCCGAATCGACCGATGGCACGTAGGGAGCACCCCAGGGTTCCGGCCAGGGGAACGTCAAAGTTTGTGATCTTGGTGTGAAGTCCTGAGTGCGTGGTGACGCGTGGTGTGTCTGGATGTGGGTGGTGGCCTTCTGCCTGCGATGATGCGGGTTACCACACCTTGATCATCGTCCTAACAGGAGGCCACCGGTGTCAGTGTCGCATGTCCAGGATTCGTGCTCGCCGATTGCTGGCGGGTTCGGTGCGTCCGTGGAGATCGGCATGGACGTCGGTGTTGCCGCGGTGGGCGGGTTGGTCGAGATGCTGAGTCGGGTGCCTGACCCGCGCAAGCCGCGCGGGGTTCGTCACCGGGTTGGTTCAGTGCTGGCGGTAACGGTGTTCGCAGCGCTGGCCGGGGCCGGTAACTTCCGGGAAGCGGGGGATCGTGCCGCGGACCTGCCGCAGGAGTTGTTGGTGTTGGCCGGCTGCCGTCGGCACCTGTTGACCGGGCGTTATGTCGCGCCCAGCGAATCGACGATTCGTCGGGTGGCGCACGATATCGATGCTGACGCCGCCGATGAGCAGGTGTGCCGGTGGCTGCGGGAGCAAGCTGCGGCTGCGGCCCTGGCCCGTGGCGTCGATGTGGCCGGGGGTGATGACCACGGACCAGAGGGACTGGTCGGTGTGGCCATGGATGGCAAGACCCTGCGGAACACGGTGGCGCCCGGCGATCCGGAAGGCAGCGAGGTGAAGCTGTTCTCGGCGATGCTGCACCGAGAAGCCGTCGTCATTGCTCAGTTGCGGGTTCCTGAGGGCACCAACGAGATCACCCAGGTGGCCGCGCTGCTCAAGGACATCGATCTGACCGGTGTGGTCGTCACCGGGGACGCCGCGCACGCCCAGCACACCACCGCCGCGTACCTGACCCAGGACCGGGGCGGCCACTACGCACTCACGGTGAAAGGCAACCAGCCCACCCTGCTCACCCAGATCGCCTCAGTGCTCCCGCCGGCCGCGCCGGGCACCGCGCATCACGCCGAAACCGACCGCAGCACAGGCAAGATCGTGCGCCGCCAGATCTGGGTCGCACCGGCCAACGATGTTGACTTTCCCGGTGCCGCACAAGTGTTTCGTATCCGCCGCGACACCTTCGACCACGCGGGTAACCACCTGACCAAGGAGGTCGTGCACGGCATCACCAGCCTGACCGCCGAACAAGCCGGCGCCGACCTGATCGCCCGGTTCGTCCGCCAACATTGGGGCATAGAGAACAAGATTCACTGGGTTCGAGACGTCGTCTACCGCGAAGACCACCAACACGCCTACACCGGAACAGGAGCCCAGGTCATGGCCACCCTCCGCAACCTCGCCCTCGGGCTATTACGCCTGGCCGGAATCACCCAGATCACCCGAACTCTGGAACGTATCGCCGCTGACCGAACCCGAATCATTCCGATCATCGCAGCCGCTACCAGCACAAACCGACTTTGACGATCTCCTGGGGTTCCGGCTCGATCGCGTAGTGTCCTCGTAGGACGGTCGACTCTGCTCGGCGCGTCTCCTTGTCCCTGGGAGCGGAACCTGACACGTCAGGGACCGCCGGTATCTCGACAAGGTCCGGCGTGAGCGCTGTTCCGCACGCGGAGCAGAGAAAGACGGCCACCTCGTAGTTATATCCGCATGGACACCCGCTCCGCATAGACATTACGCACTCGCGGTCATCGCGCAGCGAATCAAGCTACTGAGTGTGCCGCCCGCCGATCGGCAGTTCAGCATGACGCACGCTCATGCCGCTGATCGGGAGCTATTCGTTTCGCTGTGGCTTGCCGTGCTCTGCGGCTCTGATCGCGAGGTAGTCGGTCCAGTCTCGGCGGGCGTAGGTGACCCAGCGGACTGCGGTGTTGACGTGGAGGCCGAGGAGGTCGGCGAGGATCGCGGCCGGGAGGTCGGCGGCGAGCGCGGCGAGCGCGCCGTTGCGGGCTGGCCGGGCGTTGATGCCGTGCCGGTTGAGCAGGTTGGTAAGGCTGTGTCCGTCGATGGGTTGCCCGGGAACGCGGCCGGGGAACAGCCAGCGGGGTGTGTTCGGGCCGTGGGGGATCATGAGCGGGGTCGGCGGCCGGGAGGCCAGATCGCGGAGCAGAGCGCCGAGTCGCGGCGGCAGCAGGATCGGGTGACGGCCCGCCGTCAGGTAGGTGTCGTCTCCTTTATCGGTGAGATGGTCTGCGGTGAGGTGCCGGATCCGCTGGGGTTGGAGGGCGAACAGGATGACGAGCGCTCCGGCTGACCGGGCCTCGATGGGGAGGGTCTCGTTGCTCAGGCAGTGTTGCAGGAGTTGCCAGCGTTCGTCGTCGTCGACTCGGTCGGCAGGTTCCTGGCGTGGGATGGAGGGAACGGTGAGCCGGCGGCTGAGGCCGCGGTCGGCAGTCCAGCTGAGGAAGTAGCGGACTCGGTTGCGGCGCTGGGTGTTCTCCTCGTCAAGCCATCGGTCGAGGTCGTCCTGGCCGAGGTCTTGCAGGGTGGTGTCCTGGGTGTTGATCCAGGCCAGGAGGTCGAGGGCGACCAGGATCCGGCGGCGCAGATCACGGCCGGCAGTGGTGGGGAAAGCGCGTTTGCCCGCCCGGCTTCGGGCTCGGCGCAGCAGGTGCCAGTACAGGAAGGGGCGGACGAGGTTGGCGTGCTCGAGCGGCTTGTCGGCCAGATAGTGCTCCAACCACGCTGAAACACGTTCGAGGTCCTCGTGTCGCTCGGGGAGCACCCCGGTCTGCACCATCATCTGCCGGAGATGCTGAACAGCGGCACCGGGTGGCAGTTTGTCCAGGAGGTCGTGACTGATCGGGCGGCCTTCGGCGACGAACGCTGCCAGCAGTTGGGCGTTCGGATGTTCGTGAACCCATTGGATGGCCTTGAACGGCGTGTGAGTGTTGGTGAGGCGGTCCGCGAGCGGCTGGAGTTGAGGTGAGATGGTCCCGTCCGGTCCGGCGAGCAGGTCGTTGACCTTGTCGGCGACGACGCAGTGGGCGCAACGCCCGTGCCCGTAAGGGTTTCCTGACCGTCCGCACCGTCGGCAGGTGTAGTCGACGTCGTGCCCTGCGCAGCGACCGCAAAGCCCGGCTCCGCTGGTGTCCCGGGCGATGAGCGGATGGGACTCGTGGCAGCGGCCGCACTCGGTTGGGGTCCGGAGGATGGCGGTGTAGCAGCTCTGGCAGACCACTCCGATCGGCCAGTAGGTCATGACTGGCTTGTCGGGCCCGCACCGAGCGCAGGTCACGCGGGGACGCTCGTCGCGGGCGTAGCAGGTGTGGCAGATCGGCTCGCCGGAGGTGATCCGTTGGCAAGGCCGTATCCGTCCGCAACGTGAACAAGTCCGTTCCGGTCCTCGATAGCAACTGTCGCAGAGGTCGGGCTCATCGCCGTGAGCGTTGCGGGCGATCTTGCCGAGGCGGCCGCAGCGGCCGCAGGTCCGTCGCGGACGCCGATGCCGGGTGTAGCACAAGTGGCAGTAGGCGCCCTGCTCGTCGATGAGGGCGGCGGCAGCCGTCTTCCCGCAGGACACGCATGCGTGCATGGGCCGTCGGCTCTTCCAGCAGGACTGGCAGAGCGCGCGGCCGTCGGGGAGGCGGACAGCCGGGCAACGGTGTGAGCCGCACTCGGCGCATTCTTCGACGACCTCGGGGTCGGCGCGGTAGCACCGGTTGCAGATGCCGCCCTCGGGCCTCCTGGCCACGATCTTTATCTCAGTGGCGCCGCAGCGTCCACACGTGCCCTTGCGCTCACGCCCGTAGCAGGTCCCGCAGATCCGACCCTCAGGTCGGCCGTGCCGAAGGTCGAGGTGGATCTTTCCGCAGCGAGCGCAGCCAGGCCGGACGACGAGCTGCCCGGCGTCGTGCAGGACGTGGGTCAGACGGATCAGCATCAGGGAGCAGCGGGGATCACCCGAGGTGAGGGCCTCGGGATTATCGGCCATATGCACGGCCAGTTCCTCCAGGAACCGGGCTGGGCCCTGGCCCTTCATCGTGAGTGGCACCACGACCTCCAGCGCCGCCCTGGCTTCGTCGGCACTCAACCCTGGAAGGGCGCTGGCCACCTGGACGGTCGCAGCCGTTATCGCGGTATCCAGCCGTTCTGCTTGGCGGGCGAGCCGGGCTGCGCACCGCCGGCGCCGGGGCCGTCGTCTCGCTGGCGGTTTTGCGGACCTCGGCATCGACCGTCTGAACCTCGATGAGGTCGTTCGGGGTGCAGGCCAGGATGTCACAGAGCGCGGCGAGAGTGTCCATCGACAAGCGTTGCGGCGGTTGAGTAACCAACCGGAACACCTGCTCACGGGACAGGTGGACGCCGCGCTCGGCCAGCGCAGGCCCCAGATCGGTGGTCTGGAACATGTCGTGGGCGGCCATGAGCTTGCGCAGATTCCAGCGGATCCCCATCTTCTTGATCACGGCTTCTCCCAGAGCTCGGCATGGCGGGCAGTGAGCTTGCTCTTCAGCAGCCGGTTGCGGTACTCATCCGACACACCCGTGTAGATCGCCGTCGTAGCGGCGACCTTGTGACCTGCCTGATCTTGAACGAATCTCTCGGGGTAATCGAACTCCACGAGATGCGTGATCATGGAGTGGCGGAGGCTGTGTAGGTCGAGTTCCTCGGGCAGTGCAGCGGCCTGGCGGGCGGTCTCGAACGCCTCGTTGGCGCCGCGCTTGGACAACCGACCGCGCCGTTCGGTCACCCAGAACGCCGGGTGCTGACCGACGTCGAGCCGCGGACGGACCTCGGTGACGTAGTGGTCGAGAACGTCGACGATCCAGTCCATCTCCGGGACGGTGAACACGGTGCGGCGCTTGGGTGGGCTGCCGTTGGACGACTTGCCGAACCTGACGAACAGCGCGCCGTACCGGCCAAAGTCCGGGGTCTTGGGGTTGTGCCGCAGATCCGCCAGGTCCAGGCCGACCATCTCCTGTCGACGGAGGCCGAATGCGTAGAAAGCCTTAAGCAGCGCGGAATCCCGCATCGCGGTCAACGCACCCTTGCGGCCACGGGCACGTTTGTCGTCCACCCGGGCGTCCGCCGCGTCGAACAGCGATTGGACCTCCTCGTAGGTCAGCGGACGACGACCGGGCTGTCCCTCGAATTCGGCCACATGGGTGACCGAGTTCCACTCGTGCAGGATCTGCGCCGGAACCCTGCCGAACTGCTCAAGGCAGGTAGCAAGCCACCCGTAACGGGCGTCGGTGATGAAGTCCATGAACATCCGCAGACCGTTTTGGTACTGCCGCCCCGTCGAGACCGTGAAGTTCGGGTTCTTCGACCGAAGATGGTCGAAGAACGCCTCGACCTCGGCAGGCTCCTCAGGGCTGAGGCAAAGTCGTGTGCCGGGTGGTTTGACCTGTTGTTTTGGGATGTGCGTGGTGAAGGTTGGGGGGTTGGAGCAGGCACGGCGGGACCGTTGATCATGAAGGTTCCTACGCCATCGTGATCTTCGGAGCCTTGCCGTGCCTGCTGTGTCATCGTCTCCCATTGCTGCGTTGTCTCGTCAACTGGCCCCGTTGGGCGGGGTGGCGTCACAGGCGCGGGGTGAGTTACTCGGGGTACTGGAGTCGGTGCCGGACCCACGCAAGAAACGAGGTGTACGGCATCGGTTCGCGGCGATCCTGTTCGTGTCGGTGTGCGCGGTGGTTTCCGGTGCACGCTCCTTCGCCGCGATCGCCGAATGGGCCGCCGACGCCGTCGACGACACCCTGTCTGAGATGGGGATCGGCGCGCCGAACGCCTCGACGATCCGGCGTGCGCTGTCGGCGTTCACCGGCGACGGGTTCGATACCGCGATCAGCAGGTTCCTCGCCGGCCGCCTGGCCGCTGCGGCCAGAGCCGGCACGGCCGGGGTCAAGACGGGTCTGCGGGTGCGGCGTCGCGCGATCGCGGTCGATGGCAAGGCGCTGCGAGGCTCACGGGTCGGCGACGGCCGGGCGCGAATGCTCATGGCATGCCTGGACCACGCCGCGGGAGTGACGCTCAGCCAAGTCGAGATCAGCGAGAAGACCAACGAAATCCCCATGTTCTCAACACTTCTCGACAAGATCGACGATCTCGCCTGTGTCGTGGTCACCGCCGATGCCCTGCATGCCCAGCGTGAGCACGCCGAGTACCTCCACCGCCGGGACGCCCGTTACGTCCTCACCGTCAAGGGAAATCAGCAGAGTCTGCGCCGGCAGCTGGCGGGCCAGCCATGGAAGGACGTCCCGGTCGGACACCGCGAGACCGACAACAGCCATGGCCGCACGGTCACCCGCAGCTACAAGATCATCACCATCGAAGCCGGGATCTGCTTCCCGCACGCCGCAGCCATCCAGATCACTCGCACCCGCAAACGCAAGCGCGACTCCAAGCGCGCCACACGTGAGACCGTCTACGCGATCACCTCACTGACCGCCGAGCAAGCCCAACCCGCCGAACTGGCCCGCTACATCCGCGGGCACTGGCACGTAGAGAACAACACGTAGAGAACAAGCTGCACTGGGTCCGCGACGTCACGATGGGCGAGGACGCCTCACGAATCTCCACCGGTGGAGGCCCCGGCATCATGGCCGGCATCCGCAACCTCGCAATCAGCCTGCTCCGCCTGGCCGGTCACACCAACATCGCAAAAGCACTACGCCACCACGCACGAAAACCACAACGAGCCATCACACTGATCCTGACCAGCTAAAACCCGACTTTGCCTCACCCCTGGCAGGCTCCCACTCCCACGGGTACTGATTGGTGAACTCGGCAAACCGGCGGATCAGTGACAACCGTGGCTTGATCGTCCCTTCCCACTTCAGAAACCGTGTCCGCTGTTGCCGGCTCCAGCCTTCCAGCATGCCCTTGAACACCGCTGACGCAGGGTCAAGGTGCACGACGTTGCCCGCCAGCACCAGATGCGCAGCACCCGGCAGATCAGCCGCTCGACCCACTCCAACCTCCGTTACATCAGACGCAACATTGTTGAGTCGAGTAGGTCCGAGCGCAAGAGGTCCTGGCAGATCCGTCAGTCAAGCGGCAAGCTGTCTCCACGCAGCGCCCTGAGCTGCAGCTTCGCCAGTATTCGAGCGTGTCGAATGCTTCATCAGATGCAACTCCGCCCGTTTCTCACCTGGGCGGGCGCCTGTGAGGTAGCTGCAGACGATGAACGCGGCCGGTCGTCAGGTGCCGCATCAGGGTTGGGGCCTCGTTGAAGTCGATCGTCGACCGCCACGGCCTTCCGGCGATCCGGCCGCTCACCGCAACATCGAGCGGACAAGGCCCAGGGCGCTGCGCCACCGCGGCTACCAACCCCTCGATCTGGTTGGCGGAGGCTCCCGTGATGCCGCCGATGTAGCGGCGGGCCAGCACGATTTTGTTCTTGTAGATGGTGGCGGTGCTGGTGCGGGCTATGTCCGTGAGGCGTTGCCGTTCGGCCCAGGCGGTGAGGATACCCTCTGCCAGGTCGTCGACCACGCGCATCGCCCAGACCAGCAGGGGACCCATGGTCGCGGCCAGTGGTTCGGTCTCGTTCTCCCCACCGAGCGTGGTCGCGGCGCGGCGGGGGAGATAGTCATCGACACCCGCGTCTTCCCATGGTGGTCGTCCGATCCCATTCGGACGGGCGCTGAGCTGGTCGAACGCCCACAGTCGTGTCAACGTGCCCAAGATCTTGTAGACGCGTTGTCGTCCGATCCCCGAGTCTCGGCACTGTTCGCCGTAGTCGTGCAGGACGTCGGTGTCATTCGGCGAAATGGTGGATGCCTCGCCCTTCTAGCCATGTGGCCAGCTTGATCCACTCCGAGATGCCCCGCATCCGGTCGGGGTCGGCGAGCAGCGGCATGCAACGGGCCAGCATCTCCTCGGGGTCGCCCAAATAGCGCCCGCCGTGGAGGTCGAAGGCCAGCGCCACGTATCCCAGCTCAGCCAGGGCATCGGCTCGGCGGCGCTCGACGTCGCTGAGCCCCAGCTCCTCGGGCCCGATCAGGACTGCGGGCCGGCCATCGACACCGGCGGGGTGCGCGAGGTGCCCGATCATCGTTAGGCCGTCGGCCGGGTATTCGACCGTACGCGCTGTCACCGTCGTCATGAGACTGGACGGTAGTGACCGTCGAGCCTGGTCGGGCCGATGTTCACCGCTGGCAGACGGTGGTCTGCCCCGGCTGCACCACCAGGGCATGGGCCGCCTGTCGGCAAACGTTTGCCGACAGGCGGCCCATGCATCCAACGAACCCAGACATTCCGGGGCGCCGGGGCGCCGCCGATCCAATCAGATCCGATGGTGATTGCTGACGACCAGCAGTCGACTGCCCGGCAGAACCTCGTCGTGGACGAAGCTGGGATCCAGGACCCGGTCACCTTCGAGGAGGAGGCCGGCACCTCCAGCCGCCTCCACCCGCTCCAGCGGCCGAAGTTCGGCGAGCTGCTGGCGTACGCGCGGCCCGGCGACATCGTGCATATCTCCGAGATGTTCCCCCTCGTGCGCGGCACCCAGCACATCCTCGACGTGCTCGACGTCCTGCACACTGGCCGCCTCGCCCTGCGCATCCACGACGCCGCGTTCTCCGCGATGGACCTCTCCGCCCGCCACCCGCGCACCGGAGAACTGCTGTCCACGGTGAAGTTCATGGTGCGGACCATCGCGGCCGCCGGCGACCTCCAGCGCGAAATGACCTACGACGGGCTACGGGCCGCCGAGGCCAAGGGCAGCAGGGGCACCCGCCGCCCGGCCATCAAGACCGACGCCGTCCGTACCGCCCTACCTGAACGGCCGATCCATCGCCGCCCTGGCCCGCGAGCACGGCGTCAGCCGCAGCGCCGTCCGCACGGCGATCGCCGACCTCATGATCGAACACATCGCCGCCGACAACGAGGACGCCCCGGCCCCGGAGCTGCCGGTCACCCTCGACATGCCGGGCAAGATTGCCGACTTCCTCCGTGCCGCCGAGCTGGAGCCCAACGAGCGGTCCGCGCTCGACCACGGCCTGACCGTGCGGCGCGGCCAGGGCTACACCCTGCGCGTCAGCGCCGCGCCCGCAGTTCATCGCCAGCTCCTCGAACGCTGCACCGGCACCCAGGGCACCCCGGCGATCCAGGCACAGCGCAAGGCCCGCCGCGAATACGAGAACCGTGTCAACGCCTTTCTGGCTACAGCCGGACCATGATCGTTCTCAGCGCCAACGGCTGTACCAATGTTCCATCTGCCGGCTTCCGCTGTCCGGGCCCCGAGCCGGTCGGCTACGCCCTGCTGATCGTCCTGCCCTGACCCCGCGCAGCAACGGAGGGACCCCACCTCCGCGACAGCGTGAAGAGCTTTCAAACCCCGGGCTGGCGGCTGGTGGTGATGACGCTGATGATGTTCGCGGTGATGATGGCCGCGATGCTCAGCCACTCGCCGGCCTGCAGGGTCTGGCCGAGGAACACCAGGCCGACCGTGGCCGCCAGGACCGGGTTGATGCTCATGAAGATGCCGAAGAAATGGGCCGGGACCCGGCGCAGCGCCAGCATGTCGGTGAGGAACGGAAGCGCCGAGGACAGGATGCCCGCTGCCGCCGCGCACCCCAGCGCGGCCTGCGTCGGTGGATTCCGGACGAGCACGACGATGCCGATCGGCACGAACAAGAGTCCCGACAGCCCGGCCGCGACCGCGGTGCCCTCGGCACCGGGCAACCGGCGGCCCACCGAGCGGTTGAGCAGGATGTAGGACGCCCAGCACACCGCGGCCAGCAGCGCGAGGCCGATGCCGAGGTAGTCCGTCGTCGGCTGCGGCCGAGTCAACGCGACCACACCCGCCGCGGCCACCACCGCGCAACCGAGGTCCACCAAGCGGCGCGAGGCCGCCAGGGCGACAGCCAGCGGACCGAGGAACTCCAGCGTCACCGCCAGGCCCAGGCCGATGCGGTCGATCGCGCTGTAGAGCGAGAGGTTCATCGTCGCGAACACCGCGGCCAGCAGCAGGACCGGCTGCCACTGCCGCCAGGTGAACGACCGCAGCCGCGGTCGGCCCACCGCCAGCAGAGCGACGGCGGCGACCCACTGCCGCACCGCCACCACACCGGCCGGGCCGATCACCGGGAACGCCAGCGATCCGATCGCTGCGCCGACCTGATTGGACAGCCCGCTGCCGAGCATCATCGCAATACCCGCGTAGCGGCCGCCATTGTCGGTGACGGGAGCCGGGGTGGTCACGGGCCGCTGTGCGTGCGCTGTCGTCTGCATGCACCAGAGCGTGCGCGTCGGCGAAGCTTCCGCAAAATGCATCCAATGCCTCAGCTATACGCTTTGGTTATGCACGTGGAGCTTAGGCAGCTGCGCTGCCTGGTCGCGATCGTCGACGAGGGCACCTTCACCGACGCCGCCGTCGAACTGGGTATCTCCCAGGCGGCGGTGTCCCGCACGCTGTCCTCGCTGGAAACCACCCTCGGCGTCCGGCTGCTGCGCCGCACCAGCCGCGAGGTCGTCCTCACCGCCGTCGGCATGCAGGTCCTCGCCCGCGCCCGCCGGCTGCTGGCCGAGGCCGACGAACTGGAGCGCGAAGCAACCTCGGGGCACACCCGGCTTCGCATCGGCTACGCCTGGTCCGCGATGGGCCGCCACACGGTGAATTTCCAGCGCCAGTGGACCGCGCTGCGCCCGGACGTCGAGCTGCACCTGGTCCGCACCAACTCTGCCACCGCTGGGCTGGCCGAAGGTGCCTGCGACCTCGCGGTCGTGCGCACCCCGCCCGATCAGCGGCGCTTCGACGACGTCATCGTCGGGCTGGAACGGCGGTTCTGCGCCGTGGCTTCCGACGACCCGTGGGCCCGCCGCCGCTTTATCCGGCTGGAGGAGTTCAGCGAACGCACCCTCATCATCGACCGGCGCACCGGCACCACGACCACCGAGCTGTGGCCACCGGAGAACCGGCCTGCCGTCGAATACACCCACGACGTCGACGACTGGCTCACCATCATCGCCACCGGGCGCTGCGTCGGCATCACCGCGGAGAGCACCGTCACCCAGTACCCGCGGACGGGCGTGGTCTTCCGCCCGCTGCGCAACGCCGCTCCCATCGCGGTGCGGCCGATCTGGTGGCGCGACGACCCCCACCCCGCGGCGCAGGACGCCGTCGCCCTGCTCACCGACCTCTACCGGGCGTAGCACCGGCGGCCCGACGCCGGCACGCGGGGAGCGGGTGGCCAGGTCGGCTGCTTCCAAGGTGTTGTCGGCGGACCGGCGGAAGCGGACCGGTAGGCCTGCGCCTGGCGGTCTTGAGCCAGGTCCGCAGCAGTTACTTGCCGTGTGCTGCGGTGATCTCGATGCCGCCCAGGTCCGGGGCGCCGGCCATGGCGTGCACCGCGTCGGAGCCATGTCCGGTCGCGTGGATGCCGCCTGTGACGAAAAGCGCGGAGAGCGTGCCGCCGATCTCCAGCGTGATGACGTTTTCGCCGCTGGTGGCGAGCTTGCCGCCGATCTCGATGTGGTCGGCCTCGGCGCCGGGCTTGATGCTGAGGGCGATGGCCTTGAGCGGCATCTGCACGCCCTTGACCAGGCTCAGACCCTCGCGCCGCGACGGCTCGCTGCGCGAAGCGCGCTTCGCCGAGATCGAAACCACCGGCGGCGACGGCTCCGTCGGCATCCAGATCAGCAAGCCACTCGGGACGTTGAGTGTCGTGGGGGACGTCACCACCAGAGGTTGAACCCGCGCGCGCCCTTGCCGTTCGTGTGGATGGGGGCCCGCACGTCCAGCAAGCCGATGTCACCGAAGTTCACGAACCCGATCCCGCTGGGCCCGCAGGACGTCACCGGGCCGGTCGCGGTCCACGTGCTCACCGCGCCCCAGTTGTCCAGCACCATGTCGTTCTGGCCGTACGTGGTGACTGGGCCGGCGGTGGTGGCCTGCTCGACGCGGGCCCCGGAGATGACGAAGACGCCACTGGAGATCAGGTCCGGGGTGCCCGCCGGGATGCTGTCGGCGGTGTGAATTTCGCCGGTGCACAGGTGCGACACGGCCAGGACCCCGCCATCGCCCTTGCCGGACCAGTCGCCGTGGCCGCCGACGAACACACCGCTGCCGCGCACCGGGCTGTCGCCGGTGCCGATCGCGATGTCGAGCAACTCGGCGGTGATGGTCACCGCAGGGTCGGCCCGCAGGTTCCGCATCGCGAGCGCACCCTGCAGCGCCTCGACACCGAAGCCGTGCGGTCGTCTTGCCCAGCCCCGCACGTCGGCGGACTGCACATGAAGGCCTTCGACCTGCACGTGTCCGGAACGCACCTGCTCGCCGGCGACGAGCAGCACCTGCCCGCGAGTGGTCACGTCGCGCAGGGTGAGGGTACCGAGGTCGGCGACGCTGGTGTCGTTGAGGATATGGCCACCTCGTCGTCGGCCGTCAGCACGGTGACGCCGTCCAGGACGTTGTCCTTGGTCAGCCGCACGCCTTTCGCTCCGAACTGCAGTGTGCCGCCGCGCAGCGTGGTGCCTGGTGGAAGCGTGATCATCGGTGAACCGGTGATCGTGCCACGCACCTCGATCACGTCCGCTCCAGAGCGGATTGCCGCGGCGAGTTCCGCTGCGGTGGTCACCACGGTGCTCATCGACAACTCCTTCAGCGATCGCTGGCGGGATGCGCCGCCGGCCTGCCGGCTGGTGAAACGTCCCCATGCCCGCCAGGAGCACCCCGATGCCCGCCGGTCGGCCACCGGGCCGACCTGGACCGCCGGGCACTGCTCGGCGCAGGCCACGCCGCCTGGATTGATTGCCTTCCGGGGTGCGCTGGACGTTGCGGCCGGAGGATCGTGCAGGAGTGGACCTGACGCTGCTGGGCGTGGGGGCGATGAACTCGCCCCGCTACCGCCCCGCGGGACTGGCGGTGCGCTGGGCGGGGCATCGGGTGGTCATCGACGGCGGCGGCACCGCTGAGGAAGGTGAACATGTCGATGCCTGGCTGGTCTGCGACGAACGCGCGGAGCTGATGCCTTCGATCCGGCGGCGCAGTGCCGCTCTCGGCGTGCCTGCCGGGGTGGTCGAGTACCAGGCCGGTGGGGTCCGGTTGCGTCCTCTGCCGGTCGAACACACCTCGCATCCCACCTACGGCTACCTCATCGAACACCACGGCCACCGCTCCGTGTGGGCACCCGAGTTCTGGGCCTTCCCCGACTGGGCCGCCGGCGCGGAGCTGATGTTCGCCGACGCGGCCGGCTGGGACCGGCCGATCCGCTTCGCCGGTGGCGTCGGCGGCCACGCCGCGACCCTGGACACCGCCGAACGCGCCACCCGCGCCGCTGTCGCGCGGCTCGTATTCGCCCACATCGGACGCCCATCGATCCGCGCGATCGACCGCGGCCAGTCCCCGCCCTTCGGCGAATGGGGCGTCGAGGGCAGGACCTACCGGCTGCGCTGATCAGGTCCATGCCGCTTCGGAAAAGCCGCGCCTCGACAAGATCAACACGCTAGTGCTCACCGGCATGGCGGCCGACTTCCACAGATTCTGCTGGCACGACTGTGACCTGGGTGATGAGGCCCTGCCGCACGCCGAGTTGATGGAGCCGACGGACCTGTTGGTCCGCGCCACGCTTGGGCCGACGAGTTCCAAATCCAGGTGGAAGCCGCGATCGGGCTCACCGCGCATCGCACTGGACCACCGGTACCACGAGAAAGGCGTCGAGCAGCATTTCGAAGAGGCCGAACGCGCAGCGACAACGGCAGAGGCGCACGCGCCCGTCGGGAATGCCTCGAATCCGGGGTGTGAGAGCAGGTCTCACCGCAGCTCGTCGAGCACGAAACGCACCCGCTCGTCCACCGGGGTGCGCGGCAGGTGCACGAGTTCGTAGCCGTAGTCGGTGTAGGCGGCAACCATGTGCCCGCAAGTGCGTTCGGCCTCGGCCAGGGACTGCTTGCGTTCGCCGTCCTGCCGGTAGATCTCCGGCCAGAACGGCGCGATCAGCACCCGGCGGCGATACCGGAACCGCCGCGCAGCGGTATCCACGTGCTCAGGCACGGGCAGGCCGCTCAGCCGCAGGTAGCCGATGATGTCGGGCAGCCCGCGGTCGAAGATCACCGGGCCGGGGCGGACGTGGGCCTGCCGGTGCGAGCGCAGGTCCCAGCCGAACATCAGCTCGGCGAACAACGCCCGATCGGCCCAGGGCAGCCCGCGGCCACCGATGGCGAGCTGATCGGCGATCACACCGCGGCCCGCTTCCGGTGACCAGGCGTACCCGGAGGCGGCCAGCCGCTCGACCAACGTCGTCTTACCTGCCCCGGGACCACCCGTGACCACGACGAAACACTCCGGCGAAGACATGCCGACCTCCACGGTTGAACGCGACAACTGTCGTGAGTGGACGTGCGGTGATTGCTGTCGCCAGATGCGGCGTGAACACCAGATGTGGTGTGAAAGGCAACTTCGAACTGGCCCGGACACGATTCTAGCAACCGGACGGGGCAGAGCGACTAGTGCGCGTGGTGATGCCGAGACCGACAGGCGAGCGCATCGACGGCCTCCCGCACCTCGCGGCCGCGTTCAGCGCAAGCGCGTCTGCTCTCAGCAGCCAGGCCGCGCCTTCGATCAGTCCGGCACGAGATGTGCCCATGGTCCCCACCACGTCGCCTGGTCGGCCTACAGGAGGGTTAGTTGGGCTAGGCGGGGGCGGCGGGTGGGGGTTTCAGCCTTGGTGATCGCGTCGTCGAGGGGCGTCAGGAACGGCGAGCGCGTTCGGTCCTGGGCACTGCCCCGGATCGTTCGGCGTGCCGCGCGGGTGAGGTAGAGGTGGTCCTGGGCCCGGGTCATGCCCACGAAGAACAGGCGGCGTTCCTCGGCCACCTCGTCCTCGGTGGGCTCGGTGCCCGGCCAGCGCAGCGGCAGCAGACCGTCCTCGCAGCCGACCAGGAACACCACCGGGAACTCCAGGCCCTTGGCGGCGTGCAAGGTCAGCAGGGAAATCGCCTCGGCGCGCGGGTCGAGCGTATCGACCTCGGCACCGAGCAGCACCTCCCGGCAGAACCGCTGCACGTCCTCTCCGCAGCGCTGCGCCAGCGGCCCGAGCAGTTCCACCGCCGTGTGGACGTCGGGCCGGGCCTCCTCGGGCACGGTGTCGGCGACCGTTTTCGCGGCCATGCGCAGCTGTTCGGTCACCGGGCCGGTGCGGTCGGCGACGTGCAGCAGCTCGCGCACCAGGAGGTCGACGCCGGGGCGGGCGGAAAGCCGGTCGTGCGAGCGTTTCTGCACCGGAAGGCCGCAGCGCGTCAGCTCGTCGAGGATCGCGTGCGACTGCGAGTCCGCGCGGTACAGCACCGCGATGTCGTTGAACCCGATGCCGCCGGGACCGTCGCCGAGGACTCGGCCGCTGTCGAGGGAGTGGAACGACGCGCCGCCGAGCAACTGGTCGATCGTGCGCGCCACGAACGCCGCCTCCGCGCGTTCGTCATCGGCCTGGTGGGCCGTGATGCGGTGCGCCTGCCGGCCCGAGGCCGGGTGCAGGCGCCTATCGGCGACCAACGTGGACGGTGCGATGGCGCGGATCGCACCGTCGAGGATGTGGGCGCCGCTGCGGTAGTTACGGGTCAGGGTCAGCACCGGCGCACTCGGGTAGTCACGCTCGAAGCGCAGGAAGAAACCGACGTCGGCGCCGCGGAAGGAGTAGATCGCCTGGTCGGGGTCGCCGATGGCGGTCAGGTTGGCCCCGGCCGGCGCGATCAGCCGCAGCAGACGGTACTGGAGCTCGTCGACGTCCTGGTATTCGTCGACGGTGATCCACCGGTACCGCCGCCGGTATTGCTCGGCGATGCCGGGGTGATCGGTGAGCAGCTGCACCGCCAGCACGACAAGGTCGTCGAAGTCGACCAGGTTCTGCCCGCGCAGTCCTGCCAGGTAGGCCGCGAGCACCGCTTCGGTGTCCGGGGCCGCCTCGCCGCCGCGGCGCACCGGCGAAAGCTGTGCCTTCGCCTTGCGCGCGCTGCGTTCATCGCCGGTGATGGCGGTGAGGATCTTCTGCTGGCGGGCGGCGTCGGCCAAACCGAAATCGGCGCCGAGCCCGAGCTCCTCGTGGTGTTCGCGCAGGACCTGCAGGCCGAAGGAGTGGAAGGTCGCCACGGTCATCCGCTGCGCCTGCGCGCCGATGAGCGCGTGCAGGCGCTCGGTCATCTCCCCGGCGGCGCGGCGGGTGAAGGTGATCGCCAGGCACTGCTCGGCCGGGACACCGCGTTCCAGTACCAGGTGCGCCAGCCGGTGGGTGACGGTGCGGGTCTTGCCGGTGCCCGGACCGGCCACGATCAGCAGCGGACCTTCCGGGATTTCGGCCGCGGCCCGCTGGTCTGGATCCAGCCCGGCCAGCACGCCGGACCCGGTGGCCGGGGCGACGACGGGCCGCGGTTCGGGCTCGGGCAGCGGCCGGGCAACCGGTGAAGCGGCAGGTTCGGGTTGCGGTTGCTGGATGAACAGCGCGTCATCGAACAGCGCGGGCGCGTCGCCGGTGCGCAACCGGGTGAGTTCGGCGGGTTCGAAGACCCGGATGGTGCCGTATTCGCCGTCGTAGCCGGGATCGCGCAGCACCTGACCGCGCCGCAGCCGCTCGATCGCCTCGGCCACCGCGGCGTTGCTGCGGTGCAGTTCGTCCACCGGCACGTCCTGGAGGATCGCCAGTTCCGGGCCGTGGACGGCGGTGAGGTCGCTGACCTCGCCGAACACCTTCTTGCTCTTGGGGCCCACCCCGAGGATCTCGCCCACGATCTCCGGCAGCGGGATCAGGTTGCGGAAACCGGCCGCGCCGGGCGGTCGGATGCCCTCGGACCGGTCGGCGAGCGGGTCGATGCGGTGCAGGACGCCAACGGTCAGCGGCTTGCCGCAGCCCGGACACAGTCCACTGTGGGCGCGGGTGTCGCCGGGTTCGAAGCGCACCTGGCACTTGCGGTGCCCGTCGAGGTGGTACTTGCCCTCCTCGGGGAAGAACTCAACGGTGCCGGCGAAACCGTCGCCGGTCTCCAGCGCCCGCTTGACCGCGAAGTAGTCCAGGTCCGTGTCGAAGACGCTGGCCTCGCGGCCCAGCATCGGCGGTGAATGCGCGTCGGAATGGCTGACCAGCGTGTACTTGTCGAGAGCGGAAACTCGCCAGTTCATCTCCGGATCGCTGGAGAGCCCGGTCTCCAGCGCGAAGATGTGCCCGGCCAGGTCCCGGTAGCAGTCCTCGATCGCGTCGAACCCGGCCTTGGATCCCAGCACCGCGAACCACGGCGTCCAGATGTGCGCGGGCACCAGGTAGGCGCCGTCGCCGGATTCCAGGGTGATCTCCAGCAGGTCCCGGGAGTCCAGGCCGAGGATCGGGCGGCCATCCGAGCCGAGGTTGCCGATGCGGCCCAACCGCTGGTTGAACTTCTCGGCGGCGGCGAAGTCCGGCAGGTAGCACAGGTGGTGCACCTTGCGGGTGCGCTCGCCGTGCTTGTAGATGGTGGAGATCTCCACCGACAGCATGAAACGCACCTGCCCGCCGCAATTGGCGGGCATGCCGCGGGTGAATTCCGCGTCCAGGTCGCCGCGCAGCCGGAACAGGCCGGGCTCGGCTGGTTCCAGGACCTCGCGCAGGTGCGCGAACCAGGCGGGGTGGGTGACATCCCCCGTCCCGACCAGCGTGATGCCCTTGCGGCGGGCCCACCAGGTCAGGTGCTCGATGTCGCAGTCCTTGCTGCACGCGCGGGAGTACTTCGAGTGGATGTGCAGATCGGCGTAGAAGCGCACCCGGCGATCTTGCCAAAAGATCATCAGTGCCCCGCCCGCGGGCAGGGCACTGGACGAGGATCGGGCGGATTTGGCTGGTCCACGCTGATCCGCCAGCCGGGTTCCGGCCGCCGCTGCGGGCCCGGAAGTAGTGCGTGTTCCGCTGCCGTGGTGTCAAGGGCTCAGCGGTGCAGAGTGCCGCGATGCACGTTGTAGCTCGTCGCAGCGAAACGGTGCCGCACTGCGAGTTGGATGGTGGGGAAACACCCACCTGCGAAAGGAGATCACCGTTGACCATCGTTACCGGGTCCGGGAGCGACCTGTCCGGCAAGGTGGCCCTGGTGACCGGGGCATCCCGGGTATCGGCGCGCACACGGCGCGCATCCTGGGCAACCGCGGCGCACGAGTCGTGGTGAACTACCGGGACAAGGCCAAGCGAGTCGACAAGGTGGTCGACGAGATCACCGCGTCGGGGACCGAGGCGATCGCGGTGCGCGCCGATCTGACCGATCCCGCAGCGGTCCAGGCCATGTTCAGCCAACTCCGGCACGCCTTCGGGCGGTTGGACCTGCTCGTGCTCAACGCTTCCGGGGGAATGGAACGCGGCGTCGACCCCGGCTACGCGCTCCGCCTCAACAGGGACGCGCAGTTGCAGGTCCTGGAATGCGCCCGACCGCTGATGCCCGCCGGGTCGAGGGTCGTGTTCGTCACCAGCCATCAGGCGCACTTCCACGGCAGCAAGCCCGGCATCGACCAGTACGAACCCGTCGCCCACAGCAAACGCGCCGGTGAGACGCGCTGCGCGAGCGAATCCCGGAACTGGCTGAACACGGCATCAGCCTGGTGGTCGTCTCCGGCGACATGATCGAGGGCACCATCACCGTCACGCTTCTCGCCCGCGCCAATCCCGGCACGGTCGATGCCCGTCGTCGGCAGGCAGGCGATCTACCCACCATCGCCGACTTCGCCACCGAGATCGCGGTCGTCGCCACCGCCCGGGTCGACACCGGGCACACCGTCTACGTCGGAGGCACCGACTACCTCACCGTCGGCTGCTGAAACCGCCCCGGAAACCCGAAGCCGAACGCCACGCCCTCCGGGCTACCAGTGCGCGGGACGGGACAGCGCCACGTGCAGCTTGGTGGTGGAGTCGCCCTTGGCAGCGTTGAGCTGGGCCTGGGTGAGGAAGATCGCGCCGGTGAGGTCGGCGCCGCGCAGATCCGTATCCCGGAAGTCCGCGCCGATCACGTCCGCCGACCGCAGGTCCGCGCCGCGCAGGTCGGCCGCGATGAGATAGGCGCCGCGGAGGTTCGCGCCCCGCAGGTCGGCGCCGCGCAGCTTGGCTCCGATGAGATCGGCTCCGCGGTGGTTCTTCTTGCGGCCCGCGACCTTGGACCGCACCAGTTCACTGGTGCGCAGCAGCAGGGTGTTGATGTCCTGGCGCAGCGCCGCGACATCGATCTCAGTGATCTCGTCGGCACTGCCGCGAGTCAGGCGTTCGGTGTTCTCCAGCGCCGTGCGGAGGTCCTCGTGCACGGGCTTGGCGGCCCGCAGCGTCAAGGCTTCGGTGAGGTACCAGAGCAGTTCGTGGAGCTGGCGCATCACGGGGAACACGGCGAACATCTGCCGCGCGGTGCGTGGGGCCTGCCGCCAGTCCTTACCGCCGAAGGTGAGCTGGGAGACTTTCTGCCCGGCACCGAAGCAGTCGAAGACGGTGCAGCCGGGGAAGCCGCGCTCGCGCAACTGGGAATGGATGCCGCACCGGAAGTCCGCCAGCAGGTTCGTGCATGGTTGCCCGGCGTCCTTGTCGACCGCGAAATCGGCCGAAGCGGCGAACGGCAGTGCGACGCAGCACAGCCCGAAACAGTTCGCGCAGTCGGCGTGCAGACTGCCGTCGGTGGGGAGGGCCTGGTGCTGGTGGGACAACGTGCTGATCTCCTGGCGCGAGGTGTTGTGCCGGCATTCTCCCCGACCGGTCGGGCCCGGTCGCGGCCGGTGCAGTTCGTGGCGCTGGGCAGGGCGGTGCGAACCGGAGGCCTCCGGAACCCGCTCGGCGATGAGCAGCGGCTGGGCGAAGTTCTCTTCGCCGGCGTGATCGCCGGGGCTGGCAGTGCTCGAACGCCGCGAGTGATGGCGTTCACCGGAATGCCCGCCGCCAGTTGGTAGCGTCCCGGGCCATGGGTGATCAGCCGGTGCGCGATGCGGTGTCCGACGAGCAGGCCGAGGGGGTGTGCCGGTTCCCCGGCTGCACGCGGGAAGTCGTGCGCACCGGCGGTCCGGGACGTCCCTCGGAGTACTGCGACCTCCCCGAACACACCCGGTGGCGGGCCTGGAAGGAGCGGCAGCGCCTGCAGACCGCGCAGGAACAGGCCCAGGCGTCGCCGGTCGCTGTCGTGGAGTACGACGGGGCGCGGCTGCGGGCCGAGGAGTTGTTGCGCCAGTACCGGCTCCTTTCGGAGCAACTGACCCGCAACCTGCGAGCCGGCATCGCCGAACTCGCGACGATCGCTGATCCCAGTGCCGCCGAGGCGCAGATCCAGGCCGCCCAAGCCGAAGCCGCACACCGCATCGCGCAAGCCGAGCAAGCGCTGGCCACCGCCCAGCGGCAGCGCCGCGACGCCGAGCAGGCCCGCAGTGCCGCCGAGGCCGCGGCCGAGGATGCCACCGCGGCCGCGGAAGCCGCCGGGCAGGACGCCGAAGGCGCCCGCAAGGAACGGGATGATGCCGTGGAACAGGCTCGCCGGGCCGAACAGCAGGCGCGGCAGGACATCGAAGCGGCGCGCAACGAAGCCGAGGTCGCCATCGCGGCAGCCCGTCGCGAAGCCGACCGGCAGATCACCGACGCGCGCAAGACCATCGAGCAGGCCAAGCGGGACGCAGCGGCGGAAATCCAAGCGGCGCAAGAAGAAGCGCGGCGGCAGATGGACGCGGCGGCGCTGCAGCAGGCGGCGGCGGTGGAGCGCGCGGCGAGAGCCGAGCAGGCGGCGGAGACGGCGCAGGGGCGCCTGGATGAGCTCACGCGCGCAGCCGAGGAAGCGCGTGCGGAGGCGCGGCGCCAGCGCGATGAGCTCGTGGCGTTGCGCGAGCAGCAGGCTGCGGAGCTGCAGCGGCTGCGGACGGAATCCGCGGAGCGGATGCAGGCCGAGCGCGACGCTGCCGCGCAGCGGATGGCGGCGATGCAGGACGCGCAGGCGCAATCCGTGGCACGCGCGGAGCGCGCCGAAGGGCAGCTGGACGCGGCGACGGAGGAGCTGCGGACCCTGCGGGCGGCCGCGCAGCCGCCGGTGGACCCGCCGGTGGAGCCGGGACGTGAGTAGCAATCCTCCGGTAAGGGCTGGAGGGCTGGAGGGCTGGAGGGCTGGAGGGCTGGTCGCTGCGCGTCGAGCTGATCTCGGTCGTGGTCTTCGGCCTCAAGGATCGCTTCGTAGGAGGCAGGTCGTAGGAGGCGGGGTTCCACCAGCGGGCGAGGACGGCGTCGAAGAAGCGATGGAGGTCCTCGGGTTCGGGGACGTCGACCTCCACCTGGACGAGCTGGCCGTGCTCAAACCGTGACGCGCGGGAGTCGGTGGCCTTTCCGGGCTGGGGCGCCAGATCGTATTCGCGAACTTGCTCGGCGGTGAGGGCGACTCGTTCGGCGTGATCCCAGCACGCGGTGCGCGCGAGGAAGTTTCGTATCAGGCGGCAAGTTGGGCGACGAGGGCGTCTTTCTCCACGCCCAGGTAGATCGCTACGGGTTGGCCGGCAGTGCGGTCACGCCGGTACACCTGCCGCAACCACGTGCGGGCGTCGGCGGCATCGGCGAAGGACAGCGGCCTGGCGATCCGGCGGCCGTGGTCGGCGAGATCGGGGAACCCGCGTCGACCACCGGCGGCCAGTCCGGTCGAGACACCGCCATCGCCCCTATTACCGCAGGCCAGGACCTCATGGACTATCTTTTTGCTGGCTGTGCCATGCCGCGATTTGGGTGCGTGAGGTGAGCCCCATCTTGGTAAGGATATTTTCGACATGGCTTTCGGCAGTACGTTGGGAGATGACCAGACTCGCCGCGATCTGCTTGTTCGACATCCCGGCGGCGATCAGTGCCACGACCTCCAGTTCCCGTTTGGTCAGCAGGGGTGCGGGCGCCGCCGCGGCGGTAGAGGCTTGATGCGGACGCTTGTCACCCAGCGCATAGGCGATGACCTCTTCCTGTGTCATCCGCTCGCCTTGCTGGTAGGCGGCCTCAAACGCCTTCTTGCCGAGGGCCTTGCGGCTCAGTTGTGTGCTATGCCGGACCCAGTCGAGCAGCTTCTCGATTCCGTACAGCATGCGGTCGGCTAGTTCCCACATCGTGTCCGACGCGCCGAAGAGCACTGCCGCCCGGTGTGCGTCACCACCGGCCGCGGCGACGCACGCCAGTAACGAAAGGCAGCAGGCGATGCCCAACCACTCGTTGAGTTCACCCTTCTTCCGCAGGGATTCGCGCAGATACTCGGACGCCTTCTCCAGATCGCCCGCTGCCCACCGCGCGATGGCGGCACTCCACTCCGTCCACGACAGCGTCCAGCACTCGCCCAGTGGCGCACACAGGGCCTGACACTCGCGTAGGAGCTCCGTGGCACAGTCCGTCTTGCCGAGCAGGTGGGCGGTGTGAATCCGCAGCGGAAAGATCTGCAGCGCGATGGCGTTCCATTGGCCCGACGCACGATGGCGTTCCAGCGCCTCCTCCAGCAATGGCAGCGCGCGTTCCGCGTTGTTGTGCCAGTTCTCGGTATCGCCGAGGAACTGGATCGCGTAGGTCAGCCCCACGTCGTCATTGCACAGAAGCGCCAGCTCGCGGCTTTCGTCGAGCAACGCGACACTGGAGGCATAGTCCCCTTGCAGGTGCGCGAGCCATCCGTTGATCCACAATGCCCGGATTCGTTCGTGCGTGGGTTCGGTGTTCAGGCTGAGCATGCGGTCCAGCCAGTGCCGCCCGCTCCGGAGGAAGCCGCCCGCGGTCCACATGAAACACAGCGCGGAAGCCATGTGCAGGCCGGTTCTCGCTTCACCCGGAGTCGTGGCGCAGAAATCCAGCGCGACCCAGATGTTGAAACGTTCGGCACGCAACCGCCGGATCCAGTGTGCCTGGTTCGAGCCGGAGCACTCGCTGTCGCACTGTTCGGCCAGCCGCAGATAGTA
This sequence comes from Saccharopolyspora pogona, assembly GCF_014697215.1. Taxonomy (GTDB): domain Bacteria; phylum Actinomycetota; class Actinomycetes; order Mycobacteriales; family Pseudonocardiaceae; genus Saccharopolyspora; species Saccharopolyspora hattusasensis. The sequence continues at coordinate 1,671,298 of NZ_CP031142.1, forward strand.
ATCGCGGTGCCGGCAGCGCAAGTTGTCCTCATCGCCGGATTCGGCAAGCCGCTCGTGCCCATACTGCCGGATAGTCTCCAGCATCCGGTAATGGTAATCTTGATCATCTACGATCCGGGATACGATCGATTTCGCGATCAGACCCATGAGAGCGGTGAAAACCTCCTCGGGCGGGAACATCTCGTCGGCGCAGATGTACTCCACGGCGTCCAGGTCGAATTCGCCTACGAACACCGAGCCGCGGGCCCAGAGCAAGCGCTCCTGTTCGGTGCACAACTCGAAGCTCCAGTCGACGGCGGCACGCAGCGTGTGGTGCCTCATCTGCCCGGCCCGGTCGCCGGCGGTGAGAAGCGAGAAGCGTTTCGTCAATCGCTCCAGGATCTGCTCCACCGTGAGCATGCGCATGCAGGCGGCCGCGAGTTCGATGGCCAGCGGGACGCCGTCGAGCTGCTGGCACAGCCGGGCCACATACGCTTCGTTGTCCGGTCCGAGCCTGAAACCCGGCGACACGGCCGCACCGCGTTGTTCGAACAGCGTCAACGCCTCGTATTGCTTGGCAGGCGTCTTCGCCGCTGATCCAGGCGGCAGATCCGACCACTCCGGGGGCGGTACGGACAGGGCTGGCACTGGCCAGACGTGCTCTCCGGCGACGCGCAAGGGTTCACGGCTGGTCGCCAGCACGCGCAATCCGGGCGCCGCGCTGGCCAGTGTGGCGGTCAGATGTGCGCACGCATCCAGCAGGTGCTCGCAGTTGTCCAGCACTAGCAAGGCCCGTCTCGCAGACAGGTAATCGACCAGCACGGTGCTGGGGTCGCGCATCGAGCGGTCCTGGATTCCCAGGGTGTTCACGACCGTCTGGGGGACCAGCGACGGGTCTCGCACCTTCCCCAGCTCGACCAGATGCACTCCGTCCGGGAACGCTCGGCGCAGTGTCCATGCCACATGGGTCGCCAGCCGGGATTTCCCGACCCCACCAGCGCCGGTCAAGGTCACTATCCGTGAGCAGGACAGTTTTTGCTTGAGCTCCGCCATGGCCTCGCGGCGCCCTACGAAGCTCGTCACCTCATGCGGAAGGTTCCGGCTGGCTGGCATAGTTGGCATGGTGTTGACATCCTGACAGCAGGATACGCCCAGTTAAGCCTGGTCCTCATGAGCAGGCGAAGTGCCGAAGTAGAAGAGCACCGGGAAGCACCGTAGAGTCGATTACACGCAGTAGTATGTCCGCTCATCCAGCGACATCCGGCGGCGATCCAGCCACGTCCTTGTTCGCTCGGCTGTTCGTGGTCGGCCTGGCCGCTCGATCGAGAGGAACCAATGTCGCCAGGCGGTACTCTTGTTCGACAACCCGTCGCCTGAACCGAGCGTGCCCTCCCGTTCATGCGAACGGATGCTCGTCAAGGTGACCGCGATCGTCACGCTCGGCGGATTCCTCTTCGGCTACGACACCGGCGTCATCTCGGGTGCCCTCTTGTACATGCAGGAGGCTCTCCACCTCAACACGTTCACGACGGCGGCCGTCGTCAGTGCGCTGTTGTTCGGTGCGATGTTCGGTGCACTCCTCGGTGGCCGGGTGGCGGACCTGGTAGGCCGCCGCCGCGGGTTGCTCAGCTGCGCTGTCCTGTTCGCCGTCGGTTCCGTGAGCAGCGGGTTGGCGCCGAACGCGGGTTTCGTGATCGTGGCCAGGTTCGTTCTCGGCCTGGCGGTCGGAACCGCCTCGGCCACGGTGCCGATCTACCTGTCCGAGATGGCACCGGCCGATCGTCGGGGCCGGATGGTCACCATCAACGAACTCATGATCGTGACAGGCATCCTGACCACTTACCTCCTCAACGCCGGTCTGGGTAACTGGTACGCGGGTGAAACCGCGTGGCGCTGGATGCTCGCGGTCAGCGCCCTGCCAGCCGTCGGCTTGTTCCTCGGCACGCTCCTGCTGCCCGACACGCCACGTTGGTACGCGATGAAGGGGCGGTACGAGGACAGCAAGCGGGTTCTCCTGCTGACCCGGGACCCAGCAACTGCTGAGGAGGAGTTCGGGATCATCGCCGGACATGCCCGGCGAAGCGCCGCGGAATACCGTGCGTCTTCGCTGCGCGTGCTGCGGGAACAACCGTGGATGCGGCGAATGCTGTGGGTCGGGGTGGGCCTTGCCACCGCCGGGCAGACAACCGGAATCAACACGGTCGAGTACTACGGGCCGACGATTCTCGAATCCACCGGGCTGACAGCGGGTGCCGCACTGGTCTCCATTATCGCCGTGGGTGTCACCTCGGTGTCATCGACCGCTTTCGGAATCTGGCTGCTGGGATTCATGAGCAGGCGCCCGCTACTCATTACGGGTTTCGCCGGCGTCACGGCTTCCCTCGTCATTCTCGCCGTATCCTTCCTGCTGCCGCACTCGGCGGCAAGCAGTTATCTGGTCCTGCTCGCGATGGTCCTCTTCGTCGCGATCGCTACGTGCTTCCTGGGCATCGGGATATGGCTGCTGCTGTCGGAAATTTTCCCGTTGGCGATACGTGGGCTGGCAATGGGGGTCGCCGTTTTCGCGCTCTGGGCCGCCAATACGCTGGTCTCCTTCGTTTTCCCCCTTGCCGTGGGCTCGGCCGGGCCGACATGGGCGTTCGCGGCGTTCGCGCTCATCAACGCCGCCGCGACCGTTTTCACGATACTGTTCGTACCCGAGACCCGCGGCCGTACGTTGGAACAATTGGAAGATGAATTCCGCGAGCGCCATTCCGGGGCCCGTTGACCGCGGAAGGCGTTGAAAGTGACGGCAACGGACTGAACTGATTGGTAGGACTCGCCGACCGTGGCGCGAGCTGCTGGGCTTCTACACCGTGATCGTGCCGGGGCTCGGCGGCGAAGGTGGGGGCGAGCTCGACTTCATGTTCGTCGATGATGCCGCGGCGGGGTTTGCGGCTGCTGCACGTGGTCAAGCATCCGCCGCCGGAGGGCTTCTACCGGTCGGTGAGGGCCCGGCGAGTGGCGTTGGTGCCGCCCAAGGGCGAGATCACCTGGTCCCGGCCGCATTTGGTGTTCGAATTGTAGGCGGGCGGTTTCCGCTTACGGTGTCGATATGCACATCTCACGCTTGCAGTTCGTGTCGGTGCCGGTGGCAGACCACGTCAAGGCCCGCAAGTTCTACGTCGATGTCCTCGGCTTCGAGCTGGTGGTGGACTTCGCCGGTCCGCACGGCCAGTTCGTCATGGTCGCCCCGCCCGGCGCGCAGACCGGGGTCGTGCTGGTGGACTTCAGCATCGACGGGCGCGGTGTCGGCGGACCGGTGCACCTGCAGTTCCACACCGACGACCTGGACGGCGACATCGCGGAGCTGCGCGCCGCGGGTGTGGCAGCCGGGAATCCGCAGGAGGCACCGTGGGGGCGGATGACGTCGTTCACCGATCTCGACGGCAACCCGATCTCGCTGCTGCAGGCCTCCCGGATGGGAGACCGCCCGAACTGACAGCGGGCACCGTTGCTCAACGCCGTGGTTCCCCGCCGGCGAGCATCGGATAGGGTCCAGACGTTGAGGGTGAGCACGTCGTCGGCGCCGGACCACGTTGGCGCGCCTGGCAGTTCGGTGTCCTGAGGTGCGATGGGCCCGGAGTCGAAGCAGTCGCGCACTCCTCGCCAGGCCGCTGTGGCCGGGGCGACTGGAATCGGTTCGGCCCGAATGGCGTGGCGGCGTAGGGGATTTCCGAGGAAGGCGCGGACCGCGCCGTCGTGGCCTCGGATGCGGCCTGCGCTGGTCGTGAGCTCGGGCGTCACCGGGCTGGGCGGGTCAGCCGCCAGACGACGTCGATGCCGTCCTCCACGGAGCTTCTCGGGTCGCGGGTGGGGCTGCGGCGGTCGACGCAGGTGAAACCGAGGCGCTGCGGCACACCCTGGCTGGCGGTGTTGGCCGCGTCATGCCAGATCTCCACGTGGTCCACGCCCGGCAGCGCGAACGCCTCATCGACCAACGCGGCGGCGCTGGTGGTGGCCAGTCCGCGGCCGGTATGGCCGGGGTGCAGCCAGTATCCGATCTCCAGGCCGCCGGGGTCGATGCGGCGTTCCATGGCGATGCAGCCGGCGATCGCACCGTCGACGGTGATGGCGTAGGTATAGGCGTCGCCGCTGCGCCAGTTGCGGTCGCAGAGGTCGAGGAATTCGGTGGCGGCCTCGAGCGGGTAGTCGCCGGCGGCCCACGGCATCCACGGCCGCAGTTGCGGCAGTGCCTCGGTGACCACTTGGTGCATCTCGGTGAGGTCGTCGCCGCGCCAGCGACGCAGCACCGCCGATTCGAGGATGATCACTTCCGCGGGGTGCGCCATGCGCCGATGATGCTGCCCAACAGTCGATCCGGGCAACCCGATTACCGGCAACAACTGCGGGTGGGGCCGCCCCGACAGCCGGGACGGCCCCACCCGCAGTTGTTGCCGAGGCTCAGATCAGGCCGAGCTTGCGGACGGCGTCGCGCTCCTCGACGAGTTCGTTGACCGAGGCGTCGATGCGCTCGCGGGAGAACTCGTCGATCTCCAGGCCCTGCACGATCTCGAACTTGCCGTCGCGGGCGGTGACCGGGAACGACGAGATCAGGCCCTCGGGCACCCCGTAGGAGCCGTCGGAGACCACGGCCGCCGAGGTCCAGTCGCCCTCGGGCGTGCCGTTGACCCAGGTGTGCACGTGGTCGATGGCGGCGTTGGCAGCCGAAGCCGCCGACGACGCGCCGCGGGCCTCGATGATGGCCGCGCCGCGCTTGGCGACGGTGGGGATGAACTCGTCGGCCAGCCAGGCCTGCTCGACCTGCTCTGCGGCGATCTTGCCGCCGACCTCGGTGTGGAACAGGTCCGGGTACTGGGTGGCGGAGTGGTTGCCCCAGATGGTCAGCTTCTTGATGTCGGTGACCGACACGTCCAGCTTCTGCGCCAGCTGGCTCAGCGCCCGGTTGTGGTCCAGGCGGGTCATCGCGGTGAACCGCTCGGCGGGCACGTCCGGGGCGTGGGCCTGCGCGATGAGCGCGTTGGTGTTGGCCGGGTTGCCGACCACCAGCACGCGCACGTCGTCGGCGGCACCGGCGTTGATCGCCTCGCCCTGCGGTTTGAAGATGCCGCCGTTGGCTTCCAGCAGGTCGCCGCGCTCCATGCCCTTGGTGCGCGGGCGGGCGCCTACCAGCAGCGCGACGTTGGTGCCGTCGAATGCGGTGCGGGCATCGTCGGTGATGTCGATGCTCTGCAGCAGCGGGAAGGCGCAGTCGTTGAGCTCCATCGCGGTGCCCTCGGCCGCCTTGACCGCCTGCGGGATCTCCAGCAAGCGGAGCTTGATCGGGGTGTCGGGCCCGATGAGCTGTCCGGATGCGATCCGGAACAGCAACGCGTAGCCGATCTGACCGGCCGCACCGGTAACGGTCACGGTGACGGGAGCTTGGGTCATGAGGTTTCGTTCTCCTGCTCGCCGGGTGATTGCCTAGCCGGATGCTATCCCCAGCGCGACGGTGCCGTTGCGGGCCCGCCACGGATCACAGTGGACGGCGTGCCGGACCGATTCAGCCGCGCCCCGCCCGGGAGAGGCAGGACACACCTGCTGGCCGCCGACGTGATCAGCGGCACTTTCATCTCGGCGGGTGGTGCGGTCGGCGGCACGGAAAAATTCTTCGGTGGTGTCGATGCGGGCGGGGGCCGTTCGTGTAGTGGGTGAGAAGCCGGGCGTAGCCGGTTTCGCGAGTGTGAGGAGAACGCGATGAAGCAGTACCTGCTGAGCATCTACCAGCCCGACGGGCCCACGCCGCCGCCGGAAGTGCTGGAGCCGATCATGCGCGATGTGCAGGCGGTGAACGCCGAGATGCAGGCCGCTGGGGCATGGGTGTTCGCCGCGGGCCTGCACCCGCCGACCACGGCGACCGTGCTGCGCGCTAAGGGCGAAGAGGTGCTCACCACCGATGGTCCTTTCACCGAAGGCAAGGAGCACCTCGGCGGGTTCACCATCATCCGCGCGGCCGATCTGGACGCCGCCCTGGAGTGGGGCCGCAAGCTGGCGAAGGCGATCACCCTCCCCATCGAGGTGCGGCCGTTGCAGGAAGACGAGGGCGAGAACACGTGCCGGTCCTCGGCGTAGCGGAGGTCGAGCGGGTCTTCCGCGCGGAATACGGCACAGCGATGCGCCGACCGCTGCCGACACCGACTTCAACTACGACTTCCACGTGACGCTGGACGAGTCGGTGCGCCTGGTGAAGTACAACTACCGCACCGCCGAGGAGCACCGGCAGGCCGGCACCGACTACTGCGTCTCCGGTGAGCAGCCCGAAGGCCGCGCCACCGGCCGGGCGCCCCGGCGGGCAGGCCGGTGGCCTGGGCGCCGGCCCCCAGGTGCGCTACCACGACGAATACGAGGCCTGAGCGCGTCCGGGCCGGTCTTTCAGCGGATCAGGCCGAGTTCACCGGTCACCGGCTCGGGCACCGGCTTGGAACCGGGAGCTTGCGTCCAGCACGGTCATCATTTCGGCGACGCGACGCCGGTAGGTGCGCAGGGAGACACCGATTTGGCGGGCTGCGGCCTCATCGGTGAGCCCCGCGCCGAGCGAATGCAGGATGCTGCGCCCGGTCGAGTCGATCCGCGGCAGGTCCTGGCGCAGGTAGTCGGCCAGCGGGGTGGCCGCGTGCCAGGTGGCGCCGAAGAGGGCGTGCACGCCGTCGATGAGGGTCGGCGCCGTGGTCGCGGTGAACTCGCGCTCACCCGCGCTGGTGGTGCCGGCGAGGATCATCGCGCGGCGGTCGATGATGATCGTCTCGTGCGGCAGCGGGGCGGCGCAGATGCGGACCTGCGCGCCCGCGTCCGCGATCTGCCGCAGGTGCCACCGTTGTTGCGGACCGATGAGCGCAGCCTGGGTGAACAGCTTGTGCACCCGCAGGCCCGGGGCGGGTGTACGGGTTGGCCGGATCTGCTTCGGGGCGATGCGGCTGGTGGCGAATTCGCTGGAGGGTCCGTCGCGCGATCCTTCTACTGGGGTGGCGATGCTGCGGCGCGCCGCGGAGCTGGGTGTTATTGATCGGGAACTTATAGGTGTGATCTTCGTTGTTCTGGCATGATCGCTGGTGTGCGGGACGCGCGGAGGTTGTCGCCTGAGGCGCAGGAGGATTTGCGGCGCAGGGTGGTCGCTGCTGTTCATGGTGGGATGAGTCAGGTCGAGGCGGCCCGGGTGTTCGCGGTGGCCCCGCAGTCGGTGTCCAGATGGGTGCAGGCGTGGCGGAAACGTGGCTCGAAGGGTCTCACCGGGCGTCGCCGGGGTCGCAAGCCCGGCGAGCAGAAAGCGTTGAGTGCCCGCCGGCAGCGCAAGCTGCGGTATGCGGTGGCCGAGCACACCCCGGCCACGTTCGGGCTGACCGGCCTGGTGTGGACCCGCAAGACAGTGGCCGAGCTGATCCGGGTGCGCCACGGCATCGTGCTGAACCTGCGCACCGTCGGCAACTACCTGCGTTCCTGGGGATTGTCGCCGCAGAAACCGATCCGCAAGGCCTACGAACAGGACCCCGAGTCCGTACGCCGATGGCTGGAGGAGGACTACCTGGCCATCGCCGCCCGCGCCCGCCGCGAGGGCGCACTGATCCTGTGGCTGGACCAGACCGGGATCCGCTCCGACGCCACCGTAGCCCGCACCTGGGCACCGGCGGGCCAGACACCGGCGGTGGGCAAAACGGGCAAACGATTCAGCGTGAACGCGATGTGCGCGATCGGGAACAAAGGCGAGCTGTACTTCACCGTCTACACCGGCTCGTTCAACGGCAAGGTGTTCCTGTCGTTCCTGGACCGGCTGACCCGCCATCTGGACCGCAAGGTCCACCTGATCGTTGACGGACACCCCGTCCACCGCCGCAAGACTATCCAGCAATGGATCACCAAGCACGCTGAGGCGATCGCGATGCACTTCCTGCCGGGATACAGCCCCGAACTCAACCCCGACGAGCTACTCAATGCCGACCTCAAACGCACCGTTTCCACCAGCACAGCCCCCAAAACCCGCGCCGAGTTGAAACAAGCGGTCCGCTCCTTCCTCCACCGGCTCCAGAAGCTGCCCGACCGAGTTCGCTCCTACTTCGGCAAACCCGAAGTTCGCTACGCCGCCTAACATCACACATTTGCCACCCGGATCAATAACCACATCGACACGGCAGGTTTCTACCGCCACGGCGGCATCCGTGCGCACGAGCTGATCAGGGAGGCGCTGGCGCCGTACCGCGATGACCTGGTGATCGCGACGAAGGCCGAACCGTTGCGCGACGCCGACGGGGTGTTCCGCGGCCAAGCACGCCCGGCGGAGCTACGGAGCTTGGTCGAAGAGGATCTGCGGCGGCTGGGCGTGCCGAGTCTCGATCTGGTCTACCTGCGGCCCGGTGGGGTCGGCCCGGACGGGTCGTCGGAGGCGAAGCGGTTCGCGGTGCTGACGGAGTTGCGCGAGGCTGGGCCGATCCGGCACCTCGGTCTGAGCAATGTGGACGCAGCGCAGCTCGAGGAGGCGCGTTCGATCGCTCCGGTCGCGGCGGTGCAGAACCACTTCCACGTCCAGAACCCCGAAGATCGACGGCTGCTGGCCGGCTGCGAACGGCTGGGGATCGCCTACGTGCCGTTCTTCCCACTCGGCGGCGGCAGCGTGCCGGTGGACGATGCAAGGGTCCGGGCCGTTGCTCAGCGGCGTTCCGCGAGCGTCGCGCAGGTGTCGTTGGCGTGATTGTTGGCCGTTTCCCCGGTGACGCTGGCGATTCCCGGCACCGGTTCGATGACGCATCTGGAGGAGAACGTGTCAGCGGCCGGTTCGGCTCGGGCGGGACGACGTGGCCGAGTTGGACGGGTAGTTCGAACGAGGCCAGTGCTGCCGGATTGGCCGTTTGCGCCGCCGCCGCGGGCGCTTAGCGTGCGGTCACGACAGGTTCTGATTGCGGCAGAAGGCGGAGTGGTGGTCGAGTTTCCGGCAGTGGTGGGGATCGCGGTGGTGGCGCTGGGCCTGGTGCTCACGCCCGGACCGAACATGTTCTACCTGGTGTCTCGGTCGCTGACGCAGGGGCGGCGGGCCGGGCTGGTGTCGCTGTTGGGGGTGGCGGTGGGGTTCCTGGTGTACGCCGCGGCCGCCACCGCCGGCATCGCCACAGTGTTCGCCCTGGTGCCCGCGCTGTACATGGTGTTGCAGATCGCCGGTGCGGCGTACCTGCTGTGGTTGGCGTGGCAGGCGGTGCGGCCGGGCGGGGTGTCGGTGTTCGCGCCGGTACCAAATCCCGACTACGGGCCGGGGCGGTTGTTCGCGATGGGTTTGGTGACCAACCTGCTCAACCCGAAGATCGCGGTTCTCTACGTGTCGTTGCTGCCGCAGTTCATCGACCCCGCTCGCGGCGGGGTGGCGTTGCAGAGCCTGACGTTGAGCGCGGTGCAGATCGTGGTGGCGTTGTCGGTCAACGCGCTGATCGTGCTGACCGCCGGTTCGGTAGCGGGTGTGCTGGCGCGGCGGCCGGTGTGGCTGCGGGTGCAGCGCTACTTCATGGGCACGGTGCTGGTCGGGTTGGCGGTGCGGTTGCTGACCGATCGGACCCGTCCGGCGTGACGCCGAGGACCTCCTGCAGGCCGTTGGCGCCGTGTTCGGTGAGTTTCAGCGCACGCCGCTGAGGCCTGCGGACCAGCCAGCCGGTGTCGAGCAGCGCGGTCAGCAACGCCGCGCCCAGCCGCCCGGCGAGATGGTGGCGCTGCTCGCTCCAGTCCACGCAGAACCGCAGCAGCGGCCGCCGCGACGGTCCGGTCTGCACGGCCTGCAGGTCCACGCCCAGTGCGGCGAAGACCGCTCCGGCGCGCGGACCGAGCCGGTACGGGTGGTCGATGAGCTGCACGGACAGGCCATCGCCGGGGCGGCGGCGGGTGTTGGGGATGCCGTCTTCGGTGGCGAGTGCTCCGCGGTCCAGCAGTGCCGCGGTGACCGCGACGCCAAGCCGGCCGGCGAGGTGGTCGTAGCAGCTGCGGGCTTCGCGCACCGCGGCGGCGCGGGTGCCCTGGCGCAGCGAGCGCACTGGTTCGGTTGGTGCGATGGCGGCGAGGGCTTCCAGCACGGCGGCCACCCGGTCGTCGACGAGCCGGAAGTAACGGTGCCGCCCGGACCTCTCGGCCTCGATCAGGCCGCCGGCGCAGAGCTTGGCCAGGTGGGTGCTGGCGGCGCTGGCCGACAGCCCGGCTTCCGCGGCCAGCACCGACGCGGGTAGTGCACGTCCGTCGGCCAGCGCCTGCAGCACCCTGGCGCGGCCGGGTTCGGCGAACAGCGCGGCCACCGGGGCGATGTCGCTGTCTCCCTGGATTGCCATGGCTCCATGATGCGCCCGCGACGTTTCAGGCTGGCGTGAAGTGTTGCGGGCGCAGTCTCGGGGCGTTTTGATGCGACGAGGTGTTGGTTCTCCCGCGCTGGTGCTTGTGGTGATGTGCGCGGGCATGTTTCTGGTGCTGCTGGATGTCACCGTGGTCAACGTGGCCCTGCCCAGCATCCGCGGTTCGCTGGCTGTGGGGATAGCCGGGGCGCAGTGGGTGGTCGACGGGTACGCCTTGGCCATCGCCGGGTTGTTGCTGGTCGGTGGCATGCTCGGCGATCGTTTCGGGCACCGCCGGGTGGTGCTGGCGGGCATGGTGCTCTTCGATGTGGCATCGCTGGGGTGTGCGCTGGCCCCGGGGCTTGGAGTGCTGGTCGCTTCCCGCGCGGTGCAGGGCGCTGGGGCGGCGCTGCTGCTGCCGGGCAGCATGGCGGTGATCGCCGGGGTGTATCCGGATTCCGCGGCGCGGGCCCGGGCGTTGGGTGTGTGGTCTGCGGTGTCATCGCTGGCATTGCCGGCCGGTCCGCTGCTCGGTGGTGTGCTGGTCGAGTGGGGTGGCTGGCGGCTGGTGTTCGCGCTGAACGTGCCGGTGGTGCTCGCCGCGGTCGTGGGGGTTCGCATGCTGGTGCCGGATCTGCCCGGTGATCGTGGACGGGTGCGCGTCGGGGTGCTGGCGAGCGCGGTCACCGGATTGACCGCGGTGGTGTTCGCGGTGAACGAGGCGGGCCAGTCCGGAGTGGACGTGCTGGTGCTGGCAGCGCTGGTGGTGGCGGTGATCGCGCTGTGCGCCGCCGGGCGCCGGGTACCGCGCACGTTGCTGGGCAACCGGCCGTTCCTGGCGGCTAACTCGGTGGCGCTGCTGATGAATCTCGGCATGAACGGCACGTTGTTCGTGCTCACCCTGTACCTGCAGGACCTCGGCGGGAACTCGCCGGCGCACACGGGTTTGCTGCTGTTGCCGATGTCGGTTCCGCTGGTGCTGCTGGCGCCGGTGGCCGGGTGGATGGTGGCGCGGTTCGGGCCTCGGGTGCCGATGCTGTGTGGCGCGGTGATCGCGGCGGCGGGATCGGGTTTCTGGGGCCTGGCGTCGCCGGACGGTGGGTATGCCGAAGTGGTGCCGGTGCTGGTGGCGTGCGGGGTCGGTGCCGGGTTGCTGACCACGTCGGTGGTGGCACCGCGTGCGGGGTCGGGCCGGAAGGTGTCGGGCACGCAGTGCGCGGCGTTGTTGACGAGAACTTCCACGGGCCCGAGGTGGGTTTCGGCGTGGTCGAAGATCGCCGGTGCGGCGGCTGGGTCGGCGAGGTCGACGGCCAGGGATTCGGCGTCGGCGCCGTCGGCGCCGTCGGCGCGCAAGGCGTCGCGCACGTGGTCGGTGCCAGTGGCCTTGGCCGCGCTGTAGGTACGGTCGGCCCAGGTGGTGGTGCCGGCCGGGGGCGTTTCGGGAAGTGAGGCGAGCACGACCTTGACGCCCTGGCGGGCCAGGGCGCGGGCGATGCCGGCGCCGATGCCCAGCGGGCTGTTGGCGCCGGTGATCACGGCGACGCGGTCGCGCAGGCGGGGGTCGATCACGCGGTGGTCCTCTCGAATCGTCCGATGTGATCGGTGATGGTGGTGATGAGCGTCTGGTGCAGGGCGCCGGGCAGGGCGTGGCCGAGCCCGGGGATGGTCTCGCAGCGGGCGCCAGGGATGAGGTCGGCGAGGTGCCGTCCGTGCGGGGGTGGGTTGATGGGGTCTTGCGGGCCCTGGATGACCAGGGTCGGGGTGGTGACGTGGCGCAGTTCGGCGCCGCGTTCGGTGGGCACGGGGGTGGCGAAGGCGTGTGCGCTGGGCTGCTGGTAGCTGCCGGCGTGGTCGATCGCGGCGTTCTCCCAGCGACGGAATTCCGCTTCGTTGAAGGGGATTTCGTCGCCGGCCAGCAGCCGCCATTCGGCCAATCGCCGCTGCAGCGCGGTGTCGCGGTCGGGTACGGGGTCGCTGCGGTGGGCCAGGGCGGTGACGATCTGCGGGGTGGGCGCGGGCAGCTCGGTGGGTTCGCCTTCGACGGCGCGGCGCAGGGCTTCGGCGAAGTCGACGTCGAGGGCGGCGGTGGCCAGCAGGGTCAGGGTGCGCAGCCGGTCGCGGTGGTCCAGGGCGAGCAGTTGACCGAGGGTGCCGCCCATGGACAGGCCCACGACGTGGGCGCCCGCGATGCCGTGCCCGTCGAGGACTGCCACGGCGTCGCGGGCGAGGTCGTCCAGCGTGTAGCCGGTGATGTCCAGGTGGGTGGAGCGGCCGGTGTCGCGGTGGTCGTAGCGCAGGACGTGCAGGTGGTTGGCTGCGAGGGCGTCGACGAACTCGTCGGGCCAGCCCAGTGCGTTGGCGTTGCCGCCCATGATCAGCAGTACCGGCGGGTCTGCGGGGTCGCCGCGGGATTCGGTCCATAGCCGCAGCCCGTCGGGGGTGGTGACGTGGAGTTCAGGCATCGAGCAGTCCTTCCCTGCGGGCCAGTGCGGCGAGGTCTTTGGGCTGGCCGGCCATGATGGTGCGGACGTGCGCGGTGATGGTCTCGATGGGCCAGTTCCACCAGGTGATGCGTTGCAGCAGTTCGACGTCGGCGTCGTAGAAGCGGCGGTGGATCTCCCGGGCGGGGTTGCCGCCGGCGACGCCGTAGGCGGGGATGTCGCCGGTGACGACGGCGCCGGTGGCGATGATCGCGCCGTCGCCGATGTGCACGCCGGGCATGATGGTGGCGTCGCGGCCGATCCAGACGTCGTTGCCGATCACGGTGTCGCCCTTGGTAGGCAGGTCGGCGGCGATGTCGAGGGTGGCCTCGGTCCAGGCTCCGCCGAACATGGTGAACGGGTAGGTGGAGCAGCCGATCATGGGGTGGTTGGCGGCGGGCATGATGAACCGCGCCCCGGTGGCCAGCGCGCAGAACCGGCCGATGCGCAGCTTCGCGGGCCCGTAGTTGTAGAGCACGTTGCGGGTTTCGAATTCGGCGGCGCCGCCGGGGTCGTCGTAGTAGGTATACTCGCCGATCTCGATCAATGGGGATCTGACCACTGTGGACAGGAAGGCCACGTTGGTCAGCTCTGGCCGGGTGCTGGGGTGCACGCGGGTGGGGTCGGGTGTGTCGGGCATGGCGGTGGCTCCCCTTTAGGCGCTGCGGCGGCCGTCGTGCAGGTTCAGGGTGGGCCCGTTCCAGCGCTGCCGCAGCCAGCGGTCGTGGCTGGCGACGACGATGGCGCCGCAAGCGGTGTGCAGGGCGTCTTCGAGTTCGCTGACGAGGGTCAGCGACAGGTGGTTGGTGGGTTCGTCCAGCAACAACACCTGTGGTGGGTCGCCGAGCACCAGGGCCAGGGCCAGTCGGCGGCGCTGGCCGACCGACAGCGCCCCGACGGGGCAGCCTAGGTCGGCCGGGGCCAGCAGGCCCAGTTCGCCGAGGTCGGGCAGGTCCGGCCGGTGGGCCGCGGCATAGATCTGCCGGGGGCTTCTGCGGGGGTCTGCGAAGGTGACGTCCTGTTCGAGCAGGCCGACGCGGAGGCCCTGGCGGTGCTGCACGCTGCCGGTGTCGGGTGCCAGCCGGCCGGCGGCCAGGTGCAGCAGGGTGGATTTCCCCGCGCCGTTGCCGCCAGTGATCAGCAGCCGGTCCGTGCCGCTGAGGTCGAGTTCGTCGATCCACACGCGGCCGCGCACCCCGGCCTGTCTGATCTGCAGCACCACTTCTGCGGTGGTGTCGTGGCCGGTGAGGGCGGCGGAGAAGCGCAGCGGGAGTGGTGGTTTGCGGACTTGCTCGGCGGTGAGAGTGTCGAGGCGTTGCTGGGCGTTGCGGACCCGGCGGGAGATCTGCTTCTGGACCCGGCCGCCGGAGTAGTCGTAGGCCATCTTGGCGTTGTCGCGGCGCATGCCGTGGTGGCTGACCTGGCGGGCGGTGACGTCCACTGCGTGGCGCAGGGCGGCCAGTTCGTTCTGCTCGTCGGTGTATCGCTGCTGCCAGCGGGCGCGTTCGGCGCGTTTGGCGGCAAGGTATTCGGTGAAGGCGCCTCCGTAGCGGGTGGGCCCGTTCACGGCGGGGTCGAGGTCGAGGATGTCGGTGCAGACCGCGTCGAGGAACACGCGGTCGTGGCTGGCGAGCACGACGGTGCCGGGCAGCGCGGCGAGATGTTGTTGCAGGAAATTCAGGGCGGTTTCGTCGAGGTGGTTGGTGGGTTCGTCCAGCAGCAGGGCGCGTGGTCGGCGCAGCAGTAGTACGGCCAGGCCCAGACGGCTGCGCTGACCGCCGGAGAGGCTGCCGACGCGGCGGTCGCCGGTGATGCGGGCCAGGCCGAGTCCGTCGAGGACGACTTCGGCGCGGTGGTCGGCGTTCCAGGTGTCGTGCTGCTGGGCCCAGTCGAGGGTTTCGCCGTAGGCGGCAAGGATTTCGGGGTCGTCGGGCCGTTCGCCGAGGGCGTCGGCGAGTTCGGTGAGCCGGGCTTGCGCGGCGCGGTGCTCGGCCAGGGCCTCGTCGAGCGCGTCGGCGAGGGTGGTTCCAGGTGTGAAAGGTGGTTCCTGGTGCAGGAACCCGAGGTCGTCGGGGCGGGTGAGTTCGCCGCGGTCAGGGGCTTCGGCGCCGGCCAGGATCCGCAGCAGGGTGGATTTGCCGACGCCGTTCTCACCGACCAGGCCGATGCGCTGGCCGGGCGAGGCGGTCAGCGACACCCCGTCGAGGACGCGGCGGTCCGCATAGGACTTGACGAGATCACGTGCGAGCAGGACGAAGGACACTGAATTTCACGGACCGGGATTCGATGACAGTTGCCCGCCGGGCATGGTTCAACGCGGACCGGTGGAAGGGGTCGCGGAAGCCTCGGACGCGGGCCTGGCTCGAAGTCAGTTCTTCATAGTGCCGATGATGTTAGCGGTACGCCCGCGGTGGCTGTCAACACATTTGTTCCACCTGGAACGGGCCTCGGCTCTTTGCCGAAATGACAGTGGGCGCGCTAAATCGTTTGCCTGGATCGGGTGCTCGGGTGTAGGCCTTGTCGAATGCTGCAAGAGGTCCCCGCCGGTGCGGCTTCGGTGCTGTCGAACGAGACCTCGATGGTGTCCTACGCGCCGGTGACCGGTGCGTCGCACACCATCGAGGTGCTGGCCATCGACGGGCCGGACGCGCTGGAGCTGCTGCGCGCGGAGTTGGCGGGATGGAGCGTGCTGACCGCTCCCGCCGATGGCGAGGCCCTGCGGCGGGCAGGTGCGCGGCTGAAGCGGCATGCGCACGCGATGCGGCGCGATCTGCGGTCCGATCCACCGCCACGGGAGTGGGCGCAGTTGGTCCCGGCGCAGCCGCTGCGGGTGGTGGCTTGTGATCGCCCGGCGTCGGAGCTGCTCGGCGTGTGGCGGGAGGCGTTCCCGCCGGACCATCCGGACCGGGTTTCCGGCAGCGATCAGCAGGTGCTGACGGAGTTGCTGCAGCCGCTGCTGACCGGCCGGGTGCTGGGGCCGCTGCTGGCGTGCAGCGCTCTGGTCGTCGATGCCGAGGACCGGGTCGTGGCGGGTCTGGTGGTCAACGACCGCGACGGCGTTGCGTGGGTCGGTGATGTGTTCCGCCGCCCGGCCGCCGAGTTCGCCGGGCTGGGCGGACTGCTGCTGTGGCGCGCCATAGCGTGGTTGAGCGAGCGGGGCTGGAACGAGGTGGGGTTGGCCGTCACGGTCGGCAATCCCGCGCAACAGCTGTACGAGCGGCTGGGGTTCACCATCACCGGGACCAAGATGACGCTTGAGCTGCCCTGACCACACCGTCACGCCGCCGCAGCTGCGCACCACGCTGCGGGTCGGGTTAGGATGGCGGCGTGATTCGCAGTTCGTGCCTCGCGTGGTGGCGCTCCGGTTAGGAGCGGCCGCTCGACTTGCGCACACCTCGGGCCGTTCGGATGGACGGCCCTTCTTCGTGTTCTCCACACGTCCAGGGCGTCGGCCGGACACCCGTCACCGGATGAGGAGAACCATTCATGACCACCGTGATCGAGACGTCCACCGCCGCGCGCCGCAGCGTCGAGCTGGAGGAGCTGATCTCGTTGCGCCCGAACGATTTCCGGGTCCTCACCGGGGATCGTCCGACCGGGCTGCTGCACCTGGGCCACTACTTCGGCACCCTGCACAACCGGGTCCGGTTGCAGCGCCTGGGCGTGGAGCTGCTGGTGATCGTCGCCGACTACCAGGTGCTCACAGACCGCGATGTCGCAGAACGCCTCGACGAGCACGTGCAGAACCTGGTGCTGGACTACCTGGCGGCCGGGATCGACCCGCAGCGCGCCACGATCTTCACCCACAGCGCGGTCGCGGCGCTCAACCAGCTGCTGCTGCCGTTCCTGAGCCTGGTGTCGGTGGCGGAGCTGAGCCGCAACCCCACGGTCAAGGACGAGATCAACCATTCGCGGCAGTCGGCGGTCAGCGGCCTGATGTTCACCTACCCGGCGCACCAGTCCGCCGACATCCTGTTCTGCAAGGCCAATCTGGTGCCGGTGGGTCAGGACCAGCTGCCGCACCTGGAATTGACCCGCACGATCGCGCGCCGCTTCAACGACCGCTACGGGCGGCTGCTGCCCGAGCCGGATGCCCTGCTGTCGCCGGCCCCGCTGCTGCTGGGCACCGACGGCACCAAGATGAGTAAGAGCCGCGGCAACGCGATTACGCTGGCGGCCACGGCCGACGAGACCGCGCGGCTGATCCGGGGCGCGAAGACCGATGCGCAGCGCCACATCACCTACGACCCGCAGTCCCGCCCGGAGGTTTCCAGCCTCGTGCTGCTGGCGGCGTTGTGCACCGACCGGGATCCGCACGAGGTCGCTGAGAAAATCGGCTCAGGGGGCGCGGCGGCGTTGAAGCGCACCGTCACCGAGGCGGTCAACGAGCACCTGGCACCGATGCGGGAACGCCGCGCCGCCTTCGCACAGGATCGCGGCTATCTGCGCCGGATCCTGCGCGAAGGCAACGAGCGGGCCAACGCCATCGCCGAGACGACCCTGGCCGAGGTGCGCTCAGCGATGGGCACCCACTACTGAGCGGGTCAGGCGCCCATCGCGCATCAGGGCCACCTCGTCGACGTGGTCGAGGTACTCGGTGTCGTGGGTGACCATGACGGTGGCGACCTGGTGCTGGCGGGTGACCTCGGCCAGCAGCTCGACGATCTGGCGCCCACGGTCGTGGTCGAGCGCGGCGGTGGGCTCGTCGACCAGCAGCACCGCGGGCTCGCCGGTGAGCGCGCGGGCGATGTTGACCCGCTGGCGCTCACCACCGGAAAGCTGGTGCGGGCGGCGGTGCTGCTTGCCGTCGAGGCCGACGGTGGCAAGCAGTTCGGCGGCGGCGCGGCGCTGCCGCCGAACGGATCGGCCACGCATGTGCTGGGTGGCCTGGAGCTGCTCGGCGGCCGTCAGCGAGCCGAGCAGATTGGGCTGCTGGAAGACGATGCCGATCTTCTCCAGCCGCAACCGGGCGCGCTGCGCCGCGGACAGCCCGCCGGTGTCGACGCCGTCGACGACCACGCTGCCGGAGTCGGGGCGCAGCAGGGTCGCGGCGACGGCCAGCAGGCTCGACTTGCCGGACCCCGAAGGACCGACGACGGCCAGCAGCTCGCCGGCTCCGACGTGCAGGGACACCTCGTCGGCGCGGTGAGGGTGCGATCGCCATCGGGGTAGGTCAGGTGGACGCCGGTCAGGGTGAGGCTCATCGGACGGCTCCCAGCGCGGTCAGCGGGTCGACGGAGGT
This sequence comes from Saccharopolyspora pogona, assembly GCF_014697215.1. Lineage (GTDB taxonomy): Bacteria > Actinomycetota > Actinomycetes > Mycobacteriales > Pseudonocardiaceae > Saccharopolyspora > Saccharopolyspora hattusasensis. The sequence goes on from NZ_CP031142.1 coordinate 1,689,327, forward strand.
AACGCGCCGGATCGCCAGGGCGGCGCCGATCATGCCCAGGACGATCATGGCGGCGATGGGCAGCACGGTGGTGGCGGCGGTGAGCTGGAACGGCACGGCCTGCACCGCCAGCGCACCCAACCCCGCCCCGGCGGCCCCACCGACCCCGGCGCCGAGCACCAGCACGATCACCGACTGGGCCAGCGCGTCGCGCAGCAGGTATCCGGTGGCGCCGCCGAGGGCCTTGAGGATGGCGATGTCGCCGCTGCGCTGGATGGTCCACACAGTCATGAACGCGCCGATGACCAGCGCGGAGATCGCGTACAGGAAGCCTTGCGTCATCAGCAGCGACCCGTTCTCCGAGGAGTAGGAGCCGATGGCAGACAGGCTGGCGCCGGTGGTGGCCGTGGTGGTGCCGGCAGCGGCGTCGGGCTGCGCGGGGTCGGCGGTCATGCCCGCGGCGATGACGGTGGCCAGGGGCGCATCGGCGCGTGGCGGACGCAACGCCGACCAGGTCTCCAGCGCCGTCCACGCCACGGGCGTGTGGCTGTAGTAGGCGTTGCCGGCGATGCCGCTGACGGTCAGCCGCTGGGTGCCCGCCAGCACGCTCTGGCCGATGGTCAGGCCGTTGTCCTCGGCGAGTTCACGGCTGACGACCAGGGAGCCCGGGGTGACCGGGGCCGGTGCCAGGCCGTCGGTGGGGCGCACGCCGAAGATGGTGGCCGCCGTGCCGCCGGCGGTGGTTTCCAGGCGGGTCTGGATGATGCCCAGCGGCGCGGCCCACTGCACCCCGGGCGTGCCGCGGTAGGCGTCGAGCTGGGCTTGGGTGATCGAGGAGTCGGCGAAGGACTGCTCGGGGGCTTCGGCGCTGGTGCTGCCGAAGGCGATGTGGGTGGTGGGCAGCTGCGTGATCGCCGAGGTGGACTGGTGGGCCAGGCCCGCGGTCAGTCCCGACAGCAACACGATCAGCAACGTGATCAGCCCGACCACCGAGCCCATGAGTGCGAACCGCCCCTTGGCGAAGCGGATGTCGCGGATGGCGAGGAACACGGGTGTTCTGCTTTCCGGTCGTGGTCGAATTCCGGCATCCAGCCTCGCCGCGATCGGCGCCGTTGCCATCGCAGCACGGATTGATCCTGCCGCCGCCGCGGGGTGCATCCCGAACTCAACCGAACGATCGATGCCGCGCCCTGACCGCAGTGTCTAGAAAGGTCCTGGTGAGAACCGTCCCCCAGGCATGGTTCTAAGGTGTGCGCAGTGTCCGAAACGTTGTCCCCGTCCAGCCCCGGTCCGGGGGCGATCCTGCGGTTGATGCGGCTGGCGTTCCACACCGGATTCCTGCTGCTGCTGGGCATCGCGACCGCGCGGGTGTTCCTCACCCACGCCGCGGGGCCCACGAGCTGGCTGGCGGTCGCGATGGCCGTGCTGCTGACCGCGGTCTACGCGGCGGGCGCGGTGGTGCGTCACGCCCTGCACCGTCGGTGGCTGGCGATGACGTGGCTGGCGGCGGTCACCGCGGTGTGGGCGGGGCTGCTGGTGATCAGCCCGGACTTCTCGTGGCTGGCGTTCCCACTGTTCTTCCTGCACCTGCATCTGCTGCGGGGCCGGCACGCGCTCGTGGCGGTCGTGGTGGTGACCACCCTGGTCGTGACCGCGCAGGGCTGGCACGCCGGGGCCTGGAGCGTGGGCATGGTGCTGGGCCCGATCATCGGCGCCGGGGTGGCGGTGGTGATCACCTGGGGGTATGCGGCGATCTACGCCGAGAGCCAGCGCCGGCAGGCCCTCATCGACGACCTCACCCGCACCCGCGAGCAGTTGGCGTCCACCCAGCACCAGGCGGGCGTGGCCGCCGAGCGGGAACGCCTGGCCCGCGAGATCCACGACACCCTGGCCCAGGGCTTGTCGAGCATCGTGCTGCTGCTGCGCGCGGCGGAGTCGGCGCTGCCGGCGGAGGCGGACAAAGCACGCGCCCGGATCGCCGAGGCGCAGCGCACCGCGGCGGACAACCTCGACGAAGCCCGCCGGTTCGTGCGCGACCTGCGGCCGCCGTCGCTGACCGGCGCGGGACTGCCGCAGGCGCTGCGCCGGTTGTGCGAGGACACCGCGCGAGAGTCGGGGATCGACTGCCGCTTCCAGACCGATGGCGTGCTGGTGGAGCTGCCCTCGGGTTACGAAGTCGCGCTACTTCGCGCAGCGCAGGCCAGCCTCGGCAACGTCGTCCGCCACGCCCTCGCCCGCACCACAGTGGTCACGCTCGGGCTCCTCGACACCGAGGTCACCCTCGACATCTACGACGACGGCGTCGGTTTCGATCCGGCCGCGGCCCGGCCCGCTGCGGATGGCAGCGGCTACGGGCTGACCGCACTGCGGGAACGCATCGGCGCGTTGGGCGGGCGACTCGCGGTGGAGTCCGCGCCCGGCGATGGCACCGCGGTGGCCATCCGGCTGCCGCTGACCGACGAGGAGATCCGGTGATGGCCGAAACATTGCGCATCCTGCTCGTCGACGACCACCCGGTCGTGCGGCGCGGGCTGCGGGCGATGTTCGACGACCGCCCGGACATGACGGTGGTCGCCGAGGCCGCCGACGGGCAGGCCGCGCTGGAGGCGCTGGCGGGCACCAAGGTGGACATCGTGCTGATGGACCTGCAGATGCCCACCGGCATGGACGGGGTCACCGCCACCCGCCGCATCAGCGCCGAGGGCGGGCCGCCGGTACTGGTGCTGACCACCTACGACTCCGACGCCGACATCCTCGCCGCGGTCGAGGCCGGCGCGACCGGCTACATGCTCAAGGACGCCCCACCGGGGCAGCTGTGCCAGGCGGTGCAGCTGGCCGCGAAGGGCCAGACGGCGCTGGCACCCGGGGTGGCGGCGCGGCTGCTGGGGCACCTGCGGCGACCGCAGCAGGCCCTGAGCCCCCGGGAAATGGAAATCCTGCAGCTGCTGGCGCAGGGCCTGTCCAACCGGGCGCTGTCGAAAGCGCTGTTCATCAGCGAGGCGACGGTGAAGACGCACCTGGTGCACCTCTACGACAAGCTCGGCGTGGACAACCGCACCGCGGCGATCACCACGGCGTTGCAGCGCGGCATCATCCGGCCGCGGTGACCGCCTCGAGCAGGTATGCCGGGCGCCACCAGTAGTCGGCCAGCCGCCGCGTGGTGATCTCGGCGAATCCGGCCTCGCGCAGCAGCGCCACCCAGCCGTCGACGGCCAGCTCGTAGTTGGTGGGCGCGGTGGTACCGAACTTGCCGAGGATCACCGGCAGGATGAACCCGGCGCCGACGAGATCGCGGTCGGCGTCGTATTCGCGCAGGCCGCGTTCCACCCGGGCCAGGCAGTCGCGGAACCACGCGGGCTCCCACACCGAGGCGACCTCGACGTCGTCGAACTCCACCAGCGCGAACCGGCCGGTGTGCGCGGCGATCCAGCGCAGCACCCGGGTCTTGTCTCCGGTGGGCAGGGATTGCAGCGCGAAGGTGGACTGGATCAGGTCCCAGCGCTGGGTGTGGGTGGCGGTGAAATCCTGCGCGGTGTCCTGCCAGGAGTGGTGGGTGATGCCGCGGCGGGTGAGTCCGGCGGTGGTCTCGGCCAGCAGCGCACTGCTGGGTTCGACGACCCCGACGACGGGCTTGTGCTCGGTGAGCGCGGGCAGCAGCGCCAGCCCGTCCCCGGCGCCGATGTCCAGCAGCCGCTGGGGCCTCTGGTGCCGGTAGAGCTTGCGCAGCGCCGTGGATGTCGCCTCGTAGAGGCCGATGTTGCCGCCGCCCCGGATGAACGCCCGGAACGCCGCGGGCGAGTCGTAGACCGCGGTGGCATCGCCGTTGGCGGTGATCGCCGACAGCAGCCGGGCCAGCTCGCTGTCCGGGGTGAAGGCCCGGGCTGCTTCGGCGGCGCGGTGCGCGGTGGCGGCGTCGCCGCTGCTGTACGCCCAGATCGCCACGTACAGCGCGGATTCGGCGTCGTCGGGGGAGACGTCGGTGGGCGTGGCCCCGTTGCGGTGGGCGTTGTGGACCTGATCGACCGTCACAGGGCTCCGTTTCTAGGGACTGTCGAGGTAGGACTTTCCGCGCGGGGACAACCGGAATCCGGCCTCGTGGGGTTCGACGAGGCCGAGCTCGCGCAGCTGCCACACGTCGGATTTGCAGCGCGACACCGGCCGTCCTTGGTCGGCTGCGAGTTCGGCGGCGCGCAGGCCGGGGCACCGCCGCAGTGCTTCCAGGACGGTCCTCGTCCACGGTCCGCGCGGGGCGGAGACGTCCAGCTGCGCCAACTGCCGGTCGATCGCGGCCCGTTCGCGCGGACGCAGATCCACCGGTTGCGGTCGCAGCTCGGGTGCGGGGCCGTCGTAGCTGAGGGCGAGGCGGTAGACCGCGCCGCGGCCGTGCTTGTCCAAAGAGGACCGCAGTCCCGCGGCGGAGGTGAAGCCCGCGCGCTGGGCGTCGGCGTCGGTGATCCGGCCCGGATCGACCTCGGTGACCTCGCCGATGCCGATCAACCCGACCGCGGTGCGCAGCCACGATCCGGCCTGCGCCTGCGGGCTGGGCCAGCGCTGGAACGCCAAGGTGATCTCGCCGCTGGCCACGCCCCGCAGGATCCGGTTGCTCAACACCACACCACCACGCTAGTACCCCCGCCACACCACCAGGTGCCCGTGGGGTCGCCCATCCGGGCGAGGCGAAGTGGCTGTCGATGATCACGAAACGGGGTCGCCAACTTCCGCGCGCCCGCCGGATCGGGGGAGAATCGGCGCATGTTGCAGGTCTGCCTCAACGGCGCGCGCTCCCCGCGCGAGCACTTCCACCTGCCCGTGCGCCCGGAGGAGCTGGCCAAGGCCGCCGCGGACAGCATCGCAGCCGGCGCCAACGACATCCACTTGCACCCCAAAGCGCCCGACGGCACAGACAGCCTCGATCCGCACCTGGTCGCAGCCACGTTGCGCGCGGTGCGGGCCGCCGCCCCCGCAGTCCCCGTCGGGGTCACCACCGGCGCGTGGACCGCACCGGACCCGGCGGACCGGATCCGGGCCATCCGGGCGTGGACGGTGCTGCCCGACCACGCCTCGGTCAACTGGCACGAACCCGGTGCCGACGACGTCGCAGCCGTGCTGCTGGAGCGCGGTGTAGGCATAGAGGCGGGCATCTTCTCCGGCACCGACGGCGACCGCCAGTTCCTGCGATCCCCGCACCGCGCCCGGGTGCTCAGGGTGCTGGCCGAGGTCACCGACCTGACCGCGCGGGGCGCGGCGACCACTGCCGAAGCGCTGCTGGAGCGGCTGCGCCCGGCGGCGACGCCGATCCTGCTGCACGGCGAGGCCGCCGGGGCGTGGCCGGTGCTCACCGTCGCCGCCCGCCGCGGCTTGGCCACCCGCATCGGCCTGGAGGACACGCTGCTGCTGCCCGACGGGCAGGTCGCCGCCGACAACGCCGAACTCGTCACCGCCGCAACCCGGATTCTCAGCAAGGAGGCCCCGTGACCGCCGTCGACCACCAGCAGCTCGTCGCACTCATGCCGTTCGCGGTGTCGCTGGGCGTGCAGACCGACGCTGCGAACGCCGAAGAGGTCCGCGGGCACCTGGACTGGGCACCGCAGCAATGCACGTCAGGGGGAGTGCTGCACGGGGGTGCGGTCATGGCGCTGGCGGACTCGATCGGCGCGGTCTGCGCATTCCTGAACCTGCCCGAGGGCGCGCACACGGCCACGATCGAGTCGAAGACGAACTTCTTCCGCGCGCTGCGCGAGGGCGCGTTGCACGCGGTCAGCCGTCCGCTGCACGTCGGCCGCACGAGCATCGCGGTGCAGACGGAGCTGCTGGACGACTCCGGGCGCCGCATCGGGCACACCACGCAGACCCAGGCCGCGCTCACCGCCTGAGCCACCCACCGGAAGACATATTTCCGGTCGGCTATATTGACGAGGTGGCAAGTACCTTCGAAATCCTGGCCGAACCACACCGCCGGGACATCCTCGACCTGCTGCGCTCCGGGGAACGAGCCGTCGGCGACCTCGTCGACCGCCTGCCGCTGAGCCAACCCACGGTGTCCAAACACCTCAAGGTGCTACGCGAGGCCGGGCTGGTCGAAGTCCGCCAAGACGCCCAACGCCGCTGGTACCGGCTGCGCCCCGAACCGCTGGCCGAGATCGACGCCTGGCTGGCGCCCTACCGGCAAATGTGGCACGACCGGCTCAACGCCCTGCAACGCCACCTCGACAACATGCCCGACCCAGAGGACACCCAGCCATGAACACCGACACGACCCTTACCATGATCGGCGACCACCCGGTGCTGCGCCTGCAACGCCTGCTGCACCACCCACCGGAGAAGGTCTGGCGCGCCATCACCGACCCGACCGAACTGACCCACTGGTTCCCAGCCCGCATCGACTTCGACCAGCCGACCCCCGGCACACCGATGCGCTTCACCTTCGAAGGACCGGACACCTCCGACGCCGGGGAGATCCTCGAAGCCGACCCACCGAAGGTCTTCGCCTTCCGCTGGAACACCGACGTCATCCGCTGCGAACTGCTCCCGCACCCCGAAGGCTGCCTACTGGTGTTCAGCCACACCCCGCGCGGACCCGACAGCGACCGCCCGTCCATCGCCCGCCACGCCGCCGGCTGGGACGCCTGCCTCGACAGCCTGACTGCCTGCCTCGAGGGCACGACCGCCGAATTCTCCATGCAAACCTGGTTCGAACGCGCCGAGGCCTACACCGAACAATTCGGGCTCGGCGAAGGAGAACTCCACCCGACCGACAACGGCTGGACGATCCACTTCGAACGCGACTTCGTCCAACCACCCCAGCAGGTCTGGGCCCTCATCACCGGCGACACCCACCCCACCACAGGCGACGAACCACCACTGCAGAGCACCCACGGATTCGGCCAGGCCGGCGCACTCACCAACCTCCAAGCCCCCAACGTCCTTGAATACGCCTGGCAACCAGGCGGCACCGTGCGATTCCAGCTCCGCGACCAGAACCCCATCGGCACCCGACTGACACTGACCCACACCCTGCCCGCCACCCAGGCCACCGAACGGGCCACCCTGCTGGCGGCATGGCAGGTCCACCTCGAGATCGTGTTCGCCGCCCTGCACGGCGACATCCGCTGCCCATGGCCCACCGACCGCACCGAGCAACTGCGCGAGCACTACGCACAACACCTGCGCGACACCCCATGAGACCGGAGCTGCTGAATCGCCGCCGACCAGCCCCAACGACCCGCGGAAGTACACCTAGGATCTTCGGCGTTCCCAAAACCCGAGCAACCCAACCGGTTGGAGGAGTACCCGCGATGATCTTCATCACCGCCAAGTTCCGAGTCCGCCCCGAACACGCCGACCAGTGGCCGCAGATCGCCGCCGAATTCACCCAGGCGACCCGCGCCGAACCCGGCTGCCTGTGGTTCGACTGGTCCCGCAGCCTCGACGACCCCAACGAATACGTCCTGGTCGAAGCCTTCCGCGACGACGAAGCAGGCGCCGCGCACGTCCAGTCCGAACACTTCAAGAAGGCGCAGCAGACACTGCCCCCGCACCTCGCCGAAACCCCGCGGATCATCAACACGACCCTGGCGCAGCAGGACTGGTCCCGGCTCGGCGAAATGGCCGTGCCGGAGAACTGAACCGCCTGGGGGTCGGGTGCGATACCACCGCACCCGGACCCCCAGCGCCCATCAGCCCGACGACCGCGCCAGACCCGCCAGCAGCGCAGCGACCAGGTCAGGCCGCGACCATTTGGGACAGTGCCCGGTTGGAAGCTCCACGATCTCGACCTCATCCGACCCCGCCGACGCCGAGACCAACTCCGGCATCCGATCGAGCACGCCCCGCACGAAAGTCACCGGCACCTCCCGCCGCGCCGCCGCCCGCACACCCTGTCCACCGACAACCGGGTTGCTTGTCCGCAACAGCGAAATCGTCTCGTCGGCCCGCTGCGCAGAACAGTCGTGGAACAACGCCTCCCACGCGGAATCCGCGGTGAGCTCCAACATGCCATCCCCGCGCCACCGCACCGATTCCCGCGCCCGAAGCCTAGGCCACAAGAACTCGCCGAGCCCACGATGTTCACCCCGCGCTGACCACCGCCTGCGAAACGCACACCGGGCCTTCGGGCGAAGCGAACCCAACTTGATAGGCAAGTCGCGACTTGCCTATGCTGGGCGCATGGCGGAGGATGTCTTCAAGGCCCTCGCCGACTCCACCCGCCGACGCATCCTCGATGAACTGGTGGAACGGGACGGCCAGACCCTATTCGAGATCTGCACGCGGCTCGTGACCAAACACGGACTCGGACTGTCCCGCCAGGCGATCAGTCAGCACCTGGCAGTACTGGAATCCGCAGGTCTGGTCCGTTCACGGCGCCAAGGCCGCTACAAAATCCACGACCTGAACACCAAACCCCTTGAGCGCATCATCACCCGCTGGCTCAAGCCCGACACAACGGAGGAACCCCATGAAGATCCACCTCACCAGCGTCTTCGTCGATGACCAGGACAAGGCCCTGCGCTTCTACACCGACGTGCTCGGCTTCGCGAAGAAGCACGAGATCCCGCTGGGCGAGGACCGTTGGCTCACCGTGGTCTCACCAGAAGACCTCGACGGGACCGAACTGCTGCTGGAACCCGACGGCCATCCCGCTGTGAAGCCGTACAAGGAGGCGCTGGTCAAGGACGGCATCCCAGCAGCCTCCTTCGCCGTGGAGGACGTAACCGCGGAATTCAACCGACTGCGCGAGCTCGGGGTCCGCTTCACCCAAGAGCCGCTGGAGATGGGCCCGGTCACCACAGCGGTCCTGGACGACACCTGCGGCAACCTGATCCAAATCGTGCACAGCAAGTAAGAAACCCGCGCCGATGCCAGCCACGACCGCATCCGCGGTCCGGTCGCGCCGGTCCTCGCCCGAGAGCCTCGATCCCACCCGAGTCCAGCGAGGACCGGCCAGACCAGCACGATGCCGACATGGACGAGCACGGGACTGGCGCAGGTGCGGGCGAGCACCGAGATCTCGCGCGCTCCTTGTCGTAGCGCCACCTCAAGCCTCGAACCGCAACGGCGTCAACTGCTCGATGTCATGACGCCACCGCAGCTCAGCCACCGCAGCACGATCCACACCACCCGGCGCATCCAGGATCTCCAACAACTCCTCGAAATACCGCTCATGATGCGAAGGCGGCGAAGACTGGAAGAACATCCGCGCCACCACATCACCCCGATTGGCGAAAGCATGCGGACAACCAGGCGGAACGAACATGACACTGCCCGGACCAGCACGACACACCCGCTGACCCGATTCCCCCTCCCACTCCGACCAACCATCCCCGCCGCGAACGACCGGCTCGAACGCCAACACCTCCAGCTCACCCTCCAGCACGTAGAACAACTCCTCGCTGCGGGCATGCACATGCGCACCGACATCGAAACCCGGCGGCACCACCACCTCGAAACTCGACGCCGCCATCGAATGCGCCCCGGTGACCTTGAACGTCACATCCTGCGCACCCGTGACGATGCGCTTCCCACCACCAGGCGGAACGACGAAACCCTCCATCAACCCAGCACCTTCCCCGAACCAACAACGATCACCAGGACACCGGAAGATCAACCGGACCACGGATCATGACGTCCCGCCGCCACCGCACCTCATCCGGAGAAACCGCCAAACGAAGCCGGGGGAGACGATCCAACAACACCCCCAGCAGAACCTGCACCTCCATCCGCGCCAACAACGGCCCCACGCAGTAATGCGGACCATGCCCGAAAGCCAGATGCGGAACCTCCGCACGATCCAGATCAACCCGCTCCGGATGCGGGAACACCTCCGCATCCCAATTCGCCGCCACATAAGAGATGTGCACGACATCCCCAGCCCGGATCCGAACACCCCGAATCACGACATCCTCGGTGGCAACCCGCGGCTGCCCCACACCGCGCTTATGCGGAACGAAGCGCAGCAGTTCCTCCACCGCATGCGGAATCAGCCCCGGCTCAGCCACCAACCGCTCCCACAAACCCGGCTCGGTCAACAGCACGTACAGCATGCTCGAACTGTTGTAGCGCACCGCATGCCACCCATTCAGCGACACCAGCACCACCAACGCACCCAGTTCCTCATCACCGATCTCGCCACGATCACGGGCATCCGCCAGCACCGTCACCAGATCATCACGCGGCCACGCACGACGCCGCGCCACCAACTTCTTGAAGTACTCGTACAACTCCTCCTTGATCCGACCGTTGCGGGCAACCTCCGCCTCGTCACGAGCCATGCTGAACAACGTCTCCGCGCACCACATCAACCAGGACCGGTCAGCCACCGGAACGCCAACGACCTCACCGATCATCGTCATCGGAAACGGCGCCACCACGTGCTCGACCAGGTCAGCAGGCCGCCCCGCAGCCACTAGCGCATCCACCCGCTCGGCCACCACCTGCTCGGCATGCACCCGCAACCGCTCGACGTTGCGCTGCGCGAACACCTTCGCCGCCACCCGCCGGATCCGCGCATGCTCAGGCGGATCCGAATAGCTCAGCGCCCGATCCAACGGGATAACGTGCTTGGTCATCCGCGGAAACGGCCGACCCGCGATCGCCGCCCGGCTGAACCTCGGATCCGAGGTGACGAACTTGACGTCCTCGTACCGCGTCACCAACCACGCCTCGCCCTCACCGAAGCGCATCCGGATCCGGGCCACCGGCTCCTCCTGGAGGAACCCGGCCAGATCCGGGTCGAAACCCACCCCGGAAATGTTCGGCGGATCGTAGGACCGAAGGGGGCACCCATCCGACATCAACGACCTCCCAACAACGGGACGGACTCACTCCGAGGACGGACGAACGACACCTGCGGATCCGGCAACCAACTGCCGACCGCCATCTCCGCGCTGATACCAGGACCGAAACCCGCGATCAGCCCGCGCGCCCGAGCAGTCAGCGAATCCTCGTCGAACATCCGCAACAACGCATCGAGCACGACACCGCTGGCGATGTTGCCGTACTCGGTGAGCGTCGCCCGGCTGAACCGGAACGCCACCGGCGGCACCCTCAGGAACTTCGTGAGGTCATCGAGGATCCGCGGCCCACCGGCGTGGACGATGTAGAAGTCCAGCCCGGCGACATCCCACCGATGACGATCCACCAATGCGCGCAGCGCGGGCGCCAGCGGCTCCATCGTCGTCGGCACCCGTTTGTCCAACCGGAAGTGGAAACCCGTGTCCTTGACCTGGTAGGAAATCCACTCCTCGGTGTCCGCGATGATCGCCGAGGCGTTGCGCTCCAGGAGAACCCCGCTACCACCGGCACCCCGCACAACAGCAGCGGCGACCGCATCACCGAACAGCCCGTTGGACAACAACGAACCGATGTCGTGGTCGTCGGGCTGGTAGCACAGCGAGCAGAACTCACAAGCGATGATCAGGGCGTTCGAGTCGGGGTAGGCAGTGCAGAAGTCGTGAGCGCGGTTGATCGCCGCACCGCCCGCGGCGCACCCCAACTGGGCGATCGGCAACTGCCGGGTGTCGTGGCGGAACCCCATCGAGTTGATCAGCCACGACGTCAGCGACGGCATCATGAACCCGGTGCACGACACGTACACCAGCAGGTCGATGTCCTCCGCGCGCAACCCGGAGTTGGCCAGGGCCCGGGCCGCGACGGCGGGCACGCGCTGCTTGGCGTGCTCCTCGTAGATCTTGTTGCGCGCCTCGAACCCCGGGTGCTGCAGCGTTTCGGAGATGGGGCGGATGAGGTGGCGCTTGCGGACCCCGGTGTTGCCGATCAACCGCAGGACCAGGGGGAGTTGTGGATGGTCGGCGTGGACACGTCGGGTGAGTTCGAGGGTTTCCTCCGTCGTGATGACGTGTTCGGGAACTGCAACCGCCGGTCTGCACAGGACTGCCACCAATGCCTCCAGAAGTACGAGCGCACGGGTCTTGCTGTCGTGGAGTGGAATGGGTTCGCCGTTCATCATCCGGCGGGGGCGGCATCGCTGCGACCGGCCGGAGCACCGATTCCCCCGGCATAACCACTGATGGAGGGATTTCAGCCTTGGAAGCAAGGGGAGTGGCGTCGAGAGCGGCGGTCGATCGCCAGGCGGCAATGGGCACGAACAACCCCGTGTGCAGACCAGCTGATCTCGACGCGCTGGTCGAACGGGTGCCGACCCAACAGAACCGTCAAGAAGACCGCCGGCGTCGGTCGCAGTGGCGCTCGTCGATGTAGCACGCCTTCACGGCCTCGACCCGAAACCCATGGATGTGTCCGGCTGGAGGAGGGCTTCTGCCCGTTCCCAATTACTTAACATAATGTACATTATCGGCGTTTGATTGACCTGCGGCGACGAGCCCCAGAAGGGCCTTTGTTGCGCCTCGTCGGCTCTGGTCACCTCGCCGCATCGGACGTCGACTTGCGTGACTTCATGCTGGGCGCCGACGGGACCGACCGGTGACGCATTCGGCGCCGGACGCGAACCCTGAAGCCGCGTCGCAATGAGTCGACGCTTGTGGTGCTTCGTTCTCGCAGTCGTCGCGCGGATGGCCGAGCTCGACGAGCCAGCCGATGCCGGGACATGACGACCAAGCTCTCGCGCAGCCAAACAGACTTGTTTCCCCTGGTCCCGTTCCGCAACCTATTAACGTCACAGTGACAAAATAGGCGGGTAAAACGGAGTGCTCATCTGCAACATCGATGGAGCCGACTCGGTCCATGATGATCCAAATGGTCTGCGGCAGACCGATCGTGATTCGCCAGGACGGCCACGCCGTCGGGGCGACTTGGCCGCATGATCAACCGACAGGCGCGCGATGCGCCGTCGCCGGAGAAGCTCGCTGGAGCATGCATTGTGACAGAAGTTGATCAACATGGGCGGGCACCCTCCATCCCCTGTGAAGGCCCCTGGTCCACTCCTGCAGGTCCTTCTCCATTTGATGGATAATCAACATTATCCATCAAATGGAGAAAATTTCCGTTGCACTGTCCAATGAAGCCCACGGGCTCCCTTCCTCGCGCCGCATGCGGTTTGGCGCGTTGGTGTCCGTGACGCGCGGCGGGTAGCCCCAGTCCCCTAGAGCCCCCCTCATGCCGTGCTGAGAGTGCTCCTCTCCCCCGCAGCCCACCAGTCTGCGGTCCCCCGCCGGTGCGCGTGCCACCACCCCTGGTTGCCGTTGGCGGCCTAGCCCCCCACCTGATGGCACTGGCGCGTTTCGGCGGGTTTCGGGTCAGTAACCACCTTTTCGAACCATTGAGCCTGTTGCAAAATTACGCCCACCACGGACCGTAATCGATCGATCACGGCTGAGATGGCCACTGGCGGACAAACGGCGGCGATCGAGACTGATTTGGTACTTCGGTTCAGCCGTTTTCGCCGAAAACGCAACAGGCTCCATTGCACCAGCAACGATGCGCGAGCTAGATCACGGTCCGCACCTTCCCGGCCAACCTGGAGCCGGTGGTGGTGTTCAACATGGTCGACGGGCCCACCACGAATCCTGCGGTGCGCAAGGCGGTTCAGCTCGCCTACTACCAGGGTGCGCTGCGGGCTTTCCGCGGCGGCGCGGGCACCGTTTCCACCGGGCCGTTGCCGAACACGATGTCGTGCCGCCCGAACCTGCCGCCAGCTCATCGCGATCTTGCGGAGGCGCCGGCGGATCCTGGACCAGGCAGGTATCGGCCGGCTGACGTTGACCATGAGCTTCCGCACCGTCGTCGACGGTGCGGAAGCAGGAGGTGACGCTGCTGCAGTCCAAATTGGCCGAGATCGGGTGACGCTCAACCTCGAGCCGATCGCTTTCGCGGATTACCTGTGGGACCGGATCGGCACGACCGGCACGGTGTTCGCACTGGCCGCGACCTACCTGGTGGGCTTCGGGATCAGCTTCCTGATGAAGGTCGGCCAGGGCGCCCTGGCCGCCGCCGAACGCGAACAGCTCGTGAGCGCCACGGCGAAATGAGCTCCACCCCTCACAGCAGTCGGCGCACCCACGGTCGGTACGACGCCAACCGCGGGTCGTCCGTTCCAGCTCGGTGCACAGCGCCGCCAAGTTCTCCAAGGCGACCGAGGCTGCGCGGTCTCGCATACCCAGCTTGGCCGCATCGGCCCCGATGACGATGCGGCGCGACACCTGGGCGCAGATCTTCTTCACTGAGGCTTCCTCCACCGTTGATTCGAAGCAGTTCGAGCCCGAAAAGCCTCCGGTGGACGCGAAGAACACGTCCGGGGTGAGCTGCTCGATCGTCGCGGTGGCCAACGGGCCGACCAGGGAATCGCTGCGCTCGTCGAACTGGCCGCCGGTGAGCTCCGCGGTCACCCCCGGCCGCCCCTTGCAGCACGCGGATCGTGGGAATCGTTGGGGTCGGTTGCGGGCCGCTGGCAGACCTAGACGCATCTGCGCATCGGTGATCGGGTGCGGGTGGATGGAGCCGCGGGCATCAGGGTCGCCAGCGGGCGCTGTAGCCAGGGCGGTCGGAATAGGGCAGGCCGAGCAGGGCCCGGGTGGGGCAGCCGCGCTCGTCTTCCGGCGGATAGCTCTCCCCCAGCGTGTCGCACGGGCCCTCGCCGCTGCCGCAGTGGTGGTGGGTGGTCAGCAGGCGGGCCTTGAGTTCGCATTCGCGGAATCCCCGGATCGGGGTGATCAGGCATGCATGAGTGGAGCCGGTTTCGGCGTCTTCCCTGGCGACGCGCAGTAGTTCGAGGTCGATGTCGAGCTGCCGGCGCAGGAACTGGACGAACCGGTCCATCTGGCGCACTCCCCTTGTCTGCGGTGGTTGGTCGGTCACAGACAGGGACGTGGTGGCGGTTCGGTTGTGACGGCGTTGGCTGCGCGGTCGTGCGGGTCGTCGGTTGCGCAGGAGATCGCGTCGATTGGCAGGCGCGGGAACCCTGTTCGGCGGTTGACGTGCTCGACAGCAAGCCGGGAAGATCATCGTGCGCCACACGGCGACGCCCAACGTCGACGACACGTCGCAGGTAGCGGCGTTCTCGCGCGCGGCGCAGGTGCTGTTGACCTCCTGCGGCCGCTACGTGGCCGCGGATGCGCGTTTTCGGGACCGGATGGCGCTGCGGTGCGGGAATTCCAGACCTCGGACGGACTGGCGACCACGGGTGTGGTGGACCCCGCCTTGATGCCCAGTTCCCGGGCGGCCTGCGCGATCGGCTTACCCGTCTCCCGAACGATCTGGACCGCGCCTTCCCGAAACTCTCGGTCAAAATGCCGCCGTTCCACCGCTATCACTCCTCGTCGGCGATGCCTCTACGGTACGAGGGGAAGCCCGGCCCAGGAGGATCTCGGAGATGCGGAGGCCGGTTTGGCCGAAGAGGCGGTATCGCATGCTCACACCGCCTTTGGGGCGGCGCTTGCGGTACGGGGCCGGGTTGCTGCGGTCATGCGCTCAGCTTGGCCGCGGCGGCGGGCGGGAGGGAGGCCCTAGCAGGGCCACTCTGGCCGCGGCGTTTCAGAGCAGGACCGCGCATCCACGGTGGCGCAGGTCGTGGGGCCAGCCGGGGTGGTGGTCGGGTTTTGTCCAGCGCAGGTCGAGTTTGGTCAGCCGGGGCAGGGCCGCGAGGCTTTCGGGTAGTTCGCGCAGTGCGGTGGCGCGCAGGTCGAGGTGGGTCAGTTCGGTCAGCGCGCCGATGGATTCCGGCAGGCGCTGCAGTGGGTTGTTGCGCAGTTCCAGGTGTTGCAACTGGCGCAGGCCGGGCAGGGAGTCCGGTAGTGCGGTGATCTGGTTGTTGTGTGCGTGCAGTTCCCGCAGCCGCGACAGCGCCCGGATGGTTTCGGGGATTTCCACCAGGTTGTTCTCGGCGAGGTTGAGGGCGTGCAGGGTCGTGGTCTGCCACAAGGCGTCGGGCAGTGCGGTCAGGTGGTTGCGGCCGACGCTGAGATGCCGCAGTGCGGGGCCGAATTCACCGGGCAGGCCGGTGAGGTCGTTGTCGTAGAGCAGCAGGGTGTGCAGCTGCGGCAGCGTCGCGACCGATGCGGGTAGGTGGCGGATGGTGTTGCCGTCGAGGTCGATGTGCCGCAGCTGCCGCATGCGCGCGATCGCGCCGGGGACCTCGGTCAGCCCAGCACCAGCGGCCAGGTCCGCGACCGGTTGGCCGTCTTCGCGGCGGATCGCGTCGTCGGGGAGTTGCGTGGTCATTGGGTGGGGCGGGCGAAGCGCAGGGTGCGGATCTCGAAGGGACGCAGCCGCAGGTCCAGTGCGTCGGTGGTGGCATCCGGTTCGGCCAGGGGACGTTCGAGCAGGTCGGTGCGGGTCACCGAGGTGGCCGGGAAGGAAATGCTCAACCGTGCCCGGGCCCGGCCGCCGCGTGACTCGTAGAGCCGCACCACGAGGTCGCCGCTGCGGTCGTCGGCGAGTTTGACCGCTTCGACGACCACCGCGTCGTTGTCCACGGCCATCAGCGGCTCCACCGGGCGGGAGCCGCTCATGGTGCGTTCGGGCAGGTTGATGCGGTAGCCCTCGCGGATGGCCTCGCCGATGTCGGCCCCGGCGACCAGGGCGTAGCGCAGCCGGTGGTGGCCGTGGTCGGTGTCGGGGTCCGGGAAGCGGGGCGCGCGCAGCAGCGACAGCCGCACGGTGGTGGTCGTGCCGCCGTCGGGGCGGGTGTCGCGGGTGACGTCGTGGCCGTAGGTGGAGTCGTTGACCAGGGCGTGGCCGTAGCCGGGTTCGGCGACGTGCAGGAAGCGGTGCGCGCAGATCTCGAACTTGGCCGCGTCCCACGAGGTGTTGGTGTGGGTCGGGCGCATGACGTGCCCGAACTGGGTTTCTGCGGCGGAGCGGTCGGCGTGCACGTCCAGCGGGAAGGCGGCCTTGAGTAGCTTCTCGGTTTCGTGCCAGTCGATGTCGGTGTCGATGTCGATGCGGCGGGAGTCCGCGGCGAGGCTGATGTGCTGGACCAGTGCGGACTTGCCGAAGCTGCGGCGAACTCGGACGGTGTCGCCGGCGAGGTCGAGCTCGTCGAGTTCGGTGAGGTCGCGGGTGTGGTGGCGGTAGAACGCGTCGAGGTCCCAGGCGTCCCAGGCGTTGGGGTGGTCGGCGTGCAGCTGCAGCAGGTTCGCCGGGCCGGCCAGCGCTTCGCGTTCGGCGGCGTGGTCGTAGACCGAGGTCAGCAGCCCGCGGTGGTCGATGGTGACGCGTAGCAGCCTGTTGTCGAGGGTGATGGCGCCGTCGGGGTGGCGGGTGGCGGTGGGTGCCGCGGTGTTGGTGTTGGTGGCGGCGCCCAGCGCGGGGACGCCGTGGCGGGCGTGCGGGGCGGCGTTGAAGGTCAGCGGCCGGGTGGGTTCACCGGCGAGGGCTTGCATCGCACCGTCGATGATCGTTTCGAGTTCGGTGGCGATGCGGGTGTAGGTGGCCTCGGCCTCGCGGTGCACCCAGGCGATCGAGGAGCCCGGCAGGATGTCGTGGAACTGGTGCAGCAGCACCCGCTTCCACAGCCGGTCCAGGGCCTCGTGCGGGTAGTCGCGGCCGGTGGTGACGGTGGCGGTGGTGCACCACAGCTCGGCTTCGCGCAGCAGGTGTTCGCTGTGGCGGTTGCCCTGCTTGGTCTTGGCCTGCGAGGTGTAGGTGCCGCGGTGCATCTCCAGGTACAGCTCGCCGGACCACACCGCGGGGCGGGCGTGGTCGGTTTCTGCGTCGGTGAAGAACTCCTCGGGGGTGTCCAGGCGTACTCGCGGGGAGCCTTCCAGGTCGGCGGTGCGGTAGGCGCGGGCGAGCATTTCGCGGGTGGGTCCTCCCCCACCGTCACCGTGTCCGAAGGGCAGCAGGGAGCGGGTGGCGTAGCCGCGTTCGGAGAAGTTGGCTGCTGCGTGGGCGAGTTCGCCGCCGGTGATCTCGGAGTTGTAGGTGTCGGCGGGCGGGAAGTGGGTGAACACCCGGGTGCCGTCGATGCCTTCCCACCAGAAGGTGTGGTGGGGGAACTTGTTGGTCTGGTTCCAGGAGATCTTCTGGGTCAGGAACCACTGCGAGCCCGACAGTGCGACCAGTTGCGGGAGGGCAGCGCTGTAGCCGAAGGAGTCCGGCAGCCACACCTCGCGGGTCTCGATGCCGAACTCGTCGAGGTAGAAGCGTTTGCCGTGGACGAACTGGCGGGCCATGGCCTCGCCGCCGGGCATGTTGGTGTCGGCTTCCACCCACATCCCGCCGACCGGCACCAACTGCCCGGTGTCGGCGAAGGTGCGGACGCGGTCGAACAACTGCGGGTGGTGCTGCTTGATCCAGGCCAGCTGCTGGGCCTGCGACATCGCGAAGTGGAAGTCGGGGTGTTCGGCCATCAGGGCAGTGACGTTGGCGGTGGTGCGGGCGACCTTGCGGATGGTTTCGCGCAGCGGCCACAGCCAGGCGGAGTCGATGTGGGCGTGGCCGACGGCGGAGATCACGTGCGCGCTGGCGTGGGCGGGCCGGGCGAGGGTGTCGGCGAGTTCGGCGCGGGCGGCGGGCGCGGTGGCGGAGATGTCGTGCAGGTCGAGGCGGTCGAGCATGCGTTCCAGGGCGCGCAGGATCTCGTGGCGGCGCGGGGAGTCCACCGGCAGTTGCCGCATCAGCTGGTCGAGGACCTCGGCGTCCTGGACCAGCTGCCACACCGGTTCGTCGAGCACGGCGAGTTCCGCGCGCCGCAGCAGGTACAGCGGCGGGGTCTTGGTGGTGGGTTGGCCGCCGAGTTCGGTGGGTTGGAATCCGTTGGGCCCGAGGATGATGGGGTTGGCGGCGGCCTCGACGTACCAGGTGCGTTCGCGCCCGGCGGAGTTCCGCCCGGCGGGCAGGTGGGTGTTGCGGGGGTGCAGTCCCTTGATCGGGGTGCCGTCGGGGCTGTAGGCGAGGCCTTCGCACTGGAAGCCGGGGCGGTCGTCGTCGAAACCGAGGTCGACGACGACTTCGACGACGCGGCCGTCCCACTGCGGCGGCACGGTCGCGGTCAGCCGGAACCAGCTGGTGCCCCACGCCGGTCCCCAGGCTTCGCCGATGGCGGCGGGCGCGTAATCGGCGTGCAGTGCCTCCGCGACCGGCACCGGTTCGCCGGGCGCGTGCCAGACAGCGACCTCGCAGGGCAGTGTTTCGGAGTAGTAGGCAGGTCGTAGGCGTTCGGCCAGTACCCGGTCGAGGCGCTGTTCGACGATGCGGCGGTCGTCGTGCATGTGCTCCCCCGATTTCCCTCGGCGTGATCGTGATCATGCTGGCACATCACGGCGGCCGGCGGGTGGCTGTGGCGCGGGCGGTGACCGGAATCCGCGCCGGCGGCGCGGTTGCTGACCCATAAGTAGGGCCGCATGCTGCGGGTGTCCACCCCCTTCTTTTCCGCGGAAAGGCGACACCATGGGGACCTGCGAAGTCTGCGGCAACGAATACTGGATGACCTTCGAAGTGCACACCGTCGGCGGCGGAGTGCACACCTTCGACTGCTTCGAATGCGCCACGCAGCGGCTCGCACCGCAGTGCGAGCACTGCGGGACCCGGATCCTGGGGCATGGCGTGGAAGCCAGCGGCCGGTTCTTCTGCTGCGCGCACTGCGCACGCCAGTCGGACCTGGCCATGGCTGGGGAACTGCGCGATACCGTCGGCGCCCACCCCGGCTGATGGTCCGCCCGGGGAATGCGCGCAGCGTCCGCGAAGACCCTCGGGCTTGCCCCTGTCGGCGGATGAGCACCCCACCCGAATCTTCGTTACCAATACGTTATGAATTGCCAGAAACACGGGAACTACCTGGGACGACATGGCGGGTGAGACGGCTTCGTCCCGCCCGGTTCGCGCCGGTTGTCGTGAACGGGATTTGACAACGGGATGAAGGACCGTCGACTCATCCCTCGTAGTTAGTGGAGGACGCCCCGATGGCAGGTCTGGTTCGCTGGCTGGGCGGCATGGCGCGCGAGATGCAGCGGGCCCGCATGGTGATGCGGAACCCTGCGTCGAGCAGCCACGCCCGGCGCTGACCTTCGTCAGTACCCAACCCTGCCCGGCCGCTCGGCCGGGCGCGGTCGAGGCATCAGTCCGGCGGCCACGCGCCGCGACGCAACACCGGGGCAACCAACAACCGGGCGACTGATGCCAGAACCTGCTGGAGACACTGGTGCCGTGGCAGGCCTGCCACGGCACCAGTGCGTTTTCCGGCCACCGCGGGCAGCCGCATCGACTTCGGCGGCCGCACCCACCCGCTGACCGCCGGGATGTGCGCCCTGCTCCCGCGCGGTGTCACCCACGCCATGCGCAACCTCTCCGAGGACCCGGTCCACGCGCTGCGGCTGTCGGCTCCCGGCGGCTGGGAGCGCTACATCGAATAGGTCAGCGAGGCCGGGCAGGATGCGGGAGCACGGGAGCCAGGACTGGGCGAAGATCAACGAGATCGGCGCGCGGTACGGCCAGCGCCACCACATCGGCGACACCAGCACGGACGACGGGGATCAGCGGCGGTTCTAGGTCCTGGAGGCCGGTCAGGCGCGGCCGGGTCGGCTGCGGGTTCCGCCCGCCTTCGCGGTAAAGGCGCGCGGCAGCGACACGGCGGCCCGGGGCCAGTTCGTGCTGCTGCCGCACGGTGTTGCGCATGCCCTGCGGCCTGGATCCACACCGCCGCCGCGTGTGCTGCAGATCTCCTCGCCCGGCGGGTGGGACCGCTTCGCCGAAGACCTGATCGAGGACCGGGCCCAGGTGAGTGCCGCCGGTCGGCTGGACCCCACCTAGCTCGACACCATCGCCGCGAAGTACCGCTTCACCTATGAGCAGTGATGCGCGGTTCGTCCGGTGTGGACGGCGGTCCGGGACCCGCTGGTGCGGCCGCCCGAGCCCGGGCCGGTGGCGCTGATGTAGTGTTGCCGCACCGTGCGCGACCGAGGAGGTGGGCCCCATTACCGCTGTTGCAGGTCGGGCGCTTCCCTCCCGCGGCCGTGATCCGCGTCGGTGAGAGCGCTCGTCGGATCGAAAGGCGCTCCCGATTTCTGCTTTCCCGTCATCGTTGTATCCGGCCGTCGTGACCAGCCTGCGTGCCGCTGGTTGCGTGTTCGCTGAGGACGAGGCGCGGTTGCTGCTGTCTGCCGCCGCCGGCCCGGGTGAGCTGGCCGAGATGCTGCAGCGTCGTGTCGATGGTCTGCCGCTGGAGCAGGTGCTGGGCTGGGCGGAGTTCTGCGGTCTGCACATCGCCGTAACGCCCGGGGTGTTCGTGCCTCGCCGCCGCACCGAGTTCCTCGTCCGGCAGGCCGCTGCTCTGGCCCGGCCGCATTCGGTCGTGGTCGACCTGTGCTGCGGCTCGGGTGCGGTCGGTGCCGCCCTTGCCGCCGGGCAGCAGGTGGAGTTGTACGCCGCCGACGTCGATCCCGTTGCGGTGCGCTGCGCGCGCCGCAACCTCGCCGGTGCCGGTGAGGTATTCGGAGGTGACCTCTACACGCCGCTTCCGGTGGCGTTGCGGGGCCGCGTCGGGGTCCTGGTGGTCAACGCCCCCTACGTGCCTTCCGGCGAGGTCGATCTGATGCCACCGGAAGCGCGGCTGCATGAACCGCAGGTGGCGCTGGACGGCGGTGCCGATGGGCTGGACGTCCAACGCCGGGTGGCGACCGCGGCGCCGCAGTGGCTCGCGCCGGGCGGGCACCTGCTGATCGAGACCAGCCGCCGCCAGGCACCGTACACTGCGGAGCTCTTCTCCTACGCCGGGCTGGTACCGCGGGTGGCCAGTTGTGAGGAACTGGATGCCACGGTCGTGGTGGGGGCCAAACCCGCGACGCCGTAGCGCTTTCCCGCTACCGGCCTGGTTGTCGGCCGGGCAGCTCCGGGGCGGCGGTCTCGAACCGGCGAAGGGACGTGTTCGTCAGCGCGAGCACCACGATGCCGACGACGCAGAGCACTCCGCCGGAGAAGGCCGCGAACGCCGCCGATGTCGCTCCGGCGACCTGCCCGCCCCGGAAGTTGCCCAGCTCGGGGCCGGCGACGCCGACGATGTGATCCACGGCGCTGACCCGACCACGGTGGGTGTCCGGCGTCGCCAGCTGCACGATCGCCCCGCGCGTGATCACCGAGGTGGTGTCGGCCGCGCCCGCCGCGGCCGGGCAGGTCAGCGCCAGCCACAGCGGTTGCGCCAGACCGAATCCGGCCAGTGTCAGGCCCCACGCTCCCACCGCGGCCAGCATGACCGCGCCCGGCCGCCGGGCGCGGGTCACCAACCCGGAGGCGGCGCCCACCGCGAGGCCGCCGACGGCGACCGCGGAGAAGAGCAGGCCCAGGGTTTCCGGGCGCCCACCGAAGCGCTCCGCGTTGATCAGCGGGAACAGTGCCATCGGCATGGCCGTCACGGTCGCGAGGACGTCGCTGAGCAACGCCCCGTGCAGCAGGGGTTTGCTGATGATGAATCGCCGGCCTTCCCAGATCGCTCGGGCCCCGGGACGGGCGGTCTGGCCCTGCGGCCGCATGGCGGGCAGCCGCAGCACGCCGTAGAGCGCGGCGGCGAAAGTCAGCGCGTCGAGCAGGTAGCACCCACGCCCGACTGGGCCACCACCACGCCCGCGATGGCGGGGCCGATCAGCATGGCCGCTTGGAAGGCGAGGTTGGTCAAGGCAATGCCCGCGCCGACCTGGTCGGCGGGCAGCAGGCGCACCACGAATGTCTTGCGGGCGGGCGCGCCCAGCCCGCCGCCCGCTGTCTGCAGCGCCGTGAGCGCGAGCAGCCCCCACATCGAGGCGGCGCCGGAGGCGGCGTGCACGGCGAGCAGTCCGGCGGACAGCAGCTGGATGACGGTCGTGAACAGCACCAGGCGTCGGCGGTCCACGGCGTCAGCCAACGCGCCACCGAGCAGTCCGAAGAGGACCATCGCGGCGGCTTGGACGAGGCCGATCGCGCCCACCGCGACGGGACTGCCGGGTCGGCTCCCACATCTGGAATAGCACCGCGACCACCGTGAGCTGCCCGCCCAGGACGGAGAGGGCATTTCCCGCCCACAGGCGGCGGAAAACGGCGCTGGAGCGCAGCGGCCGGGTGTCTAGCAGCCGGTCCGCCAGGTTCACGAGGACCGTTCCTGCGACGTGAGGTGGTCGGCGATCCGGTCGTGGAACGAACGCCGCGCCAGGGCCGCCTCCAGATCCCGGACCACCGCGCTCAGCGGGTGCGGCAGTTCGCCTTCCAGCTCGCGGACGGCCCGTTCGGTGGCCCGCCACTCCGCTTCCAGCAGCGGAAGCAGCGTGTGGGCGCGTTTGGTGAGCGTCACCTGGCGGGTTCGCGCATCCGCACCCGCAACGCTGCGCACCAGGCCTTCGCGGCGCATGGCGCTCACGGTCTGGCTCATCGCGGAATGGGTCACTTCCAGGGTGTCGGCGAGTTCCCGGATGGTCAAGGCGCCGCGGCGGCCGAGGCGGATCAGGGGCATGACGAACCTCGGGCGGATGCTGTCCAGGCCCCGCTGCCGGTACAGTCGGCCGATCTCGTCGTCCATGTCGCCCAGCAGCCGGCGAAGCGGTTGCCAGACGCTTTCTTCCTCGGTCGGGTCAGAACCCTGAGCCGTCACCCCACGGACTGTAACAGCACTTATGTAAGCACTGTTGCTCTTTTTCCGGGAGAGATCCGGATTCCGGATGCCACGTCACACCGCTGCCCTTCCGGACCGTCTGCTCGGGTCTGCCGGGACATTCATCGGTGGATGGTGGCGAGCCGGGAATGGGTCGGTGGCTAAGGTCGCCTCACCAGGTGTTGCCAAAAGATGTCCGTTTCCGGCAACCGGGTTAGTGAAGGAACTCCCCGAAGGAGCGCTTGTGCCAGGGCCCGCCCCCGACTTCGAACGGCTCTTCGCTGCTGGAACGCGTCACACGCTGTCCCGCGGCGATGTCGCCACCGTCCGGCTGCGGCAGGACACCTCGCTCTGGCTGCCATCGGGGCGGGTTGTCGCCGGGGAGCCGTTCGGGTTTGACGATTCCGATGGCGGGTTTGTCCAGCAGGTGCCGCCGGGCCAGTACCCGCTGGTGCTGGTGATCGCCATGTTCGCCAAGCGGAGCTACCTGCCTGCGCACGAGATGATCGCGGCGGCCCGGCTGGTGATCCGGGACGAGCCCGTCGTCTCCTGGGAGATGGCCGTGTGCGAAGGCCAGGACGTCTCCGAACTGGGCGACGACGAGTTCTTCGGCTACCCGGTCGACGGCGGCACCGGCGGCTTCGTCGACGCGGCGAACATCGCGCCGCTGCGCGAGGACCACGACGACGGCTACTACGACCGGTTGATGACGGCTCGCAACGTCACGGAGTCCGACGACACCGCGCCCGGGACGCTGACTGATGACGAGGGCAGGCCGCTGCTGGTGGCGTTCTCTTCCGGCGACGGGGACGGGGACTACCCGACCTGGGTCGGACGTACCGCCGACGGTGAGGTGGCCTGCTACCTCACCGACTTCTTCGTCCTGACCGACGACGAGGACGGCGAGGACAAGGGAGACGATGAGCCGCCCTCAGCTGATGGGGCCGGCTACGCGCTGAGTGAGGTGGCGCAGGGGCACGAGATGCGGGCCGGGCAGGCGCTGCGCCAGCAGGCTCTCACCTCTCCGTCCGGGAGCTGCACGCTCGTCCACCAAAACGATGGAAACCTCGTGCTTTACAACAACGAGGGACGGGGAGCAGTGTGGTCCGCCGGCACTCAAGGGCACGGGACCGCCCGTTGCGTGCTGCAGGCCGACGGCGACCTCGTCATCTACGACGACCAGGCCCGTGTCGTATGGTCCACCGACACGGCGGGCAATCCGGGCAGTGTGCTTGCCGTACGCGACGACGGCCTCGAACTGCGCGCCCCGGACGGCACCGTGCTCTGGAGCGTGCGGACCGCCCTCGGCACACCGGCCACGTCGCCGCGCCCGGCCGGTGCGACCGTGGCGCGGCCGCTGTCTCCGGCGCAGCACCTGACCTCGGGTCACACCCTCTCCCGTCGGCTCGTCGAGAAGTCCCCGGTGAAGCCGGCTATTCCCGCCGACGGGGCCGACGCCTAACCGGAAGGGCAAGCGCGGCCTGCGCGGGTCACCGGATCTCCAGTGGCCCGCTTGGCGATGTCAGCTCAGGGCTTCGCGGTGTTTGGCGGCCAGGGCGATGTAGTGCTCGGCGGAGAGCTTCAGACCGGCCTGCTCCTCGGCGGTCAGTTCGCGGCGGACCTTGCCTGGGGTGCCGGCCACCATCGAGCCCGGCGGGATCTCGGTGCCCTCCAGCACCACCGCACCGGCGGCGATGAGGGAACCGGCGCCTATGCGTGCTCCGTTGAGCACGACCGCGCCCATCCCGATCAGGCAGTTGTCCTCGACGGTGCAGCCGTGCAGCATGGCTTTGTGGCCGACGGTGACGCCGGCGCGGATCTCGGCCGGGAAGCCGGGGTCGGCGTGCACGACGCAGCCGTCCTGGATGTTGCTGCCGGTGCCGACGCTGATGTTCTCCTGATCGCCGCGCAGCACGGCGTTGTACCAGACGCTGGCACCGGCGGAAAGCCGCACGCGGCCGATGAGCGCGGCGCCGGGCGCGACGAAGGCATTCGCGTCGACCTGCGGGGTGATCCCGTCGATGGTCAGCGTGACCGGGAGCCGTGAACTCACTTGTCCTCCTGTTTTTCACCGTGCGTATCCCGTTGCCGCCGCAGCCACTGCAGCGCCACCTCGGTATGTCCGTCCACTTTGGTCTCGATGCCGTCGAGGAAGGTGCGGTCGCCGTGCTCGGTGAGTCCGACGAGCACGGCCTCGGGGTCACCGGCCTCGATGATGGTCAGCAGCCGCTGGTGGCGCGCCACGTCGCCGGCGAGGCTCTCCTGGTCCCGGCGGGCGCGGCGGTTGAGCGCCATGGACAGCATCACCTGCAACTGCAGTCCCTCCTTGCAGGGCCCGGTGCCGGAGCGGTTTTGCTTCAGCGGCCGGGCGCTGGTCCGCTTGGAGCAACCTCGATGGACGAGCTTGTCAGCTTCCTTCTGTCTGCTGTAGACAAAGGTCCGGTGATGCCGATCACGGTATCCGGTTTCCGCCTGATTTCTTGAGCCGCGCATCACTTCTCCCCCAGATCCCCGATCCCAGTCCCCGTTGCACGGAGTGCACGTGGTGGAGATCGGCACGTTCATGGCCGCGCCGTTCGCGACGATGCAGCTGGCCGACCTCGGCGCCGAGGTCATCAAAGCCGAAAACCTTGCCGGTGGTGATCCGGTGCGCCAGACCGGCCCCTTCCTGGACGGCCACAGCTCCCCGTTCGTGCGGCTGAACCGCAACAAGCGGTCGGTGGCGCTGGATTTGAAGACCCCCGAGGGCAAGCCGCTGCTGGAATCCTTGTTGGGCACCACCGATGTGCTGGTGGAAAACCTGCGGCCGGGTGCGCTGACCGGGTTGGGCTTCGGCTATCCGGCCGTGCACGGGGTCGCCGCTGTACTGGGGAAAGATCGGGCGAAATCCGCCCCTGACTCCGCCCGATGTGGCGTTCGTTGATCCTGGCCGGTGGCAGTGGTCCGGCTGGCTGACCATACTCGCCGGTTATCGCTGGGCGTCGCAGAGGACGGACGACGCGCTTAGGTGCCTGCAGGTCGTGGCCATGATGGTCTCCGGGCTGGCGGACACCTGGTCGATGCGGCTGGCGAACGCGGTGGCGAGCCGGACTCCAACGAGCTGTTCGACCGCGTCGAGGCCCTGATCAACGAGCTCGATCTGCCCCCGGCCGGGGTGGAGACGGCGGCCGACTCCGCCTACGCCGCACGGATGCGCAAGCCCGAACCCGGGCCGCTCCACGAGGACGCGAGCCTCCTCCCACTCGTCCGCGCTGCTTTCCGGGCCGTGCTGAATGCCGCAGTAGGTGCGGTCAGGCTCGACCATGAGCGTCCTCTCCGATGATCGACACCACGAGCTGCAAGCCGACCGGCACCCGCTCGGCGGCCGGCTCCCCGGGCTGCCGAACGTGGTGTTCCTCGCGGCGTTCTCTGGACACGGCTTCAAGATCTCGCCGGCCATCGGCGACGCCGCTGCGGACCTCGCGCTGACCGACGACACCTGCCTGCCGGTGACGTTCCTGGCCGCCGACCGCGACGTGGTCGCGTCGACGGAACGTTCAGAACGAGGGCGGTGAGTTGACGCAGATCACGGTCGCCGGAACGTCGCCGATGTTCTTCCACCAGTGCGGGAGCGATGACTGGAATGTGACGGTGTCACCCGGCTCGAGAACGTGCGACGCGTGGGCGACGTGTACCTCGAACCTGCCGGTGAGTACGTGCACGGTGTCCTCGCCCTTGTGTTGGAACGGCCGGGCGCTGCCTTCGAAGCCCACGGGTATCTCGCAGTACAGCATCGCCAGGCCGCGCTGCAGATCGGGGGAGAGCAGCTCGTAGACGAGGCCCTCGTAGGGAATCACTAGTCGCTTGCGGTCGTCGGGTCGCACGACGGCGCACTGGTCCGGGCGCAATTCACTGTGCTCGGCCTCGCCCCGGTCGTGGCCCGCCGACGGCACCTGGTGAAACAGGTCGCTGAGCCTGATGCCGAGCGCCGCGGCGATCTTCTGCAAGGTGAGCAAAGACGGGTTGCCACTGCCGCGTTCGAACTTGCTGAGCAGGCCCTCGCTTATGCCCGACTGCGCGGCGAACGCCTTCAGCGACAGCCCGCGGTCGCGCCGCGCATCGCGCAGCAGTTGGCCCAGCACCGCGGCGTCGGCCAGTGCTAGTTCCGCCTCGCGACTATTCGGGACGGACGTCGATGTCGTCGGACTCAAGAGACACCCTTCAGGGTCGGCAGCATCAATATGTTGCGGAATTATTCACTATAGTGCACGCTATTCCTCGGCCGAGTCTCAACTGTCGCGATGGAGTCCCCCTTGAGTGTGATGGATGGTCGATCGTTGCTCTTCAGCCCGTTCACACTGCGCGGCGTGACGTTCCCGAACCGGATAGTCATCGCCCCGATGCAGATGTACAAGACAGGTCCCGACGGCCTGGCGACCGACTGGCATTTCCAGCACCTGGCAAAGTACGCGATCGGCGGCGCGGGAACCGTCATGACGGAGGGGCTCATCGTCGATCCCATCGGGCGGAACACTTACGGAGACTGCGGCATCTGGTCCGACGACCACGTCCCGCCGTTGCGGCGAATCGCCGACTTCCTGCACCAGCAAGGGACGGTGGCCGCAGCGCAGCTGCACCACGCGGGTCCGAAGTCTGCGCGCCAGCGCCCGTGGGAGGGGCTCGGCCCGTTGGGCGAAGCGGAAGCGGCACGGGGCGAGCCGCCGTGGCAGCCGGTAAGCTCGAGTGATAGCCGTACCATCGAAGGCTGGCACCAGCCGCGGGCCATGACGGTCGCCGAGATCAGAGAGCTGGTGACCAAGTATGCGGACGCCGCCCAGCGGGTCGACGCGGCCGGCTTCGACGTGCTGGACATCCACGCGGCGCACGGATACCTCATCCACTCCTTCCTCTCCCCCGTGGCGAACCACAGGACTGACGAATACGGCGGTGACCGCGACGGGCGGATGCGGCTGGCGCTTGAGATCGCCGAAGCCGTACGGTCGGTGTGGCCGACCGAGAAGCCGATCTTCTTCCGGATCTCCTGCGTGGACTGGCGCAGCGACCTCGACGACAGGAACGACGGCTGGAGCATCGACGACAGCTGCGTCCTCGCACGCGAGTTGCACGGCCGCGGGATCGACCTGATCGACTGCTCGTCCGGCGGCATCCGAGCGGAGAACTCGCTGCTGGATTTCGCGAAGAAGAGGAAGAAGATGCGACGCGGCCACCAGGTGCCGTATGCGGAGACGATCAGGAACGCGACCGGTATCCCGACGATGGCGGTCGGCGTCATCCTCGACGGTCCGCAGGCCGAGGCCATCCTGGAAGCCAACCAGTCCGACCTGGTCGCCATCGGCCGCGAGGCGCTCACCGATCCGCACTGGGCCGTGCACGCGGCGCAGGCGCTCGGTGTCGACCCTGGGTGGGGGATGTGGCCGCCGTCTTACGGGTGGTGGTTGCATCTGCGCGAGCGCACCGGCGTCGCTGACTGAGCTCACTCGGTGGGCTCGGTTAGCCGCACTTCGGCCGACCCAGGCGGAACTCGTCGCATAGTCCTCTACAGCATCGGCATCGTCGGCACCGTCGCCTCTAGGCGCCCATCGTTAACGGCCTTCCCGGCGACGTCTTCGACGATAAGCAGCGCGGCCGTGCCTTCGGCACTGTCCCGTGCCCGGCGAATGCAGTTCTCGTTCTCGTTGCACCGCACGACCTCCACCGGCTCTTCGACACCGCCCTCGCCCGCCCCGGCGCGGTAGAGGGTGATCTTGCCCAGGTCCCGGATGCGGGGCGATAACGGCCGAGCCCTGGTGTCGAGTGTCAGTGAGAGCCATTCACCTGCCAGTCAGCCGGTACCCGTAGTACCGCTGGGTTTCCCGTTCGGTACACGGACAGCCGCGGTCGTCGGCTTCGAGTGGTTGGCGGCAGGGCACGCCTTGTTTTCGCGCGATGATGCACAGGCGCTGGGTGCAGCAGTCACAGTCCGGGCACGCCGGCGGGCGACCAGGTCGTCCTGCGGTGGAGGCGGAGTTGTTCTGGTGGTCGGCCGAGGCGGACGCCGTTGGCGCGGGCGACGGCCAGGCCCTCGCGGGTGCCGTCGACGATGAGTTCGCGGATGAACTCGGCCAGGGCGGCGAAGACGTGGAAGACGAGCCTGCCGCCGGGGGTGGTGGTGTCGAGGTTTTCGTGCAGCGAGGTGAACCCGATGCCGCGCTTGCGTAGCCCGCTGACGAGGGAGAGCAGGTCGGCGAGGCTGCGGCCGAGGTGGGAGAGCTCCACGCAGGCCCACAGCTCGGGGCGTTCGGCGTTCTTGCCGGACAGCTTCTCTTCGAAGACTCGGATGCACCCGGCGTGGGCGAGGGCGTCGACCTGGCGGCGCAGGTTCTGGTCGGCGGTGGATACCCGGGCGTAGCCGGCACGCGCTCCGCCGCCGATGGCATCGAGCGGGTCGCCGTCGAGGACGAGTTCGGCCGCCGTGTCGGTCATCGGCGTCACCTTTCATGATCGCGGTGGCTAGCCGACCGTATGACAAAGGGTCCTGATCAGGGCGACACGTTCAGGTCGGTTCCACCCCGTGAGCCGCCCTGCTGTTGATCATGTTGAGAAAGGTTCGTTTTCCGGCCGTCGGATGTGGGGCACTGGACTGGTTGGCCGGGCGAGCGGTGGTCGGCGGTGTGGGTTGCTGGGTCTAGCGCAGACCTGGATTTCGGGCGGCCGGTCGGGCCGGGGCGTCGATTGGCCGACTGACCAACGCCAGCAACGCCCACACCGCGGTGTCGGGGCCGATGGGGCGGAACTCTCCGCTGACCACGGCGTGGGCGACCGCGACGCGGCGGGGCTCGTGCGCTGCGGCGAAGGCCCGCGTCAGGTAGTCGTGGTGGCGTGCGTCGATGACCCGCAGGGCCGGTGCCCTTGGGGCCAAGGTGGGACCCGGTCCGCGGGTAACCCCGCAGCGGCATCGCCCGACCTGGCCCCTTCGCCACCGTGGTGCACCAGGGCGTGCACCACGCCGGAGTCCGTGGTGGGGAGTCGGCTGGACCTGCCCGAGCACAGCCCGCCGCGCCCCGAAGAGGCGGTCTCACCGCTCACCAACCGACGTCCCGGTGGCACGGCTCTCCTTCGGCGGGCTACGCTTCGTCGTTCCGCCAGTCGCCGATGTCCTGGTTTCCTATCGCCAGGTTGGCCACCATGGTCCCCACGACCTCGGGGTCCACCCGGAAGGCGAACCCGGGCTGGTCCGCCAGAGGGACCACGAGGACGCGCTGGCCGGGATCGCGCATCGTGGTGGCGTCGGCGATCAGCACGACGTCGGAGACCATCTCTTCCTCTTCCGTGTCGCTGTCGCGGACCTGCGCCATCACCTGCTCCGGCGTGGCGCCGGCAAAGGCCGGATCGTCCACGAAGTCGACGTAGTCGCCGAAGTCATCGATCACGTCGTTGTGGCCCCGGCCCGGGCGGCACACTCGCTCGACCAGGGAGGTCCAGGCCGCGTCGTCGGTGAAATCGGTGCGCACGAGCAGATCGGCCTGTTGGATGAGCGGAGGCAGCTCGCGGGCCGGCCGAGTGTAGCGGGGCGGGGCCTTCAGCGACTCCAGTTCAACGCCCACGGGCTCGTCGAGGTCCTCCTCGTCGTCGGGCTCCCACTCCTCCTCGTCCTCCTCAAGCTCCCACTCGAGCTCGGCGGGAGCCGTCTCCGCGAACTCGTTGATGGTCAAGTCCAGGTTCGGACGGTGCAGCACCAGGTAGGTCATGGCCGCCTGACGCGGAGTGATCCAGAAGGCATCGCCGTCGCTGCCGCAGAAGGCCAGCAGCGGGCGCCAATCCGCATTGCGCACGGTGCGGTCGTCGGTCAGCACCACCAGGTCGGGCACCCAGATCCCGGGCCGGTCCAGGGCCGCGGAGACATCCTCGGAGGTGGCGCCCCGCCACGCGGGATCCTCCGCCACGATCAGGCGCCGGGAGATCGACTCCCGCGCCACCGCCTCGGCCGCGTCCCCTTGATCGGACCGGTGCATGCCGGGGAGCTCGCCCATGCGCCAGAGCACGTCTTCCCAGACGTCGTCGTCGCTGTCGGTGCGCACCAGCAGGATCCCGGGCACACGGGACTCACCGTCGCCGGGAGGTAAAGGAAGCGGAGGACGCATCAGCAACACCTAATCGAATCGGGGACGAATCCCCGTAGTCCTAGCACCAGGCGACGACAAACCCTCGTCGGCGTCGCTTGCCGTGCGCAAGTGCAGTCCGCTGTATTCGCGCAGGTAGCTGCGCCATTGCTGCTGCCCGCACCGACGCGAGGCCCGAAAAACACCGCCCTTACAGGGAACCGTCAGTGCCCTCCTATACCAGCGCCATCCGCATCGGCGACGCGTCCGCGACGCTGAACTCGCGAGTGCACAGAGCACGCCGGGCGTGACTGTGGTGGAACTCGATGATGCGTCCCGCGGCCTGATCAGCCCCCAACGCCTATCGCTTGCTCGCGGCTCGTCACACGTACCGACACCTACTAGCGGTGTCAACGAACGATGATCACGCCTCCACCGGGCAACTGATATCGGAATCGACCAACAAACGACGTCACTTCAACCCGTCAAAGTCAGCCGCCGCTACCGCAGCGACACCGACGCCCCCATCGCAGAGCTGCCCTGCTGGCTGGCGCAGCGCCTCACCGTCCGGCCGGTCTCCTCGACAACACGCTGATGTGGTCGTCTCTGTGCAGGGCGTTCGGCAGCACGTCGCATCGCGCAGCGGCCAGATACGGGGTATCGGCGAGGCTGTTGCCGAACGTCGATTCCCCGTGCTCGTGCGCCTGGCACAGCATCTTGAGTCGGGCCATGGGGCTCCTATTCGTCTGGCTCGGTGACGTCGGCCGGGTCGCGCAGCGGGCGCAGCCCGGCCGATTGCGGCTGGTGAACGGTGTAGGCACCATGGACATTCAGATGGGAATCGATCAGCGGGGACAAGCGGGCGGCGTCGGTGTCGTTGACCGGGTAGCCCTGGGCGCGCAGCTGCTCGACGGCAGCGTTGAGATACGTGGAATTCCACAGCACCACGGCGTCGAGCACCAGGCCCAGCGCGCCGAGCTGGTCCTCCATCCCCTGCTGGTATGCCTGCCGCAGTTCGCCGCGCCAGCCAAAACAGATCTTGCGAGCCAGCCGGTGCCGTGACTCGGTGATGTTGAGCTGCGCGTTCAGCGACCGCTGGTAGCTGTCGTCGTCCGGGTCGCACACGGCCAGCAGATGCAGGGGCTTGGAGATCCGCCCGTACTCGGCGAACGCCTGCCCCAGCGGGGTTGGGTTGCCGTCGCGGCCCAGGGCGCGGATGAGGTCGTAGGCCCGCACCGTGCCGGTGACCAACGACCCGGCGATGCGCAGCATCTCCGGCCAATGTGGAGTGATCCGGCCTAACCGGATCCGGTGCCGGGCCAGGTCGTTCGCGGCGCCGTAGTCCGCGGCCGGATCGATGCGCCAGAACCGGGTGTCGGCCAGTCCTGCCAGCCGCGGGGCGTACTGCATCCCGCAGATCCGGTACAACCCAAAGACCATGTCCGAATACCCAGCGGTATCCGAGGTGACCAGCTCCGGGCGGCGCCCGTGGTCAGGGTTGAGCATCACGTCCAGCTGATACAGCGAGTCCCGCTGCGTCCCCGGCACGACGGTCGCGCCGATCCGGCGACCTGGCCGTTGATCGAGTTGAGCCAGGTTGCACCTCTGCGGCGGCCGAAATAGCGCGGATTGTGGTGCCATAGCCCGGATCCACCGGTGTTGTGGTGAAAGTTTGTGCAGGCGGGGGTCGTGTCGTGGTGGGGCAGATGCCCTCTGGCCTGGGATGATTGTTCTTTGCGAGAGAGACAATCGGTTCCTGGATGAGAGGGCATCTGCTGGATGCAAGCATCGCATAGTGTCGGCGCGGTGTCGGTGAGGTTCGATGATCCGAATCTCGTGTCGTGTGCGGGATTGGTGCCGGTGTTGCGGCTGGCCGAGCAGGTGGCTGATCTGGCTGAGCAGACGGTGAAATTGTCGCCGGATGTGGGGTCGGCGGGGGCGAATCCGGGTGTGAAGGTGTCCTCGATCGTGGCGGGGATGGCCTGTGGTGCGGACTCGTTCGAGGATCTGGGTGTGATCCGCCACGGTGGCATGTCGCGGTTGTTCGACGGGATCCGGGCGCCGTCGACGCTGGGCACGTTTCTGCGTGGGTTCACCTATGGGCATGTGGCGCAGCTGGAGAAGCTGGGCCGGATCGTGCTGGAACGCCTGGCCGGGCGGTGCGGGTTGTTGCCGGGGGCCGATGAGCTGGTGTTCGTCGATATCGAC
Organism: Saccharopolyspora pogona; assembly: GCF_014697215.1. Classification (GTDB taxonomy): domain Bacteria; phylum Actinomycetota; class Actinomycetes; order Mycobacteriales; family Pseudonocardiaceae; genus Saccharopolyspora; species Saccharopolyspora hattusasensis. The sequence goes on from NZ_CP031142.1 coordinate 1,723,056, forward strand.
TCGAAGATCAAAGAGGTCTACGGGGCGGGGAAGCAGGGCTCGGCGTATGGGTATACGAAGGTGCGGGGCCTGAACTATCTGATGGCCACGATCTCCACCCCCGGTACGGCGCCGGTGGTGGCGGCGACCCGGATGCGGGGTGGTAACGCCAATTCCGCCCGCGGCGCGGCGTCACTGATCACCTCGGCGATCAAGACGGCCCGGGCGTGTGGTGCGACGGGGACGATCGTGGTGCGGGGTGATTCGGCGTTTTTCACCGGCCCGGTCATCGCCGCGATCCGCAAAGCCGGGGCGTATTTCTCGGTCACCGCCAAACACACCGCGACTGTGAAGGCCGCGATCGCCGGGATCGACGAGAACACATGGCAGACCGTGCGTTTCAACCGGCCGGTCTTCGACGACCGCGCCAAGCAGTGGATCTATGAGGGCGAGATCGCCGAAACGACACTGGAGGCGTTCACCAACGTCACCCAGAATCCCGGCCGTGCGGTCACCGCCCGGCTGATCGTGCGCCGCACCCGGATCACCACCACCGATGCCACCGGCGAGTTGTTCCCGGTCTGGCTTTATCACGCGATCTTCACCGACTCCCCGCACGAGCTGCTCACCGCCGAGGCCGAGCACCGCGGCCGCGCCGGGACGATCGAGCAAGTCTTCGCCGACCTCAACGACTCCGCCGCGGCCCACCTGCCCTCCGGGCAGCTCGCCGCCAACGGCGCCTGGCTGTCCCTGGCCGCGCTGACCCACAACCTGATGCGTGCCGCAGGCAGTCTCGCGTCGCAGTTCCACGCCAAAGCCCGCACCACCACCCTGCGGCGGCACCTCATCACGATCCCGGCCCGTATCGCCCGCTCCGCCCGCCGCATCGTGCTGCACCTCCCGGCCGACTGGCACTGGAAACAGGCCTTCACCAGCCTGTTCACCGCAACCCACCCCCCGCCAGCCGGGGCCTGCCCCTGACCACACCCGCCTACGGGCGCCGACCGGAGACCACAGTGGATAAGCCGGACCACCAGGCCGGCGGACTCCGCACACCCACCACCAGCATTATCGATCAACACCCCCAAGACCTTGATCAACAACCCACGCCAAAACCAACTCGGTGGATCCGGGCATAGACGGTGTTCACAGGGACGACGAACCGCAGCCCGTCCACCGAGGCGACCATGCCACCGCCCCAGAGCTGAGCCAGGGGAATATCGGCCTGGGCCTCGATCAGCCGGGCGTTGGCGGCCCGCAGGGTCTCAGCGCGCACGTAGTTCTGCTCGACATGCGACAGCCGCGGCCGGTTCAGCGCCCGGTGCCGGGGCCGGGCCACGGGTTTGTAGCCGACGTTGGTGGCTTCGGCGACCAGCACGGCCGCCAGCGATAACTCGGCGTCGTCCATACGGGACTCACCGCCGGAGGCGTGGGTGCGCCCGCTGCTCGGCGAGGACAACAACCCGGCGCTATGGCCCTCCGAGCGCGCCCCGCGGATCGCCAACAAGCAGCTCAACCGGCGGCTAGCCGCGTACCGCGACGCGCTCGGGATGGACCCCGCGCTGGATTTCCACTCGCTGCGGAGGGCCTACGTCACGCACCTGATCGAGGACGGCTACGACGCGCGGTTCGTGCAGGAACAAGTCGGCCATGACCACGCCAGCACGACGTCGATCTACACCTGCGTGTCCTCGGACTACCGGACCCGCACGCTGCGGCGGGCGCTGGACGCGACGATCGACGAGGCGCTGGGACCAGGAAAGGGAGCGTGACGATGAAGAAGCGCGAGGTCAGCTACACGTGGCGGCTGCGGGAGATCATGGCCGAGCACGGCATGTATGCCACGACCGATCTCGTGGAGCCGCTGCGTGAGCGCGGCATCCACCTGTCGGTCTCGCAGGTGCACCGGCTGGTGACCGGCACACCGGAGCGGTTGTCGTTGAAGGTGCTGTCGGCGTTGTGCGACATCTTCGCCACCGAGCCCGGCGAGTTGATCCGCACCGACGCCGCCAACGTCGGCATCCGCAAAACCGCCACCGACGACGCCCCGGTGCCGCCGAACGTCGCGGAGCTGCGTCCCAAGCGCGCCCGGATCACCCCGGCTGAATGACCGCAGCGCACGACGATCACGAGCTGGTCTGCGCCCGCTGCCGCCGGGCTGTATGCAGTCAATACGCCAAGCTGAAACTGCGTGATCCCCGGATACCGGTACGCAAATACTGGCCCGACGGCGCGATCTGCGTCGCCTGCTACGACCAGGCGGTCAACACCTACGGCCGCTGCGCCGACTGCGGAACCGACCGGCTCCTGCCGGGCCGCCGCGCCTCCGACAACAGCCCGGTCTGCACCGACTGCGCCGGCGGCCTCGGCGATTTCACCTGTCGCCGCTGCGGAAAGGAAGGACCGCGCTACCGCGCCGACGCCTGCGCGCGATACGTGCTCGCCGACCGCCTGACCGAACTGCTCGACGACGGCAGCGGAACAGTGCGCAGTGAGCTGGAACCGCTGTTCCACCTGATCCACACCATGAGCTGGCCCGCCAGCCGACTGACCTGGCTGCGCCGCGAAGCCCCGGCCTCGGTGCTATCCGCTCTGGCCCGCGGCGAAGTCCCGCTCACCCACGAGGGGCTGAGCAGGCTGCGCCCGTGGAGATCGGTCATCTACGTGCGCGACCTACTCATCGACTGCGGCGTTCTCCCACCCGTCGACCGATTCCTGCTGCTATTCGAACAGTGGCTCCCCGGCTGGCTGGCGACGATAAGCGGCCCCGAGCACCGCAGGCTGCTGGAGCGGTTCGCCACCTGGCACGTGCTGCGACGACTGCGCCAGACCGCCCGCAAACAGCCGATCAACTCCTACCGCGCCAACAACGCCCGCCGCCTGCTGCGGCTCGCTGCGCTGTTCCTCGACGACCTCGCCGCGCACGGGCGACGGCTCGACGAGTGCACCCAAACCGACATCGACCGCTGGTTCACCGCCGGGGCGAGCGACCGGAAAGACTCGCGAACGTTCCTGCTCTGGTGCCGTCAGCAACGCGAACTTCCGCGCCTGCACCTGCCAACCACGCAGCCCTCAGCCGCCGCGCCGCTAAGCCAGCACCAGCGCCTGGCCCACATCCGCCGCGCGCTCACCGACGAGGCCATTCCCGACGCCGACCGCGTGCTCGCACTGCTGATCCTGCTCTACGCCCAGCCGCTGATCCGGATCGCACGGCTGACCACCGACGACGTCATCCTCGACAGCGACCAGGTGCTGCTGCGGCTTGGGGACCCACCTACCCCGGTCCCGCAGCCCTTCGCCGATGTGCTGACTCGCTACCTCGACAACCGGCTGAACCTGAACACCGGCGGCGGCGTTACCAACCCGTTCCTTTTCCCCGGCCGCCGCACCGGACAACCGATGCACACCACCTCGCTGCGGCTTCGGCTGCGCAACCTCGGCCTGCCCAATCTCGACGGCCGCAGCGCAGCGATCCGCGAGCTCGTCCTCCAAGCGCCCGCCCCGGTCATCGCCGGAATGCTCGGCTACCACCCCCAACACCGCCGAACGCATGGCCGCCGAAGCCGGAGCCACCTGGAAGCGTTACGCGTCCGGAGATCACACACGGCTCAGGAACAGCTAATACTGCCACGGCACCTGTTTGATTCGGAAATCCGCGACTGCCATCGACGCTTCGGGCACAACCAGATTCCAGGGAGCGGCACCGCCGTGACCGCAGTACGGCTCGCGGTTCATCGATCGGCGCGGCCCGGGATCGGCTCAGCTAGCGACGCTCGCGAGGAAGGCGCCTGGAAAGGGTCGGCGAAGTACTGTGTCTCGTGCGTCACGAGACCGTCGGCGAACTCCATGATGCTCACCGTGTTGGTGGGTACGCCGTCATAGGTGATCACGCACTCGCTAACCCAGAGGTCGCTACCGCCCAGGATTCGGATGACGGTGAAATGGCGCTCGGCCGGATGCCCCCCACGTTGCTCTTGGATCCTTGAGCGGCCTCGGAAGCGCTCCCCGGACTGGGGGTAGTCCAAGATCGCGTCGGCAGCGTAGATCGCGTGCTCACTGTCCGTGTCCCCGAGCTCGGATGCCTTCCAGTGCTCCTCTATCCGGGCCCGAGTCTCGGAGTCACGTGTCATTGTCTTCCCCCTGGTCCGCATCAGCGCGGGGAATTTTACTCGCCCGGCGCAGCGCATGCCCGGACGCGTCTGCCCGTGCGGCCGGCGTTCGCGGTGAATCAAGCGAGTGCCGTTGCAGTACTAATCGTCATCATCGGGGTCGTCGGCAGCGGTTGCCCGATCCGCCGCTGACTGCGCCGGCTGGGAAACCGAACCGGGCTTCGGTTTCCCAGCCGGGCCAGATCGAGGTCGGTGCGGACTGGAGAATCCAAGGGTATGGCTGTACGCGAAACCGAGCCGACCGAACGGACGAAGCGCCTACTGTTCGGCAGCGCTACCCACGGTGGTTTCTCGTCGTGCCCCGAGCCACTGATCTATCAGTATGACGGTCTGCTGAAAATCAACGTTGACGTCGCCCATATTCGCTCAGGCCGTGATGACGGCCCACGCTACGTCGAAGGCTATGACCGAGTTCGCGAGCTCGAGAACCTGCTGCTGCTGTGCCGCAAGCACCATCGCCTGGTTGATGACCACCCAGATGACTTCTAAATCAAGACGTTGGAGGCATGGAAGGAGAAGCAGATCGCAGAAGCTGGCACGCCGGTGACCGATGAACTCGTGATCGCCCTTCGCCAGCAGATCACAGACCTGGCCACTACCTTGGATGCCCTCACCAGCCACCGACGCGACACGAGCGTTCGACTCCTCTGCGGCCGCGGCAACCGCTCCGAGGCCGTGATGTTGCCGTTGGCCGAGTACCAGAAGGTCAAGTTCGAAGAGGCCGTCTCGATCACCTACCTTGGTATCGAGGTGCGTGATCATGCGCCACTTCACCTGCGCGCTGCCGGTCTTGAGTTCGGGTTCGACGATCTCCCGTCTGCTGTGTTCCTCGAGCCAGAGCTCATGCACCGTACCGAGGACCAGGAGATCCGGCTGATCCACCAGAACATGCTGCGCAGCGCCGTGCTCCGCCTTTGCCGGTCGACGCATCGGCTGCCGCAGCGTTTCCGTGCGTTCGCCAGCCTCAGCGACGACAGCCAGGTCAGCAGCGACTGGATGCAGATGATCGAGCTGCCGATCTGGCGCGAAGGCATCACCACAGACGACCTGCACCGGTGGATGCGCGGACTGGAATGAAGTTCGGGCACGCCACCGCGTCGCTGCTGGTCGACACAGCCAGCAGAACGCCCCCGCCGCGCAGCGCGGCGCTCAAGGAGTAGCAGGAATTGGCGACAGTTGAATACGTGACTCCGCCAGTCTCACGCCCCATGTTCAGTGACGGGAATGTCTGTCGCATTCCCGAGAATTTCATCAAGGACGTAGTGGGGGTGGGGAGTTGGTGACCTCGCGGATTCAACTGTCGCGTGTTCGTCGTCCTGCGTCACCGGGAGTGGTCATCGGGGCGTAGCGGGCCCGGCTCGCCACGGTCCTCGGTGGCGAGCCGGGCGGGGTTGTCGAGGGTGTAGCCGAGCATCCTGGCGACCACCGGCGCGGGTGCTTCGAGGACAAGCTGCCGGAGCGCCGCCGTGCGGCCGGTGAGCGTGCGAATGCCATGTCGGCGGAGGCGGCGTTCGACCGTGTCGGCGGTCATCGGTTGGCCGCCGCGCCGACCTGGGAACAGCCAGCTTGCGTCGAGATTGGTAGCGGTCGTGAGATTGAGCCGCTGCTGGATGTGCTGTTGTAGCAGCCCGGCGAAGGGCTCCGGGACCGGTGTGGGTGGTTCGCCGAGCCGGATGCTGACCTCACCGTTTTCGTGGAGGACCTCGTCGACGGTCAAGCGCAGGACGCGGGCCAGCAGCGGGATGTCCTCGTCGGTGACCAATCGCCGGATCAGGGCGATGCGGTCGTGTTGGCTGAGTGAGGTTGGGTTGCGGGTGTCCTGGTGCGGGATCGTCACGCGGACAAGCAGCTTGTTGCGCATCGCCCAGCGCAGGAAGGCATGGGTGAGCCGCCGGGCGGTGTAGGCGCCGGCGTACCAGGCGTCGACCTCGGCTTGCCGACAGGCTGCGAGTAGTAGGCCGCGTTCGCGTAGCCAGGCCAGGAACGCGATGGCCTGGCGGATCTCGGCCCGGGCCTGCTGGGTCTGCTTCTCGGTGACCGGGCCGCGGTCGGCGAACCGGCGGAGCCGGTGGAGGACGTGCCAGGTGGCGAACCGCTCGACGAGCTGGCGGGGCTCGCGCTCGCCGATGCCGTCCAAGGTGTCCCGCAGCCACCGCTGGAACAGCATCAGATGCCGGTCAACGTGCGGAAGAACGCCGTGCAGCATCAGCAGATCCCGCAGGTAGGCCACTGATCGCCAGGGCGTCATGCTGTCCAGGGTCTCGTGCGTGACCGGGAGGCTCGGGTCGGCCAGGGCGCGCAGCATCGTGTGGACGTGCGGGCGGCTGATCCAGTTCACTCCGGCGCGGGGGTTGCGCATCCGGTTGAGGTTGACTACGCCGTCATCGGTGGCGGTCTTGCGGACCGCGGCGTTCTGGGCCTTGGTCGCGATCAGGTCGGCCGGGGTGCAGTTGAAGATGTCGCACAACGCAGCGAGAACCGGCAGCGACAACCGCTCGGGGGTTCCGGTGGCCAGCCGGTGGACTTGAGACACCGACAGGTGGATGTCCCGGTCGACCAGCAACGGCACGAGGTCGGAGATGGTGACCACGCTGCGCCGCTTCGGTGGGGCGTCGATCGATCGCACGGCGTACCCGCGCTTGAAGTGTGCGGTGGTACGGGAGCTGGCCGAGGCGTTCACGCCGACGTCGGATGAGATTGCGTGGGCTCGTGGCAAGACGCAGAACGAGCCGCATCTGCTGGCATTGTTGGTCCGGTTGAAGTGCTATCAGCGGCTGGGGTACTTCGCGAAGCTCGCTGATGTCCCCGCCGTGGTCGTCGACCACGTACGCGGCGTGATGGGCGATCTTGTGCTCGACCTTGCCCCGACACCGACCACGCGGCTGGACCTGGAACCACGGGTGCTGTTCGCCCCGCGCCCCTGACCGGCCCGGCAGCAGCAGTCGCGCGGCATCGCTCACGCGTGAGGCGCCGTCGCTGAGCCGGGTGATGCTCGGTCGGGGGTCGATCAGCACCGCAGGTGGGCGCTACCGTGCCAGGTCATGGCGACGCCAGCATTGACCGCAGAGGAACTGCGCGACCTACTGGGTCCCGATGCGGCCAGCTGGCCAACTCTCGGCCTGACCGTCACGCGCGGCGCGTTGGGCTCCGGCGAGCCGAACGCGCAGGTGCAGGTGTGGCAAGGCGACGCGGTGGTGGGCTACACCGAGGAATCCGACGAGTTTCCTGGCAGGCGGGTGTATCGGGCGGTGATCACGACCGACAGCGAGGCGGACCATCAGCCCAGGTCGACGGCGCGGAGTTGGTCATGCGCGCGCGGTAGCGAGATCGCCCTACACCACCGCCGGTTCTTCGGGCGTGTTGCTGCCTCAGAACCAAGGTTCCGAGGCAGCAACGGGTGAAACCCTACGGGTCCCATATGCCCGTTTCGCCGCGCATAACTCGTGTGTCGCGCGGTGTGACTGGGGAGGAGGTGCTCGGCTGAAGCGGCTCAGGCGAGAGGCTTCTCGCACACGTAATACTGGAACACGTGATCGTCCTGGCGTGCGGTGGTCTGCCGGACGCGTAGGTTCTCATCAGCCAGTTCGGCCGCTCCGACCAGCAGCGGGGTGTGCCCGAGTAGCACTATCAGGCCGCCGGGCATGACCGTGCGCACCAGCGCGGGCAGGATCTCCCGCGCCTGGGCGGTCGTGACGACCTCGAAGTTGAGGAATCGCACGAACACGATGTCAGCGGACTCGTTGCCGAGGTACGGCTTCGCCGCGTCACCGTGATACACCTCGTCCAGGTGCTTGGCCGCGTACTTCACCATCTGCTCGCTGAGGTCCTGCCCGACCGTGCGGATTCCGTCGGGGTTGACCGAGGCGAACGTCGAGAGGAACTTCCCCGTCGAACAGCCGGGGTCGTACGCGACGACGCCGGAGCGGTCGCGGAAGCCGGGACCCAGTCGGTCCACCGTGTACTCGCGGATGTGTGACTCGCCGAGGTTGAGGAACTCCGCCCGCTCCGGGGACACGAACCAGCCCTCTTCCGGGCTACCGGTCTCCCTGCCCGGTTCCTCGTGCTTCGGGAAGGGGTGGAGAAGCTCGGTCGTCGGGGTGATCGCCGCGAACGCGGCACGACGGGCAGGAATGTCCAGCGGGTCGAAGCACACTCGCACGCCCGTGGCGGAGGTACGCAGACCGGTCAACGTACCGACGACGTTGTGCCAGCGGATTCGGCTGCAGAACAAGCCCCGCATGCCGTGGTCGACGACGTAATCGGACACCGTCTTGAAGCCGACGTACCAGCGTCCGTCCAGCTGGAAGCAGAAAATCCGCTCCGGGGAGCCCGTCAACTCCTCGTCCCAGCAGTGCCCTGTCGTCCGCCGCCAGCGGGAGAAGGCGCCCGCGATCAGGTCGGCCCGTAACGCCAACTCGTGCTCGACTGCCGCTGCCCCGCGCCTGGCGTTGCGATACCAGGGATCCTCAAGATTCATGCGTCACCTTTCCGAATCCATACCGGCATAGGAAACATACGTTCAGCGCACGTCACGGAGCCCTGCTGGCAGTGACGTTGCCCGATAGTTCCGCAAAACCTGACCACCAGGTCGTGCTCAGCGGTGCATGGCAGTCGAAGCCAGCGACGTGGGTCGCCCGCATCACCCGCGGCAGCAGGGACGTATGGACTCGCTATGGCGAGGTCACCAATTTCCCACTCCCAACACGCGTCACATGTCGCCGGGCTGGACTCGTTGCCGGACTGCCACGACACCGTGGCCGAAGCCTTGGTCGACGGAGAGCGAACACCGTGAGCACGCATGAACCATCGACAGCCGTGACCATCAGTTGCAGCGACGAACAGGCACCGTGCACCCGCTGCGGCGTGCCGACCCCGCAGCGCGTAACGCTGGTCGACGCGGCCGGGACGATCCGGGCATGCCGACCGATGTGCCCGACGTGCCACCATCACCCTCGATACCGGCGGTGACCCCGCCACACGGCCGAATTCGCGGGAGCACCGGTATACGGTGCTGCTTGATGAACCATGCGAAGGACTCTGGCGGCCATGTGCTGAAAACATCGCGGTCATTTGCTGGAGGTTCGCCACCCGCGCCGGGCGGCGGGCCGTCTCGATTCTTACGCGGCGCTGCTGGTAGCGCAGGCCGTGCGGGCGGCGGTCGAGTACCCGCCACCCGCGACTCGTCTCCAGAACCCGGGCCGCTGAGACGACATTCCCCAGATTTGGTCAATGGTCGACTCGAAACCCTGACCACAACACGCCTTCGATTCCGACGTCCGCCCAGCCCGGCGCCATCCAATCGAGCGCTTCCTCGCGTGCGGTTGTCGTGGGCACCGGCTGAACCAAGCCGCCGCGATCGTCCTGGCCGACCCGCTCGGCCAGGACGGCGCGACGCTGGTGGTGCGTTCCGGTGCGGCGCGGGGCGGGAAGGTGAAACTCTGGCCGCCGCGGTTCACTGCGGAGACCAGGGTCGACGCCCGCGATGTGAAGGAGGTGCTCATGGGGTGCAGCCGGAGCCGCTGCCGTTCGGGGAGCAGCGGAGCTGGTGTGGGGTCTGCTGGTGTCGTTGTTCATCGGCAACGTGATCATGCTGGTGCTCAACCTGCCGTTGGCGCCGGTGTTCGCGCAGCTGCTGCGCATCCCGTACGCCTACCTGTATCCGCTGATCCTGTTCACCAGCTTCGTCGGGGCCTACGCCATCGACAACAACTTCTCCAGCGGGTGGCTGGTGCTGATCTTCGGGGTCATCGGCTACGGCATGAAGCGCTTCGAGCTGCCGCTGGTGGTCGGGGTGGTCATCGGGGCGTTGTTCGAGAAGGCGCTGGTGCAGTCGTCGGCGCTGGTGCACGGCAACCTGTGGCTGGTGCTGACCAAGCCGATCGCGGTGGTGATCCTGGCGCTGGCGGTGGTGCTGTTGGCCGGGCCGGTGCTCGCCCGCGGCGTTCGCAGTTTCTTCCGGCCCAGCGCGCCGGAGGCATCCCGCACCGTTGAGGAGAGGCAGGTCTGAGGAGTTGCTGGTCGCCCGCGAGGGGGCCGTGCTGCAAGTGACGTTCAACCAGCCCCAGCAGCGCAACGCGATGTGCTGGCAGATGTACGACGGTCTGGTCGCGGCGTGCGAGACCGCGGATACCGAAGAGGACATCCGGGTGCTGCGCGGCGCCGGGGACGAGGCGTTCGGGCCGGCACCGGCATCTCCCAGCTCACCGAATTCACCTCCGGCGAGGACGGGGTGGCCTACGAGCGAAAGATGGAGGCGGTGCTGGAACGGCTGGAGCGCACGAGGGTGCCCACAGTCGCGGCGGTTTCCGGGTTCTGCGTGGGTGCGGGCATCGCGTTGGCGGCAGCCTGCGACATCCGGGTGTCGACGGTGACGGGCCGCTTCGGTGCCGGTGGCGCGGACGCTGGGCAACTGCCTGGCGATGAACACCTATTCGCTGCTGGTGTTCCACCTGGGTCCGGCGCGGGCCAAAGACACCAAATTGCTCAAGGTGTTCTCGTGGATACCAAGGCTGTGGGCTACATCCTTCACCGATCGGCAAGACTCGACCACCAACGCGACCGCTTCGGCCTTTTCGGCCTTGTACTCCTCGGTGAACTTCCGTCGACTCGCCATCCCCGTTCCTTCCTGCCACCAGTGAACATGGCGCACATCCCTTGCAGGGCCCGCGCGGCGAACAGCGCCGACGGCCGAATGCGCTGCTGACCCGGCCTCCGATGAATGGCAGCGCGACGAAGTCGTCACGGAGACTTTTCGTCGATCTGACCCGGAATTCCAGCGCCGATGAGCTGAGAACCCTCGAACCGCGGTTGACTGGCGGCAGCGGGCCGGCCTGCCTGCGGCTAGGGTGGGTTGGCGTGCTTTGACGTGTTCGTGGCCCGCCCGCTGCTTCTTCGTCCGCGTGTTCATCCCTGACGAAGGAGTGGTTCTGCGATGTCTTCTGCTGTGGTGGTTCCGGCCGAGTTGGCGGCCACCCATCGCAAGTTCTTCGGTGCTTCCCCGTGGATCGATGAGCTTCCCGAGCTGGCCGAGAAGCAGCTGACGGCGTGGCGGCTGTGCCCAGATGGCGCCGCCCTGCACGGCATGGTGGCGCTGGTGCTGCCCGTCGTGCGCGACGACGGCAGCGCTGCGGTGCTGAAGTTGCAGCCGGTCACCACCGACACCGCCGGGGAGCCGGTGGGGTTGCGGGTGTGGGACGGGGCGGGGTGCGGTGCGGTTGCTGGAGCACGACCCGGTCTCGGGCAGCATGCTGCTGGAGCGGCTCGCGACGCGTTCTTTGTCCAGTGTGGACGATGATGTGGCGGCGGCACGGGTCCTGGCCGGGCTGCTCGCGCGGTTGAGCTCGGTGCCCGCTCCTGCTGGGCTGCGGAAACTGTCCGATGTGGCAGCCGGGATGCTCACCGGCGCTCCGGGCGCGTGCGCGCGGCTGGCCGATCCGGCGCAGCGACGGCTGCTGGAGCATTGTGCGGGCGTGGTCGCGGAGTTGCGCGGCGAGGCGGGTGACCGGTTGCTGCACTGGGATCTGCATTACGACAACGTGCTGGCGGGGCAGCGGGAACCGTGGTTGGCCATCGATCCGCAGCCGCTGGCCGGTGACCCGGGTTTCGAGCTGATGCCGGCGTTGCACAACCGCTGGGACGAGGTGGTGGCCTCTGGTGATGTGGCAGGGGCGGTGCGGCGCCGGTTCGAGGCGATGGTCGAGGTGCTGGGCCTGGACCGGCAGCGCTCGGTGGGCTGGACTCTGGGGCGGGTGCTGCAGAACTGCCTGTGGGACGTCGCCGACGGCGATGCCGGGCTGAACGAGGTGCAGGTCGCCGTGGCGGAGGCCCTGATCGCGTGGGGGCCGTGAGCGGGTCAGCGCCGGTTCACCGGGCCGGTGGCCTAGGGCAGGCCGCCGAGAGCTTGGTCATGATCGTTGCTGGGCGAGGCCGGCCAGTGCGGTGACGGTCTTCCAGTTGCGGGCGGTGATGGCGACCCCGAGCCGCTTTTCCAGGTAGGCGGCGGTGGTTTTGGAGCGGCCCGCCCCGGCCGGGTAGTGCAGGTACAGCTGCCGCCCGGTCAGCTGGAGTTCTTCGGGCGAGCCTTCGGGCACGCTCAGCTGCGCGGCGCGGTCGGCGTCGGGTTCGGTGGCCAGGAATGCCACGTGCAGTTTGGCGTGGTCGCTTTGCCTGTCCTGGAACGGGTGGTGCGCGGCGATGCCGGTGATCTCGGTGCCGGTGCGCACCATGACCGGGGTGTCCACGCCGAGTTCGTCGGCCAGCCGTTTGCCCAGGTCCGCGGCCAGCGCCTCGGGGTCGTCGTGTTCGGAGGTGAAGACCACATTGCCGCTTTGCAGGTAGGTCGCCACGTCGCCGTGTCCTGCGGCGGCGACGAGGGCGCGCAGGTCGGCCATGGCGAGGCGGCCGTGGCTACCGAGATTGACCGCGCGCAGCAGCGCGACGTACGTTCTCATGGCGGAAATCCTGCCATCCTCCGGCGGAGCGCGGTGCCCTGCTCCTAGCCCTGGGGCGCAGCAGGCCAGGGCCTGCCCTCGGCGCTGCCACCGCTGACCGAACCGCGGCCGGGCGAGGCACGCATCGCCTACGCCCCGCACCTGTACCCGGTCTGCTGGACTCCGGCCAGGGCTACGCGGGGCGAACCCGCACGCTGACCCTGGCCACCGTGCGGGTTCGCCAGCAACGCCGAACCCGCACGCCGCCTGGGCGCGCCGCGGATCGTCGGTGAGTTCGGGCTGGACGCCACCAAGCCGGGCGCGCTGGACTACGTCGACGACGTGCTCGCCGAAGCCGACCATGCGGCGCGAGGTGTACTGGTCCAACGACCCGGGCAGCTGGAGCCCGTACGCCGCCGACGACAGGTGGGCGTCGCTGGCCGATCACCTCGCCCGCGGCACCGGCGGCTGAGCAGGGCGGAGCGCGGGTGTCACAAGCGCGCTTCGGCGACGGCTTGGGCGGCGGATTCCCGGCACACGAACCGTTCGCGCAGCCGGGTGATCGTCAGCAGCCGCAGCATCGCTCCGTGACCGGGGACCACAAACAGCTTGGTGCTGCGGTGGTCGGCGCGGCGCTGGGTATGCAGCAGTAGTTCGATGGCGGCGCTGCTGGCGAAGGACACCTCCGAGAGGTCCAGGACGATGGCCTGCAGGGCCGCGGCGGTCAGGCGCTGGCGGATCAGCTCGGTGAGTCTGGGCACCGTGGCCAGGTCTATCTCGCCACCGATGCGGACCACCACCACACCCGAGGCGGGCCATTCCACGGCCAGCCGCAGCGCGGAAGTGCAGCTCGCGTGCGCGGCGACGGGATCCTCAGCGGTGTGTGGCGCGACGATCGCGTGGCCGCCGCGAGCCCACGCGGCCGGTGGCATGCTGGATCTGGAGACGATCACGCTACCTCCCCTGGTTGCGTATCGACGGTTCGGTTGGCCACGGGCCCGGGAACTCGCCGCTGCGCTCAACGCAAGAGGTACGCCGTGGCGGCTGCTCAACCGCACCTCCCACCGTAGGAGCCACCGGCCGAGCCAACAAGGCTCGCCACGTTCGTGTGGTATTTGGTCTCGATCAGGTGGCAGTGAGGTGGTGGCGCGCCGAGGATCTGCCTAGTTGGGCGACGATCCACCGTCCCTCAACGGGGCGTGTTGTAGCGCAGAGTGACAGCACTGTGGAGGTGGCAAAACCCGGGAACAACAGCGCCCCGGCCAGCCGATCCCGCAACCGGCCGACCGGGGCACCACCGGACTGTGACGGCCTCAGAGCCTGCTCAAGACCGCATCGCGCACCACGTGCGGATGCTCCATGTGCAGCATGTGCCCCACCCGTCGACTACCTCCCAGCTACCACCTGCGCGCTCGACGGGCACCGGCAAGATCTCGTCGGCACCGCCCCACAGCACCGTCACCGGCACCTGCACCGACGCCAGCAACGCCCGCGTGTCGATGGCCTGCCGGTCGCCGCCGAGCAGCGTGGCATGCACCGCCTGCAACGCCTCGGTGACACCGTCCAGCCGCTTGTAGCGCAGCAGGACTTCCACCAATGTCGGTGGCCATGCTGCACCGCGGCGTAGCCTCATCCACGACCACCAGCCGCACCCCATCAGCGGCCAACCGCTCGGCGGCCTGCCCGGCCCCGGTCGCCCGAGCCCGGAACCGACGCAAGCAGTCCAGATCCCGCCGCGCCCGCGAAACCTCCTCGCCCCGGTAGGTCTGCTGATCACCCTCGAAATGCCCGTAGTAGCGGGTCAACTTCACCTCGATCAACGTCGGCCCACCACCTCCCGGGCCCGCGCCACCGCCTCCCCCGCGGCCTCGTGCACCCACAGCCGACAAACATCACCCGATCGGCGTGCCCCTGCCGGTGCTCGGCGAACGCATGGTTGAATACCGGCGTGCCGCGTGGCGCCGATTAGAGAGCAGTGGGCAGATCGACAACCGGGCGAGCACCTTCACCCAGGGATCACGCCATGAACAGGCACTCCGCACCCCGCGCCTGACCCATACCAATTCCGCGCGCAGCCCCTGTCTCCCACAGCACCCGGCACCCTCCCGCCGGCAGCTGCACCCTGCTCGATCGAGCTCCAGACCACGGGATCCCGCGCGCCCCAACACTCCTGGAGACACCAGCACAGCATGTCCTTCAACCACACCATCATCGAAGAATTCCGCACCAACGCGGGCAAAGTCGGCGGCCCCTTCGCAGGCAACGACCTCCTCCTGCTCACCACCACCGGCGCCAAAACCCAACGCCCGCACACCGTCCCATTCGGCTACGTCCGCAACGGCGACCAACTACTGATCACCGGCTCCAACCTCGGCGCACCCCACCACCCCGCCTGGTACCACAACCTCCTCGCCCACCCGCTGGTCCAGGTCGAAATCGGCACCGAAACCTTCGAAGCCATCGCCGTCCCCGCCGAAGGACCCCACCGCGACCAACTCTTCGAACACATCACCCGAACAGCACCCGGCTACGCCGACTACCAAACCCGCACCAACCGAACCCTGCCCGTGATCGCACTCCAACGCACCGAAGACCCCACAGCCGCCACACGCGAGATCACCAACCTCGCCGACAAACTCCTGCAGGTCCACGCCTGGCTACGCGCCCAACTCCAGCACGTCCGCACCGAAGCCCACACCCACCTCACCGCCCGAACCAGCAGCGACCACCAACCACCGAGCCTCGGCATGCAGATCCGCCAGCACTGCCTGGCCTTCTGCGAATTCCTGACCTTCCACCACACCAGCGAAGACGACCACATCTTCCCCGCCCTCGCCCACCACCACCCGCACCTGCGCGACGCCCTCGACCGCCTCCGCGCCGAACACCGCACCGTCGCGAATATCAAAGACGAAATCCTCGCCCTGCTGGCCGACATCACCAACGCCGACCCCCACGAGTTCCGCACCGAATTCGACCGCCTCGCCCGAGAACTACACGCACACCTCGACTACGAAGAGCGAACCCTCATCCCCGCCCTGACCGAAATCCCCTGGCCCCCAACACCAGCCACCTGACCAGGAAACACTTGCCCGGCCACCCCGCCGGTTGACCGGGCAAGCCTCACCCGAACACGCTGTGCCGCTGAACCGGCTGCGCACTCTCCACCGCACTCTCCACCGGCGCCGCATGCCGCCCACCCGACACCGGCTCCCACACCGACGTCACCACCAACGACAACTCACCACCCGCCACATCCACCGACACCTGATCACCCGCCGACACCGTGCCCGCCAACACCATCGACGCCAACCGGTTGTCCAACTCCCGCGCGATCACCCGCCGCAACGGCCGCGCCCCGAACTCCGGCTGATACCCCCGATCCACCAACCAATCCAGACCGGCATCCCCCACGACCAACCGAATCCCCTTGGCCGCCAACTGCGCCCCCGTGCGCTCCAACAACAACAAAGCGATCCGCCGCAACTGCTCCGCCCCCAACGGCCGGAACACCACCACATCATCGATCCGGTTGATGAACTCCGGCCGGAAGAACGCCCGCAACTCCTCCAGCACCACCAACGCCGACTCCCCAGCATCCGCCCCCGCATCCAGCACCCGATCAGCCCCGATGTTCGAGGTCATGATCACCACCACGTTGCGGAAATCCACCAACCTGCCCTGCGAATCCGTCAACCGCCCCGCATCCAACACCTGCAACAACGTGTTGAACACATCCGGATGCGCCTTCTCCACCTCATCCAGCAACACCACCGAATACGGCTGCCGCCGCACCCGATCAGTCAACTGCCCCGCCTCGCCATAACCCACATACCCCGGCGGCGCACCCACCAGCCGGGACACCGTGTGCTTCTCCTGGAACTCCCCCATGTCCAGCCGCAACAACCGCTGCACATCCCCGAACAACACATGCGCCAACGCCCGCGCCAACTCCGTCTTGCCCACCCCAGTGGGCCCCAGGAACAAGAAACTCCCGATCGGCCGATCCGGATCCGCCAACCCCGCCCGCGCCCGACGCACCGCCTCCGCCACCGACGCCGCCGCCGCGTCCTGACCGACCACCCGCGACCGCAACTGCTGCTCCAACCCCAACAACCGCTGCACATCCTGCGCACTCACATCCGCCACCGGAATCCCGGTCCACGACGCCACCACATCCGCCACGTCATCAGCGACCACCGTCGGCTCGAACACCGCCGACTCCCGCACCTCACCACCACGCCGCAACCGCACCCGCGAACAAGCCTGGTCCAGCAGATCCACCGCCTTGTCCGGCAAGAACCGATCCGCGATGTAACGCTGCGACAACTCCGCCGCCGCCGACAACGCCGAATCATCGATGCGCACCCGATGATGCCGCTGGTACTTCTCCCGCAACCCCTCCAACACCACCACCGCCTCGGCCACCGACGGCTCCGCCACCATGATCGGCGCGAACCGGCGCTCCAACGCCGGATCCTTCTCCACGTGCCGCCGGTACTCCTCCACGGTCGTCGCCCCGATCAACCGCACCTCACCCCTCGCCAACGCCGGCTTGAGCATCGTGCCCGCATCCATCGACCCCTCACCCGCACCGGCCCCCACGATGCTGTGAATCTCATCAATGAACACCAACACGCTCTCCCGATGCGCCCGGATCTCCGACAGCACATCCCGGAACCGCTGCTCGAACTCCCCCCGGTACTTCGCCCCGGCCACCATCCCCGCCAGATCCAGCGACACCACCCGCATGTCCGCCAACGACCACGGCACCGCACCCTCGACGATCCGCAGCGCCAAACCCTCCACGATCGCGGTCTTCCCAACCCCCGGATCCCCCACGAACACCGGGTTGTTCTTCGACCGCCGCCCCAACACCTCGATCGCCTGCTCGATCTCGGCATCCCGGCCCACCACTGGATCCAACTTCCCGGCCCGCGCCAACTCCGTCAGATCCAACCCGAACTCGTCCAACCGCGGCGTCACGCTCAACACCGACCGAGCCCCACCCCGATCACCCAACTCGATCGCCCGCGCCAACGCCCGCCCGGCCACCGAATCCGCATCCACGGCCAACCCCAACACCAGATGCCGCGCCCCCACCACATCGGCACCCTCACCCAACGCCTGCTGATACGCCCCCAACAACGCCCGCCGAGCCGCCGACGACAACACCGGCCGCCCCACCACCCCCGAATCCTGCGCCACCACCGCCGACCGCACGGCAGCCGCCAACTCCTCCACCCGCACCCCGGAAGAAACCAGCAACTCCGCCGTCGCCGGCACCTGCGTCACCGCCCACAGCAGATGCGCACCGTCCAACTCCCGGCTGCCCCAGTCCACAGTTGCCCGAACCGCCTTCGACACCACCTCATGCGCCTGCGCATCCAGCAACGTGCCCAACGCCAAGCCGCGCTCCGACGCCGAAGCACCCCCCGACGCCCCCGAGAACACCTCGCTGAACAGCGAATCAAAGGCGGCAGAGGAATCACCGACACTGCCGCGAACCAAAGGGGCCACCTCCACAGCACACGCAGGCCCCGCCTGCAAACCGAACTCCAGCAGCAGACCAGCGCGCAGCACCACCCGCTCAGCGGGACTGGCGCCCGACCACCAACCCCACCAGCAGCACCGCGCTGATCCCCACGACCACGCCACCGAGCCGGTGCAACCCCGGATCACTGGCCGGACCCGCGAAGCACAACTCGATCACCGCAGCCGCGATGTTGGCACCAACATACTGAGACGTCCGGAACAGCCCCGCAGCTATCCCGGCATCACGCGCCGACGCCTGCCGGTACAGCGTCGACTGGTTCCCGATGTTGCTGAACCCGTTCGGCACCCCCAGCACCGCCGCCACGGCCACCAACGCCGCCACCCCGTGGTGTCGAGCAGCATCCACCCGACCCAGCCGGCCAACAACATCGCCGACCCCGCCAACAGCACCAGCCAAGGCTCCACCCTTGGCAGCATCGACCCGCTAACGCCACGGACGCCATCGCGAGCAACGCGATCGGCACCACCACCAAACCGACCTGTCCCGGCGGCAAACCCCGCGCGCTCTGCAACCACATCGGAAAACCAAAGAACGCCACGTACGTCAACGCGGTCCGAAGATAAGTCCCGCCAAGCGCCTGGTTGCCCACCAGCATCCCGCCGACCACCGGCCCCGATCGCGATCATCACCTGACCGCGGATGGCCAGCACGCTCAATGCCCCGTTGGCAGCGCCCCCAGCCGGTCGGCCTGCGCCCGCAGCATCGCCACACCCGCCGCGCACGTCCCGATGCCCAGGCGCGAACGGCGCGCTCCTCGACGCCGCCACGGCCACCACCAGCGATGCCAGAAACACCCGGCGCGGCCCGAACAGATCCGCCAGCCGCCCCGCGGTCGCCAGGTACAGCCCGGAGATCAGCCACGGCGTCGCCGCACCGGCGCCGAACTGCTCCCGGATGTCGACAACCGCCCACGCCACCACCTTCGTCGGCCCGGACGTGGGAGCAGCCGTCACCCGGCCAGTCTATGTTGTTAGCGTAACTAACTTCAAAGGTCTGACCGGAAACCCGACCTCAGCTCGCGCGCTTCTGCGCCTTCTCGATCGCCTCAGCCAACCGGGCCAACTCCTTGCCGATGTGCGACAGCCGCTCCGCCATCACGCTGGCGTGCCCGGACAGCGGGCCGGCGTGCCCCGCCGCCCGCAGCCACTCCGTCACCCCTGCGCAACCGACGGACATGCCCTCCACCGTCAGTGAGAACCCGCGCATGACCTGCTCGATCTCCTCGACGGTGTGCGCCACCGCCGGGTCGCGCAGGCGATCACCCAGCGCCGACGCCGCCTCTCCCACCTGCCACGAGACCTCGGCCGAGTAACCCGACTCGCCGGAATCGGCGCTCCGTCTCGTACCCGACCGCCGAGGTGGCGTGTGCCTACCCGCCTGCGGCGGCGTGTTGTCGGAAGGTCCAGCGGCAGTCATAACGAACCAATCAACCCGAGACGGACACCCAGCTCCACCCCGACGCGCCAGAAGACCCCCGACCGGTGGCCCAAGTCCACCCGATTCCCAGCTCTCCTCAGCGCAGGAGTAGGTGAGGCGAGGCTATCGCGTCGTGGCTCGTATTGGTGAGAGTTGGTCCGCAGGATTGGTTTTGATCAACACTGAAATCGCAAGAATTATCAAAACAAAATGCTGCCGGGCACCGCGAATCTCCACCCGGCCAACGGGTCCTACCTGGCTTCCGGGGCAACCGCCGCCAAGTCGTCGACGCTGCCGGACATGATCGTCCGAACGTGCTCCGTGATGTGCTCCAGCGGCCAATCTCACCAGGCCAGCGCCAACAAGCGCTCGACATCAGCGTCGTCGTACCGGCGGCGGATGAGCCTGGCCGGATTGCCACCGACGATGCCGTAATCCGGTACGTCGTCGACCACCACCGAACCTGAAGCCACAATCGCCCCTTGACCGATGCGGACTCCGGGCATCACCACCGACCGGTACCCGAACCAGACTTCGTTGCACACCACCGTGTCACCGCGACCGGGCAGACCCGTGATCAAATCGAAGTGCTCGCTCCAGGAACCACCCGTGATCGGGAACAGGAACGTCGACGGACCGGCCATCCGGTGGTTGGCGCCGTTCCTGATGAACCGCACGCCCTCCCCCAACACGCAGTACTTCCCGATGACCAGCTTCTCCGGCCCGTAGTGGTACAGCACGTTGCGCGTCTCGAAAGCCGTCGGATCGTCGTAGTAGGAGAACTCCCCGACCTCGATCAACGGCGAGGTCACCAGCGGCTTCAACAGCACCACGCGCGACTGGTCGGGCATCGGGTGCACCACGGTGGGATCGGCAGGTACAGCCGGCATTGCGAATCGACTTCCCCGACGACGAACTAGTCATCCTAAATTCATTCAGCACTGAAATAACAGGAATTATCAAAATATTGTGGGCGCTGGAGGTACCCGCGAAGGCCGAGAACTCCAGCTCGGCAAAGTTCCGCACGGTCAGTCGAAGTCCTGCAGGATCTCGTAGATCTCCTCGTCGGTGGTGGCGCTGAAGTTGCGGTACCACTGCCCCACCGCCGCGAAACCGACCGGTTGCAGCACGCACACCACCACATCCGCCTCCGCGCGCAACGCGGTGACAGCGTCCGGCGCGCCCACCGGGACGGCCAACACCACGCTCCGCGGTGACGACTCGCGCAGCATCCGCACCGCCGCGCGGGCCGTCGCCCCGGTGGCCAGCCCGTCGTCGACCAGCACCACGTCACGCCCGGCCAACGGCAGCGGCTCGCCGCGGTGGAACAACCGCTCCCGGCGCCGCGCCTCGGCCCGCTCCCGATCACAGGCCGCCTGCAGGGTCCGTTCGTCGAGGTGGAACGAGCGCACCAGCTGCAGGTCGTAGCTCGCCGGCCCATCCGCGGTCACCGCGCCCACCGCCAGCTCCGGCTGGCTCGGCGCGCCGATCTTGCGGGCAACGCAGACCCGCAACGGCGCCTTCAACATCCGAGCCACCTCGGCGGCCACCGGCACCCCTCCCCTGGCCAACCCGAGCACCACGGGGTCGACCAGCTCAAGCCCGGTCATCCGCTGGGCCAGGACCTGGCCGGCGTGCCGGCGGTCGGCGTAACCGGTGGTGGTTCGTTCCGGGAAACTCATGCGAGGCATCGCTCGCCTCCCGTCCGCCGCGCGTGCGCACGACAGCACATCGGGGAAACCACTCGCCTCGATGATGCCCGCCCGCAGCCGATGGGCAAACCTCCTCAGATGCGGAAACCAGCGACCTGCAGCACCCGGAGCCGGTTCAGCGCGGCCGCCAGCTCGAAGCGCCGCGGCACGGCGAAGTCCCCCACGTAGTGCTCGTCGACGGCCGTGACACCGCGCTTGGCGACGTCCGCGGCGAAGGCGTCCAGCACCTCGGCGATTGTGCGGGTGCCGTCCAGCACCCCGCGCCGTGCGCAGCTGACCAGCGCCAGCCCGATCCCGGTGACCTGCGCGGGGTCGACCACCTGCTCCACCCCGCGCAGTTCCACAGTGGACTCCCCCAGGGTCAGCGCGTCCACCCCCCGGGCGCGGATCTTCGGACGGTCGGTGGCGATCGAGCACGGATCCACCACGCGGTGCCGAACCGGCGGGAAGGCCTGGGCCTCGGAGTGGCGACCGGTCGGCGCCGCGGCCAGCTGCTTGGCGCGTTCGGTGACGTCGCGGGCGTGGTAGGCGTCCAGCATCAGCACCTGGTCGGCGACGTCCATGTAGTCCCCGGATCCGCCCATAACCAGCACCGTCGACACCCCGTGCGCGGCCCGCAGCGGCCGGATCAGGTCCACGAACGGCGTCAGCGGCTCGGACTCCTTGGCCACCAGGGCCTGCATCCGGGCGTCGCGGATCATCAGGTTCGTCGCCGCGGTGTCCTCGTCGACCAGCAGCACCTTCGCCCCGGCCTCCACCGCCTCCACGATCGCCGCGGCCTGGGAGGTGGAGCCGGAGGCGTTGTCGGTGGAGAAGTCGGCGGTGTCGGCGCCGGTGGGCAGGTGGCTGACGAACGGGCTGACGTCCACGCGGTGCACCCGCCGCCCGTCCTCCGCGCGCACCTTGACGGTGTCCTCCCGGCACACCACCAGTTCCCGGCCGTCGCCGGGGATGTGGTCGTAGACGCCGAACTCCAGCGCCCGCAGCAGCGTGGACTTGCCGTGGAAACCGCCCCCGACGATCAGCGTGATCCCCTCGGGCACCCCCATGCCACGTACCCGGCCGCGGTTGGGCAGCTCCACCTCGACCCGCATCGACTCCGGGGAGGCGAACGGCACCCCGTCGGGCAGCGGCCGCTCGTCGACGCCGCTGCGCCGGGGCAGCATCGAGCCGTCGGCGACGAAGGCCACCAGGCCCAACCGCGGCAGCATCCGGCGCAGCGCGTCGGTGTCCTCAATGGAGTCCACGAACTCCCGCAGCCGGCGCTGATCGGCGCTCGCCCAGCGAAGCGCCGCCTCCACCACGTCGGGCAGCTCGTCGCACAACGCCTGCTCGGCCTGCCTGCCATCGATCGTCCGGCCCCGCCCCGGCAGGTCGATGCCCAGCCGGAGCACCACCGCCCCGCCCGCGATCTGGCAGGCACTGCGGTCCAGCACCTGCTGCCGACCGGCGTCCACCCGCAACCGGCTGTCGCGGAGCCTGCGGTGCGCCGCTCGCACCAGGTAACCGGCCAGCGCCCGCGCCCGCACCGGCGTGGACCACAACTCCGCTGGGAAGCCCGCGACCACCGGATCCACCCGGACTTCGCAGCGGCTGGCCGGCGCGTACGGGTCCGGCTGCACCCGCTGGACCTCCAAGGTGAACCCGCCGAATGACCAGCGGCCGCTCAACGACTTGTATCGGCCGTAGCTGGCGCCGTGCATGACGCGCAGTTCCTGCCGCAGCGCCTGCTCGTCGCCACGGTCGCCGCGTGGCCGGTCGTCACGCCTGCGATCGCTCGGCCGCCGATCCCTGTACCGCCCCGCTCCGGGACCGCCCGTTCGCTGTGCCATGCCCGAGACCTACCTGACCGGCCGCCGATTCTCCAATCGGGAGACGTAGGTCACTCCAGATCGACCGCGAGGCTCGAGGCCGCTGACACCACAGTGGACGGCCGAGTGTCCACTCGAGGCAAAACCGGCGAAACGGCGCGTCGGAACCCGGCGCGCTCCCACATGCCGGGTTATTCTCCCAACGCGCAAGATCCAGAGCACCACCCGGTCCGACACCCCGAACGGCCGGTTCCACTCGACGACGCTGCCTGTGTTGGTGAGGAGGCGAGTGTAGTGCTTCGCAGATTCGGCGGTCCGGTCGACAGCAGTCACCGGCAACGTCTGGGCCGCAGCGGTTCCGGCCGTCCACGTAGGACTTCCACACTGCTCGCGGCTGTGATCGCCGCGGCGGGCCTGGCCGGCGGCATCGCCCAAGCCGACCCGGCGCCCACGGCCCCGCGGCTCAACCCCAACGACCCCAACGGGGCTTGGGCGGGCTACAGCGTCGAAGGCTCGCGCGACGCGCAGCCGCGCTACCGCCCCGCAGGCGCGGTGTCCGGAATGGACGTCAGCGGTCATCAGGGCGATGTCGACTGGCCGAAGGCCTGGGCCGACGGCGCCCGGTTCGCCTACGTCAAGGCCACCGAGGGCACCGAGTTCCGCAACGACCGCTTCGGACAGCAGTACGACGGCTCGCACGCCGTCGGCATGATCCGCGGCTCCTACCACTTCGGCCTGCCGGACCGCTCCAACGGAGGGGACCAGGCCAACTTCTTCGTCGACAACGGCGGAGCCTGGAGGCGCGATGGGCGCACCCTGCCGGGGGCGCTGGACATCGAGTACAACCCCTACGGGGAGGCCTGCTACGGCCTGGACCCGGCCGCGATGTCGCGGTGGATCGCCGACTTCAGCAACACGTACCACGCCCGGACCGGGCGCTTCCCGATCATCTACACCACCACCAACTGGTGGAACCGCTGCACGGCGTCCAATCCGGACTTCGCGCCGAACAATCCGTTGTGGATCGCCCGCTACGCCCTCGATACCGGCCCGCTGCCGGCCGGCTGGGACTACCAGACGATCTGGCAGAGCAGCGACAAGGGCTCGTTCCCCGGTGGGCAGGACGTCTTCAACGGCAACAACAAGCAGCTCAAGCGATTCACCTCCTGACCGTCCCTCCCAACGGCGATGCGGGCCGCTCCGGAATCTTCCGGGGCGGCCCGCATCGTTCGCGATCTACTTCGCCACCAGGTCCGGCGGGATGGGTTGGTCGTTGGAGATCGCCTCGAACATCCGCTTGGCGCCGTCAGAGTCCCAGATGATCACCGAGCCGCCGTCGGAGTCCTTGCCGAAGCGGCCGAACGGCGCGCTGGTGGTGACGCCCTGACCGCTGCTGATGTCGCCCATCGCCAGCGCCAGCGACGCCAGGTGCCACAGGTGGTCGCCGTCGTTGACCAGGAACGTCTTGCTGGCCCCGGAGGCCAGCGGGAACAGCCGGAATGGGTTGAGCAGCGTTGCCGGGCTGGTGGCCTTGTCGACCAGCGCGGCCAGTAGCTTGCGCTGGTTCTCCGCACGCTCCAGGTCACCGCCCTTGAGCGAGTAGCGGGCCCGCACGAAGCCTAGGGCCTGCGGCCCGTCGAGCTCCTGGCAACCGGCCTGCAGGTGCGCGTTGGCCATCTCGTCGTCCATCGGCTGGTCCAGGCAGATGTCCACGCCGCCGACGGCGTCGACCAGGTCGGAGAACCCGCCGAAGCCGATCTCCGCGTAGTGGTCGATGTGCACGCCAGTTGCCTGTTCGACGGTCTGCGCCAGCAGCTGCGGCCCACCGAAGGAGAACGCCGCGTTGAGCTTCGTCTTGCCGTGCCCCGGGATCGCGACGTACGAGTCGCGGGGCAGGCTGATCAGCGCCGGCTGGCCGCCGCCGCTGGGGATGTGCACCAGCATCACGGTGTCGGTGCGGCGTCCGGCGGCGTCACCGGCCGACAGTTGCTCCCGCTGCGCCTCGTCGAGGCCTTCACGGCTGTCGGAGCCGACCAGCAGCCAGTTGGTGCCCGCCGAGTCCGGGGCCTGCCCGCCGAAGCCCAGCGCGTCGGTGCGCTGCAGCATTCTGTCGAAGTAGATCACCAACCCGGCCAGGAGCAGGACCAGCACGACCAGCGTGATGCCGATGCGCCGGCCCCACCGCTTCTTCTTGCGGCGTGGCGGCAGCGGCGGTGGCTCGTCCACCGGCCGCCGGGGGCCGCGGTACGGAGGCGGTGGTGGCGGTGGTCGCCGTCCTGGCGGCGGCCCGCCTGGGGCCTCTCGGTAGTAGTCGTACCTCTCGCCGCCGCCTTGCGGTCTCCGGCTCCTCGGCGGTTGCCCCGCCGACCAGTCGCTCATGCGCACACCTGCGTCGGTTCGATCCGGCGCGCCCCGCACGCTCCGGGTTTGGCGTGAAGCATTCCAGACGGCTATGCCGGAAGCACCCACCCCTACCGAACAGTGATCGACAACCACCCGTTTTGGCTGGTGACGGGCGCAAGCGCAAGCTCACACCCACTAGCCGAGGTGATCAGGCCTTGACGGCGTCCCGCACCGCCTCCGCCCACAGCCCGACCGCGTCGTCGACCTGCTCTGCGGTGACAATCAGCGGCGGGATCATCCGCACCACGTTGCCGTGCGGGCCGCAGGTCAGCAGCAGCAGCCCGCGCGCGGCGGCGGCCTGGTGTGCCCGGGTGGCCGTCGCGGTGTCCGGCGTGCCATCGGGCGTGCTGAACTCGTTGCCGGCCATCAGGCCCAGCCCGCGCACGTCGCCGATCACCGGGTGCTCGGCGGCGACCTTGCGCAGGCCCTCCTGCAGCCGGGCGCCCTGCTCGGCGGCGTTCTCGACGAGGTGCTCGTCGCGCACCACGTCGAGGGTGGCCAGCGCCGCCGCGGCGGCCACCGCGTTGCCTCCGTATGTGCCGCCCTGCGAGCCCGGCCATGCCTGGCTCATCAGTTCCTCCGGCGCGGCGATGGCCGACAGCGGGAAACCGCTGGCCAACCCCTTGGCGGTGATCAGGATGTCGGGCCGGATCCCGGCGTGATCGTGGCCCCAGAATCGGCCGGTTCGACCGACACCGGTCTGCACCTCGTCGACGATCAGCAGGATTCCGTGCCGGTCGGCGCGTTCCCGCAGGCCAGCGAGGAACGCCGGCGGGGCGGGGATGTAACCGCCCTCGCCGAGCACCGGTTCGATGATGATCGCGGCGATGTCACGCGGGGAGCTGACGGTGACCAGCAACTGGTCGAACTCGGCCAGCGCGTAGCGCACCGCCTCGGCCTCGCTGGTGCGGTGCCGGTAGGCCTCCGGGAACGGGGTGAACACCACGCCGGGCATCATCGGGCCGATCCCGGCCCGCACTTTGACCCCGGAGCTGGTCAGCGCGCCCGCGCCCATCGTGCGACCGTGGAAGCCACCCTGGAAGGCTACGATGTTCTGCCGCCCGGTGGCCTGGCGGGCCAGCCGCACCGCCGCCTCGACCGCTTCGCTGCCGGAGTTGACGTAGAACAGCCGGTCCAGGCCGGTCGGCAGCACCTCGCCGAGTCGTTCGGTCAGCCGCAGTAGCGGCCGGTGCATGACGGTCGTGTACTGGCCGTGGATGAGGGTACCCACCTGGCGCTGGGCCGCCTCGACCACGCGCGGGTGGCAGTGGCCCGTGCTGGTGACCCCGATCCCGGCGGTGAAGTCCAGGTATCGGCGATCCTGCTCGTCGTAGAGGTAGACGCCTACCCCGCGGGCGGCTAGGACCGGCGTGGCCTGCTTCAGCACCGGCGAGAGCTCAGCCATGATCGACTCCAAGCTTCGAAGCGTGCAAAATGTAGGATTGTTGACAATCTCCGCTGACATGCAACCATCACCGAGCGTCGCTGTCCACCACCGAGGCAGAAGGGTTCGCCGTTGCCATGACAACCTCAACCGAACAGCACCCCCGAGAGGCAGTCGTCGTCGACGCCGCGCCGAAGCAACTGCTCATCGGCGGCAAATGGCGCAACGCCGACGGGGACCGCAGCTACGAGGTCGAAGACCCCTCCACCGGCCGGGCGCTGTGCTCGGTCGCCGACGCCTCCCCGCACGACGGGCTGGCCGCGCTGGCGGCCGCGGCCGACGCCCAGCCCCAGTGGGCCAAGCACCCGCCGCGCGAGCGCGGCGAGATCCTGCGGCGCGGCTTTGAGCTGATCATGCAGCGGCACGAGGACCTCGCGCTGCTGATGACGCTGGAGATGGGCAAACCGCTGGCCGAGTCGCGCGCCGAGGTCACCTACGCGGCTGAATTCTTCCGCTGGTTCTCCGAAGAAGGCGTGCGCATCGGCGGCGACTACGCGGTGGCGCCCAACGGCAGCGGCCGGTTCCTGGTGATGCGCCAGCCGGTCGGACCGGCGCTGCTGATCACCCCGTGGAACTTCCCGATGGCGATGGGCACCCGCAAGATCGGCCCGGCCATCGCCGCGGGCTGCACCTCGGTGATCAAGCCGGCGCACCAGACGCCGCTGTCGATGCTGGCTCTGGCCGAGATCCTCACCGAAGCCGGGCTGCCGGAGGGCGTCCTCAACGTGGTGACCTCGCGCCACGCTGGCGAGCTGATGGAACCGATGATCCGCGACGGCCGCGCCCGCAAGCTGTCGTTCACCGGTTCCACCGCGGTGGGCCGCAAGCTCATCGAACAGTCCGCCGACCAGGTGCTCAGGGTATCGCTGGAGCTGGGCGGCAACGCGCCGTTCATCGTGTTCGACGACGCCGACCTGGACGCCGCGGTCGACGGCGCGATGCTGGCCAAGATGCGCAACATCGGCGAGGCCTGCACGGCGGCCAACCGGTTCTACGTGCACGCCGACGTCGCTGCGGAGTTCTCCCGGCGGCTGGCCGAGCGGATGAGCGGCCTGCGGGTGGGCCGCGGCGTCACCGACGAGATCCAGGTGGGGCCGCTGATCGACGACGCCCAGCTGGGCAAGGTCACCGACCTGGTCGCCGACGCCGTGCGGCTCGGCGCGGAGGTCGTCACCGGCGGCGGCGTCCGCGACGGTGACGGCTACTTCTACCAGCCGACCGTGCTGACCAACGTGCCGCTGGAGGCCCGGATGGGGCGGGAGGAGATCTTCGGGCCGGTCGCCCCGATCACCACCTTCACCGACGAGCAGGCGGTCATCGCCCAGGCCAACGACACCGAGTACGGCTTGGTCAGCTACCTCTACACCCGCGATCTGCAGCGTGGCCTGCGGGTGTCCGAGGCGCTGGAGAGCGGCATGGTCGGGCTCAACCAGGGGATCGTGTCCAACCCGGCGGCGCCGTTCGGCGGGGTGAAGCACTCCGGCCTCGGCCGCGAAGGCGGCAAGTTCGGCATCGACGAGTTCCTCGAGACGAAATACGTCGCCGTCGGCGGCCTCTGAGAAGTTCGCACGAAGGGGGCGGGCTCCCTCCGCGGTTGGAGGGAGCCCGCCCCCTTCTCTGGCGTCAGCTCGCCATGGAGCCGTTAAGGCGGTCCAGGGCGTCGTTCATGTGCTCCGTCAGCCGCCCCAGCAGCAACTGCTCGTCGCCGGCCTCGATCGCGTCGACGAGGCCCTTGTGCTCATCGACCAGCGCCTGCACGTCCGCGTGGTACTTGTCCTGCAGAGCGGTCAGGCACATCCGCTTCTCCACCAGCAGCGTCTGCGCCATCCGCTGCAGCCGGGGGCTGCCCGACACCCGCACCAGCGTCTCGTGGAACTCCTGGTCGGCGTCGGCCAGCTCGATCGAATCGCCCTTCCCTGCCGCCGCGACCATCCGGCTCTGCGCGGCGGTCAGCTCCGCCACCGCCTCCACCCGGTGGTGTCGCACGATCTGCTCGCACGCGGCGCGCTCCACCGCCAGGCGGGCCAGGTAGATGTCGCGGACGTCCTCGGCGTCCAACGTCATCACGAACAGCCCGCGGTGCGGTT
Source organism: Saccharopolyspora pogona (assembly GCF_014697215.1). Taxonomy (GTDB): domain Bacteria; phylum Actinomycetota; class Actinomycetes; order Mycobacteriales; family Pseudonocardiaceae; genus Saccharopolyspora; species Saccharopolyspora hattusasensis. Next base: position 1,752,063 of record NZ_CP031142.1, read on the forward strand.
CGCTGCGCAGCAGCCCTTCGGCGACCAGCCTCTGCATGGCCTCCCGTAGCGGCCCGCGGCTGACGCCCAGCCGGGCGGCGAGCTCGGCTTCGCCAAGCTGATTACCAGGTGGCAGCGACCCGTACATGATCGCCGCCCGCAGCCGGTCGGCCACGATCGCCGCGGTCGACTTGCGCTGCACCGGCTCTAATTCACCCGGCTGCGGGTTCTGCTCGTCGGTCCCGAGCACCTGACACCATCTCCTCATTCCGGGGAGGCATTGCGCTCCCCTCCTGTTCCCTCGCGGAACAGCGTTCCCAATCCGTCGTGCACCGCGCGATCACCGGCTAGCCGCAGCGCTTCCCAGACGCTGACCTGGTTGGCCGTGAGCACCGGCTTGCCCAGCCGGTCCTCCAGGTCGCTCAGCCACGCCGCGGTGTGCAGCGCGGTGTCCGGCATCAGCAGCGCATCGGCCCGGTCGTCGTCGTTGGCCGCGGCGAACTCCAGCACCTCGCCGCGCTCGAGTGTGCCGACCTCGGCGGCGGTGATGATGCCCCGGCTGGACAACCGCACCACCTCCAGGCCGGCGGCCTGAAGGAACTCCACGAACTTCGCCGCCACGTCGTCCGGGTAGGTCGCGGCGACCGCCACCCGCCGCAGCCCCAGGCCCGCCGCGGCGTTCACGAACGCGAACGATGTGCTGGAGGCCGGCAGGCCGGTGACCGCCTGCAACTTCTCCACCTGCTCACGGGCACCCTGCCAGCCGAAGACGAAGCTGCCGCTGGTGCACGCCCAGATCACCGACTGCACGCGGTGCTCCAGCAACTGCCGGGCACCGTCGGCGAGCACGTCGTCCGAGCCGATGTCCAGCAGCGCGTCGACCCGGTGCGCGTCCTCGCGCATCAGGGTGTGCACCAGCGGCAGGCGGATGCCGTCGCCGAGCAGTCGTTCGAGGGTGGGGTAGTCGTCTTCGGCGCTGTAGCCGGGGTAGAGAATTCCTGCGGTGTACGACACCGGGAGCTCCGTCCTTTCGTCGACATCGGTTTCCGACACCACCGCGGCGGTTCCGGGCGCCAACACCGGACGACCGGTCGATTGTTGACAATGTTACCGCACGAGTCGTCACGGCTAACTCAATCTTGATGCGATCGTCACGCGGCCGGGGCGTCCACCAACTGCATCAACCGCTGTTCCGGGGCCATCGCCTGCAGGCCCATCTCGCGCAGCGCAGCCCAGATCGTGACCTGGTTGGCCGTCAACACCGGCTTGCCCAGCTCCTGCTCCAGCGGCCCGATGATGTCGTAGGTCGGCAGGTTGGTGCAGCTGATGAACATCGCCTCGGACTCCGGCCGGTCCGCCGAGCGGACGATGTCCACCACCTGCCGGTAGTTGACCTTCCAGATCTGCCCGAGCAGACCCAGGCCGACGCTCGTGACCACCTCGACCCCGTGCTCGTCGAGGAAGCCGTGCAACCGCTCGGTCACGCTCTCCACGTACGGCGTGGCGATCGATATCCGGCCGATGCCCAGCATCTGCAGGGCCCGCACCAGCGCGCCGGAGGCGGTGACCGCGGCGGGCGCACCCGCCTGCAGCATCACCTCGACCAGCGCCCGCTCGCCGGTGGCCCCGTTGACGAAACTGCCGGAGGTGCACGCGTAGGCGACCACTTCCGGCTCCGGAACCAGCAGGTCGCGGGTCGCGCCGTGCACCGCCGCCTCGTCGCTGACCAGACTGGCCTGCTCGACGGTCACCGGCACCGGTACGAACGCCGTGCGCGTCAGGTACAGCGAGACGCCCGCTGGGGTCCACCGCCACAATTCGCGGTCCAGCGCCAGGTCGAACGGGGCGATCACTCCCACGCCGCGTTGCGGCTCCGGGCCCGATACCGCCCCGAGGAAGTCAGGCGGCATGCGCACCCCCGTCAACCCTGGTAGCGGTCGTAGCGGAGGGTTTCGCCGACGCTGCCGGAGCGCCACACGTCGTTGCACGCCTCGGCCATCCGGTCCAACCCCTCGACGATGGTGGCGTAGACGTTGCCCGGCACCCAGCCCACGTCGCCGTTGAGCAGCAAGTTGTTGCGTCCGTAGAAGATGGCCAGGTCGATCACGCCAGGCAGTTCGTGGATGTTCTTCTCCTCCTTGAACTGGCGGTCGAGCATGCCGCCCGGGAAGGAGAAGTACACGACGTCGCCGGGGATCGGAGTGACCGTCGGGTTCTCCTGACCTGGTTCCTCGGCCGCGAACCGAGGCACCATCGTGTAGATCTCGTTGCGCGCGTACTTGGCGTGGTGCACCGGCCCGACCTGGGGCAGCGCCTGCCACACGGCTTCGCAGGTGCGGGGGGCGTCCTTGTCGAGCAGTTCCGCCACACAGGACACACCGCGCTTTTCCAGGGCGATCGACAGGTACCTGGGCATCGTGATCTTCCGTTCGCAGGAGTGGGGGCTGTTGACTCATCTCCTCCGGTCCCGGCCTCCACCCCGGCCCGGCCGGCGAGGTCGGGATTCGCCTCGTCGGCCGAGGGTACCCGTGGATTGTTGACAATCCTACGAACGCTTCTTAGCGTGTCAATGCCCCAAGCCGAACGCGTTTTCCCGTTCAGCGCGGGGGAAACAAACTCTTAACCGGCGCGCCCGACGATCATCGCTGCCCGGCCCCCGCACGCAACAGCCCCTAAGGTCAGGTCATGATCAGCCGCACCCCCACCGTCGTCGTCCTGCACGACAGGAACCCGCCCGCGGAGATGGCCCGCATCCAGGACCACGCCGAGCTCCGCTACGCCGACGCCGACGAGCTAGCCACCGCGCTGCCCGGTGCCGACGTGCTGTTCGTCTGGGACTTCCGCTCCGATGCGATCACCTCGGCATGGCCGCACGCCGACGCGCTGCGCTGGTTGCACGCGGCCAGCGCCGGGGTCGACCACCTGCTGTTCCCCGCCCTGCGCGACTCCGGGGTGCTGCTGACCAACTCCCGCGGCGTCTTCGACCGGCCGATGGCCGAATACGTGCTCGGCGCCGTGCTCACCTTCGCCAAGGACCTGCACACCACCCTGCGGCTGCAAGACCGCAAACAGTGGCGGCACCGCGTGACCGAACGCATCGAAGGCAAGAACGCGCTGGTCGTGGGCACCGGCCCGATCGGCCGGGCCATCGCCCGCCAGCTCACCTCCGCCGGGCTGTCCGTGTCCGGTGCCGGGCGCGTCGGACGCAGCGGCGACCCGGACTTCGGCGACGTGCACGCCTCCAGCGACCTCGCCCACGTCATCGGCGCCTTCGACTACGTCGTGCTCGCCGCCCCGCTGACCGAGCAGACCAAGGGGCTCGTCGACGCCGAGGTCCTCGCCCACTGCCGCCCAGGCGCGAGGCTGATCAACGTCGGCCGCGGCGAACTCGTCGTCGAGACCGACCTGATCGCCGCCCTGCGCGCCGGGAAGCTGGCCGGTGCGGCGCTGGACGTGTTTGAGACCGAGCCGCTGCCGGAGACCTCGCCGCTGTGGGAGCTGCCCAACGTGCTCGTCTCCCCGCACATGTCCGGCGACACCGTCGGCTGGGTCGACGAACTCGTCGACCTCTTCCTCGCCAACCTGCGCAGCTACACCGACGGCACGCAGTTGCGCAACGTGGTCGACAAGCACCGGGGTTACGTCAGCGGAACGGAGCACTGATGGGCAACACCCAGCCGGCCGCCCGAACGGCAGCCGACCTCACCGCCACCGAACTCCTCGCCGGCTACGCCGCCGGCGAGCTGTCCCCGGTGGAGGCGACCGAAGCGGCGCTGCGCCGCATCGCGGACGCGGACGAGGCGGTCAACGCCTACTGCCTGGTCGACGCCGATCGGGCGTTGGAGCAGGCCAGGGCGTCCGAACAACGCTGGCAGCGCGGCGAACCCGCCGGGCGGCTGGACGGCGTGCCGACCTCGATCAAGGACATCTTCCTCACCAAGGACTGGCCGACGCGGCGCGGCTCCCGAACCATCGACCCGCACCAGCAGTGGACCGTCGACGCCCCGGCGGTGGCACGGTTGCGGGAGCACAACGCGGTGTTCGTCGGCAAGACCGCCACACCGGAGCTGGCGTGGAAGGGCGTCACCGACAGCCCGCTGCACGGCATCACCCGCAACCCGTGGGACCCGACTCGCACCGCTGGCGGGTCCAGCGGTGGTGCAGCTGCGGCCGTAGCGCTGGGCATGGCCCCGCTGGCCATCGGCACCGACGGCGGCGGCTCGGTGCGCATCCCTGCTGCGTTCTGCGGCATCGTCGCGCTCAAGGCGACCTACGGCCGGATCCCGCACTACCCCGCCAGCCCCTACGGCACCCTGGCCCACGCCGGGCCGATGACCGCCACGGTCACCGAGACCGCGCTGATGCTCGACGTGCTGTCCGAACCGGACAGCCGGGACTGGTCCGCGCTGGAACCGCCGAGCGGGTCCTTCGTGGACCGGCTCGACTCCGGGGTGTGGGGCCTGCGCATCGCCGTCAGCCTCAACCTCGGCTTCGGCACCTTCGTCGATCCCGAGGTGTCGCGCGCGGTCACCGCAGCCGCCCGGGCCTTCGAGGAGCTCGGGGCCGTCGTCGAGGAGATCGATCCCGGCATCAACGATCCGGTCGAGGACTTCCACGTGCTGTGGTTCGCCGGTGCCGCGAAGTCCGTCGAGCACCTCACCGCCGAGCAGCGGGAGCTGCTGGACCCGGGCCTGCACGAGATCTGCCGGCTGGGGCTGACCTACTCCGCCCAGGACTACCTGGAGGCGACCAACACACGGATGCTCATGGGACAGCGCATGGGAGCGTTCCACCAGACCTACGACCTACTGCTCACCCCGACCGTGCCGATCCCGGCGTTCGCAGCGGGCCTGGAAGTCCCGGCCGGTTCCCCCAGCCCGCGCTGGACGAGCTGGACCCCGTTCACCTACCCGTTCAACATGACCCAGCAGCCCGCCGCGAGCATCCCCTGTGGACTTACCGCTGACGGGTTGCCGATCGGCCTGCAGATCGTCGGCCCCCGCCACGGTGACGCGAAGGTCCTCCGCGCGGCCCGCGCCTACGAGCGGGCACACCCCTGGCAGCGCCCCAGAACCTCCTGATCGGAGCGACTTCACGCCAGGGTGAGCATGGTGGCGAAGCCGAGGCCCGTCACCAGGATCGTGGAGCAGGCGCCGAGCGCGAAAGCCTTGGCGCCGTTTCGCAGCAGCGCCTTGATCCGCACCCCGAACCCCAGCGCGAACAGCGCACCCGTCAGCAGCAGGGTGGTCAGCTGCTTCGCGCCGTCCAGCACGGCCTCCGGCAGCACACCCGCGCTGCGAACCGCCACCGCGACCAGGAATCCGAGCACGAAAAGCGGCATGATCGGTGGCCGCTTGCCGCTGTCGGCGGCGCTGTGGCGGCGCTCCACCACGCTGACCGCGGTCACCATCGGCGCCAGCAGGACAACCCGGCTGAGCTTAATGACCACTGCGACGGCCACCGCGGCCGCGCCGGCCGGCGACGCGGCCGCCACCACCTGCGCCACCTCGTGCACGCTGCCGCCGGCGACACGGCCGATCTCATCGCCCGACAACCCATACCCGACGGCCAACGCGGGCAACGCGAGCATCGAGATGGTCCCGAAGACCGTCACCATCGCCACGCTCGTGGCCACGTCCTCGTCATCGCGCTCGACCACGCTCTCCATCGCCGCCACCGCCGACGCACCGCAGATCGAGAAGCCCGTCGCCACCAGCATCGACAGCCCGCGCGGGACCCCCATCAACCGACCGATCAGCAACGTCCCCACGAAAGTCAGGGCCACGATCAGCAGCACCGCCACCACAGTGCCCGCGCCGAGCCCCAACACCTGCGTCACCGACAGCTGCAAACCCAGCAGCACCACCCCGACGCGCAGCAACGTCTTCGTCGACCACGCGATGCCCGGCCGCGCCAACGCCGGAAAGCCCGGCATGTTGCCGGCCACGATGCCCACGACCACCGCGACGGTCAACGCGCTCACCGCCGGAAACTGCCCGGAGATCGCCATGGACACCGCGATCGCCACGGCGGTGACCGCGAGACCCGGCCACAACACCGCAACGCCTGCACCTGGCTGCTGCGAGCTGAATGTTTTCGTCACCCGTTCAGGCTCGCCACGACGCCGCCCGCGCAGTAGCCATGATCTGCACAGGAGGTCATAGCCAAAGTGCATGCCCGACCAGCGGGACGGGCGGCGAGCAGCCGGATTCACCCGGCTGGTGACCTACCCTGAGGGCATGACCCCGCCCGACCCCGAATCGCTCCGGCTCCTGGTCCTCGTCGGCGAGCTCGGCAGCATCGGAGCCGCAGCGGCCGAGCTGCGGGTCAGCCAGCCCTCGGCGAGCAAGCGCCTCAGCCGGCTGGAGCGCCAACTCGCCCTACCGCTGGTGGAACGCACCCGCCAGGGCTGCACGCTCACCCCTGCCGGGGTCATGGTCTGCGACTGGGCCAAGCAGGTCCTAGCGCACGTCGACGGCCTGATGAACGGCGTGCGGGCGCTGCGTGCCCAGCACGAGGGCAAGCTCCGCGTCGCCGCCAGCATGACCGTCGCCGAATACCTCGTTCCCCGCTGGATCAGCCAGCTGCGCCGCACGCTGCCCGACGTGCACCTGGAGCTCGACGTGGCCAACTCCCTGTCCGTGGCCGAAGCCGTCCGCCACGGACACGCCGACCTCGGCTTCATCGAAACCCCGGTGCCGCCCGAAGGCGTCTCGGTGCGGTTCGTGACCCGCGACCGCATGGTCGTCGTCGCACCGCCGGAGCACCCGTGGGCCCGGCTGCGCCGCCCGCTGACCGCCACCGAACTCGCCGCGACCCCGCTGATCGTGCGCGAACACGGCTCCGGCACCCGCGAAACCCTCTACCGCGCACTCGCCGGAGTCGGTGCCGACCCGGTCACCCCGCTGCTGGAGCTTCGCTCCACCACAGCTGCCCGCAACGCCGTCGTCGCCGGCGCCGGGCCCGCGGTCCTCAGCGTCCTCGCGGTCGCCACCGACCTCGCCGAGAAACGCCTCGTCGACGTCCCCGTCGCAGCGCTCGACCTGCACCGCCCGCTGCACGCGGTCTGGCGCTCCGGCCTCCAGCTCACCGGCTCCGCCGCGGCCCTGCTGGCCACCGCCATGCGCACGCCGGAGGCGAGCCCCGCCGGGTAAGGACCGCTATTCCTCGTCCCAGGCCGACATCACGTGCTTGATCCGGCTGTACTCCTCCAGGCCGTAGCGGCCGAAGTCGCGCGCAGACGCCGAATGCTTGAACCCGCTGTGCGGCATCTCCGCCGTGAACGGGTGGTGCGTGTTGATCCACACCGTGCCGGCCTGCAACCGCCGCGACACCCGCATCGCCCGCGCGTGGTCGCGCGTCCAGATGCTCGACACCAGCCCGTAGCGCACGCCGTTGGCCAGCTCGACAGCCCCCTGCTCGCTGTCGAAGCGCTGCACCGTCAGCACCGGCCCGAGCACCTCGTTCTGCACCAGCTCGTCGTCCTGCTCCACGCCGGCGACCACCGTCGCCTCGTGGAAGAAGCCCCGCTCCCCCTTGCGCCGCCCACCGGTGACGATCCGCGCGTGCTCCGGCAACCGCTCCAGATGCGCCTGCACCATCTCCAGCTGCCCCAGGCTGTTCAACGGCCCGAACGCCGCGTCCAGATCCTGCGGCGGCCCCGGACGCATCGCCTCGGCCCACTCGGCCAACGCCACCACGAGCTCGTCGAACACCGCCGGACCCGCCAGCACACGGCTTGCCGCCGTGCAGCTCTGCCCCGCGTTGCCGAACGCCGCCGCCGCGATCCGCCGGGCCGCCCGCGGCACGTCCGCGTCGTCGAACACCACCGCCGGGGCCTTGCCACCGAGTTGCAGGTGCGCCCGCTTAAGGTCGGAGGCCGCGGAACCCGCGACCTCCATCCCGGACCGGACCGTGCCGGTGATCGAGAACATCCCGGGCACTTCGTGCGCCACCATCGCCCGGCCGCTGTCGCGATCCCCGCAAATCAGGTTCAACGCGCCCGCGGGCAAGAACTGGCCCGCGATCTCCACCAGGAGCGCGGTGCTCACCGGCGTCGTCTCCGCGGGCTTGATCACCACCGTGTTGCCCGCAGCCAGAGCCGGCGCGAACTTCGCCGCGGCCAGCAGCAGCGGATGCGTCCACGACGTGACCTGCGCGCACACCCCGATCGGTTCGCGCCGCGAGAACGACGTGTGCCCCGGCCGGTACTCGCCGCCGGCCCCGTCCTCCTGGACCCGCGCCGCCCCGGCGTAGAAGCGGATCAGGTCCACCGCCATCGGCAGCTCATCGTCGCGCACCACCGACCAGGGCTTGCCGGTGTTGCGGCACTCTGCCACCACCAGCTCATCGGCCCTCTCCTCGACGGCGTCGGCGACGTCCAGCAGCACCTGTTGCCGCTGCCGGGGCGTCGTCTGCGACCAGGATTCGAACGCCGACGCGGCCACCACCATCACCGCGTCGACGTCCATCCAGCGCGTCAGCGGAGCGGTGCCATACTCCTCGCCGGTGCTCGGATCCACCAGCGGTAGCGTCTCGCCGGCCAGGGTGTCGGCGGGCTCGCCGTCGACGAAGTTGTGTAGTTCCAACACCGTGGTCAAAAGATAGGCCTCCATCGCCGGGCCGACCGCCGTTGGCCGACCAGGTGCTACGTCCGCCAACCGACCCTATCCCCACGGGCGAGCGTGTGAAGGCGGCTCGCCGGGGCAGCTCGTCTTCGGCCGCCGCAGCCACTGCGCCAGGGTGCCCACCGCCATGAGGACCAGCACTGGCGCGAACGCCCACCGGTAGGCCTGCGCCGCGGGCAGGTCCGACACCGACTGCAGCACCGCGCCGACCAGCAGCTGGATCAGCACCGCCGCGCTGAATCCGCCCATGTTCACCACACCCGAGGCGGTTCCGCAGCGGTGCGCCGCGTTGGCCATCCGCGCCCCGTCGAAGGCCAGCATGGCCCCGCCACCGCCAGCGCCGATGAACACCAGCGCCACCACCAGCAGCGGCATCGGCAACGTCCCCGGCCAGAGGACCAGCACCGCCCACACCAGCACCACAGCCGTGGACAACCCCAGGGTGTAGCGGTCCCGCCGCTGCGGGCGGCCCGAGATGTACTGGCCCGCGAACAACGAGCCCCCGATGAACCCGAGCACGCTGAGCATCAGCAGCGAACCCACCTCGGCCTGGCCGTGCCCCTGCGACTTCGTCAGCCACGGCCCGCCCCACAGCGTCGTCACCGCCAGGAACTGCGCCATCAGCACGAAGTGCACCCAGAACGAGTGCCTGGTGCCGCGCTGCGCGATCACGTGACGCAACGTGTGCGTGACCCGCTCGCGCAGCTCCGGCGTGTCGTGCGCGGGCTGGGCGTGATCAGGCGGGATGTTGTCGGGGCGGTCCTGGATCGCGAGTACCGCGAGCAGTGTCAGCGCGACCGTCAGGGCGGCCGCCCCGAAGAACGTCGGCACCCACCCCAGGTTGTGCAGCGAAAGGCCCAGCGGCAGCGTCGAGACCACCTGCCCCAGGCCGCCGGCCAACCCCGTAAGGGCCACGACCTTGCCGTACTTGTGCGGTGGGAACCAGAGCGCCGCCAGCCGAAGCACGTTGGTGAACATGAACGCGTCGCCGAAGCCGATGAGTATCCGTCCGGCGATACCGCCGACGATCGAGGTGGTGAGCGCGAACACCGCCGACCCGACGGCCATCGCGACCATGCCACCGGTGATCACCTTCCGCGGCCCGAGCCGGTCGGCCAGCAGCCCCGACGGCACCTGCAGGACCAAGTAGACACCCAGCTGCAGCGCGGAGAACAGCGCCAGGACCGCCGGGCCGGTGTCGAAGCGCCGCAACGCTTCCGGTGCCGCCACGCCGAGGCTGGCCCGGTGGAAAAGCGCCGCGCAATAGCAGAGCGCGCCGACGCCCCACACCAGCCACGCCACCTTCGACGATCTGGGGCGATCGCCCTGCTCCCCGATGGGTGACGCGGTCATGACGGTCTTGGACACCGGAAACTCCTCCCCGGAAATCTTGTATTCACCATAGATACAAGATGGGCGGAAGTAGGATGACCTCGTGTCGAGCGCAACACCACGCGACCCCGTGTCCTCCGCCACTCCCGCCGTACCCGGGCCGCCCGCCGCGGACCGCGCGTATCAGCACGTCAAGGCCGGCCTGCTGGACGGCAGCTACCCCGACGGCGACCTGCTGTCCGAGGGCGAGGTGGCGAACGCGCTGCAGATGTCGCGCACCCCGGTGCGCGAGGCGTTCCTGCGTCTGCAGACCGAGGGGTTCCTGCGGCTCTACCCGAAGCGGGGTGCGCTGGTCGTGCCGGTGACCCCCACCGAGGCCCGGGCGGTCGTGGAAGCCCGGCTCGCGCTGGAGAGTTTCGCCATCGACAAGCTCGCCATGCAGGGCCGGGACGCGATGACCGCCGTCGGCGAGCAGTTAGCCGCACACCCCGCGTGCGATGCCGCCGAGCTCAGCGACGCCGGGATGCACGAGGCCGACCGCGCATTCCACGCGACCCTGGTGGCCGCGGCGGGAAACCCGGTGGTCGCCGAGCTCTACAACGCACTGCGCGACAAGCAGATGCGGATCACCGCCACGGCCCGCACCCACGCCGTGCGCCCTCGCATCACCCAGCAGCACGCACACCTCGCGTCGGCGATCCGGGACGGCGACCCGGAGCTGGCCAAGGCCCGGCTGCGCAAGCACCTGCTCGGCACGGTCCGCGCTTTAGGGGTCGCCGGCGGCCCCTATCTCGACCCGGAATCGGACTTCTGAAGCGGTTCGGCTCTCCTCTCAAGCCTTCGCGACGTCGCCGAGGGTGATTAACTTCGATCGACACTGAAATAATCGTGATTGCAAAACTGACGGGCTGCGGCAGTTTCGCCGGGATTCGCCCCGCTGGCGTCGGACCCGCCGCCTAGCCTCGGGACGTGACCGAGACGCAGTTCGTCAAGGCAACGCCTCCGCCACGGCTGCGGCCGCTGATCAGCGACATCTCCGGATACCGCGTGCGCTCCGCGCCGGGCGTGCACCGCGGCCTCCCGTCGCGGAGCCTGATCGTGATCATCACGCTGGACGAGACGGTGGACGTCACCTTCGACTCGGGCGATCGGTGTTGACCTCTTCGCCGTGCCAAGCTTCTCGGCAGGGTGATGCGCTTCGAACGCGCCCGCCGCCAGCTGATCGCCGGGAACGTCGGAAGCCTCGCCGACATCGCGGCGGACTCCGGTTACAGCGACCAGGCCCACTTCAACCGGGACTGGCGGGAGTTCACCGGCGTCGCGCCGTCGCGCTGGATTGCCGAGGAGCTTCCATTCGTCCAAGGCGCGGCGCATCTCGACGACGCATCCTGGCGCCATGACGACGAACGCAACGCGAACCGCGATCTGGCCCCTGATCCCCTACGCCGACAAGAAAGCCGGCATCCGCTTCCTGATGCAGGCGTTCGGATTCGAGGAAACCCTGATCGTGCCCGGTGAAGGCGGTGAGATCGTGCACGCGGAACTCCGCTGGCCGGGCGGCGGCGGCATCATGATCGGCACCTGCGACTCCGGAAGCCCCTTCGCCAAGCCGAAGGGCTCGGGCGCCGCCTACGTGGTTACCGGCGACCCCGACGCGCTGTTCCAACGCGCCGTCGCCGCCGGCGCCGAGATCGTCCATGAACTCGTGGACCAGGGCTATGGCTCGCGGGAGTTCTCTGTCCGGGATCCGGAAGGCAACAGCTGGAGCTTCGGGACATACGCGGGCAGCTGACCGCCGAGCCCCTCGATGCGGCAACGAAAAGGCTCGGCGGGACGTTCGGTCCCGCCGAGCCTCGGACGAACTCCGCTCAGCCCTGCTGCGGCGGCGGCTCCGGCAACGCGGTGGGGGCGATGCCCGGGCTGGGCACCTCCTTGCGCGCCACCGCCTCGGCCGCCCGCACCGCTTCCGCGACCTCCGGGGTCGTCGAGGTGTCGAACCAGGACTTCACCGACTCCTCTTCCTCCTCCGGAGCAGCGGTCGGCGGCTCCTCCTTCGGCGGCTCGTAGCGGAACACGCCGTCCTCGCCGGGCGCGCCGAGCATCCGCGCGAAGCCCTCCAGGGACTTGCCGAAGTCGCTGGGCACCACCCAGACCTTGTTCGCGTCACCCTGCGCCATCTGCGGCAGGGTCTGCAGGTACTGGTAGGCCAGCAGCTCCGGGGTCGGCTTGCCGCGCTTGACCGCCGCGAAGACCTTCTCGATGGCCTTGGCCTGCCCCTGCGCCTGCAGGTACCGGCTGGCCCGCTCGCCCTGCGCCCGCAGGATGCTGGACTGCCGGTCGGCCTCGGCGGTTAGGATCGCCGCCTGCTTCTGGCCCTCTGCCGCGAGGATCGACGCCTGCTTCTGCCCCTCCGCGGTCTTGATCGCCGATTCCCGGGTGCCCTCGGCGTTGAGGATCATCGCGCGCTTCTCCCGGTCGGCGCGCATCTGCTTCTCCATCGAGTCCTGGATGGACGGCGGCGGATCGATGGCCTTGAGCTCGACCCGCGCGACCCGGATGCCCCAGCGACCGGTCTCCTGGTCCAGCACCCCGCGCAGCTGCGTGTTGATCTTGTCGCGGGAGGTCAGCGTCTCCTCGAGGCTCATCGCGCCGACCACGTTTCGCAGCGTCGTGGTGGTCAGCTGCTCCACCGCGATGATGTAGTTGGAGATCTCGTACACCGCAGAGCGCGAATCGGTGACCTGGAAGTACACCACCGTGTCTATGGACACCGTCAGGTTGTCCTGGGTGATCACCGGCTGCGGAGGGAACGAGACGACCTGCTCGCGCAGGTCGATCCGGGCCCGCACCCGGTCGAAGAACGGCACCAGGAAGTTCAGCCCGGGCTCGGCCACCGACCGGAACTTCCCGAGCCGTTCGATCACCGCTGATTGGGCCTGCGGCACCACCATCACCGACTTTACGGCGATGATCAGCACCAGCAGCACCACGACCACTAGCACGATCAGTCCGGTCATGCGTACATCCATCTCCTCACAACTCGGTCCCCACGACGGCGGTCGCGCCTGCGATCTCCACGACGGTGACCGTCTGGCCGACCTCGATAACTTGGGTTTCGTCGAACGCCCGAGCCGACCAAAGCTCGCCATTGATGCGCACCTGACCGCCGTGCGCATCCACAGTGGATTCCACCAGGGCGTGCTTGCCGACTAGCGCGTCCACATTGGTCTTGAGTTCACCGGGGTGGTGCATCCGTCGCTTCAGCGCCGGTCGCGCCAGGAAGATCAGCCCCAGCCCCAGCACCGCGAACACCACGGCGTCTACCGGCAGCGGAGCGCCCAGCACCGAAGCACCCGCGGCGCCCAGAGCCGCGGCGCCCAGCATCACCAGGACGAAGTCCCCGGAGAGCACCTCGGCACCTACGAGCAGCACCCCAGCGATGAGCCACAGCAGCGCGGGTGTCATGTCTCCCATGGTGGCAGACGCGAACAGGCCCCGGCTGGCCGATTCGTTGGGTGTGATCAACGCGTGATGTCGGGCTCAGCCGTCCTCGGTGACGAAGTCGATCAGCCGCTCGACCGCGGTCAGCAACGGGGTCTCCACGTCGCGGAAGTTCGACACCGACGAGAGGACCCGCCGCCAGCCGTCGGCCGGCTCGGGCCAGCCCAGCTCCGCGCAGACCCCCTGCTTCCAGTCCGTCCCGCGCGGCACCCGCGGCCAGCCCACGATACCCAACGCCTGCGGCTTGACCGCCTCCCAGATGTCGACGAACGGGTGGCCGGTGATCAGCACGTGCGGGTCGTCGATGCCCTCCACGAGGCGGGACTCCTTGCTGCCGGGCACCAGGTGGTCCACCAGCACCCCGACCCGCCGCCCCGGCTCGGGGGCGAACTCGGCCAGCAGCCCGGGCAGGTCGTCGACGCCGTGCAGCGGCTCCACGACCACGCCCGCCACCCGCAGGTCGTGCCCCCAGATGCGCTCGACCAGCTCGGCGTCGTGCTGGCCCTCCACCCAGATCCGGCTGCCCCGCGCGGTGCGCGCCCGCAGGCCCTCGACCCGCACCGACCCGGACGCCGAGCGCGTCGGCTTCGCCTGGGCAGCGCCGCGCACCGGCACCAACGTCGCGGGCTCGCCCTCGAACAGGAACGCGGCCGGGCGCATCGGGAACAGCCGCTGCTTGCCGTGCCGGTCCTCCAGCACGACGGTGCCCTTCTCCACCCTCAGCACCGCGCCGCAGAAACCGCTCGCCGGGTCTTCGACCACCAGGCCAGGTTCGGCGGGGATCTCGGGCACCTTCCGCCGTCGCGGGCCCGCGAGGATGTCCTTGCCGTAGTTGACCGAACGCACGAGGCGTCACGGTAATCCGATCGTGGACAACTTGGTGTGCGGCGCGCCGCCGAAGCGCAGATCACAGTGGAACGCCCCCGGACGACAAGGCGGCGGTCCGATCCGTACTCTCTGTCGACGTGCCTTGCCCAAGCGCCACGATGGTTGTCTGGACGTCCGCCTGGCTGCACGGTGCAGCCGCTTCGGACGACGTGCTCGATGCCCTGCAGACCTGGGCCGAGTCGCAGGAGCTGCAAGCCGCCGACGCGGATCTGGCCGCGCGGCTGGACCTCCCCGGCCCGCAGGAGACCCCGGCCGGTCCGGCGCTGCTGCTGGCAGCGCTACGCAAAGCCGGGGCCGGCAACAGCGAGCTGGTGCTGCCGGTGCCCGGCGACGCCCGCGGCCTCGGCGGCTCGAGCCCGTTCGCGAAGCTTGCGATGCGCGTCGGCGAAGCCGTCGTGCTGCCGCAGGCCGGGATCGGGCTGGTCCCGCAGCGCATCGCCGAGGGCATCCTGCGCTGGACGGCGTTCGAAATCGGCGATCTGCCGCCAACCGAACATTTGCCGATCGGCGAGGCCGAGCACGGCATGGCCTCGGCGATGCGGGAAGCGGCCAGCGCGCTGATCGACCTCGGTGTGGCCAAGCACCGCCCCGGGGTGCGGGAGGAGATCGGCAAAACCGTCGCGTCCCGCCCTGCGCCGCCGTGGCCGGAAGGCGTGCCGCAGCGCACCCTCCGGATCCTGCAGCGAGCCACCGAGGTCGAGGCGATCCTGTGGGTGGCCACCGAGGACGCGCCCGGCGCTGCCATGTCCGCCTCGGCGATCCGCGGCCGAACGGAAGCCCTGCGCCCGCTGTTCGACGCGGTCCGCGCCGCCCGCCGGGCGTCGGTCGCCGAGATGGTCCGTATCCTCGCCGACCGAGCGGAGAAGTCCTGACCCACCCGTTCCTGGAAACCTGAAGGACACCTTTCGCCAAATCACCTGCCAAATCACCTGGCAGTAGGTGCCCTTCACCCGGAAGGATGGCCCACCGTCAGTGGCCGGTCAGCGAGTTGAACAACAGGCTGGTCTGCGTGCTCGTCACTCCCGGTACGTCACGGATTGATGTCCCAGCGGTACGAGCAGCTGCTCGCCGGCGGCGTGCCGGTGACCGCGCTGAGCCGCTGCGCGGTCGCCCTGGCCACCTTGCCGAGGATCACCGCTCACCACCCAGAGAACGAAGTCATCGGTGTCGAAATCGGCGAGTTCGAATCGCCCGCAGATGCGGCGGGCAACCCCGGTCATCGATGCGTTAGAACCGATCCTTCAAGCCGTCGCGCGTCCCGAATGACCAACTGGGTGAGGCCGAGGACGCGCTCCGGGCGATGTCCTCGGCCTCACCGCGCCCCTCAAGGCGGAACAGGTGTCCTCCACGCGGAACCGGCCCGTCAGCAACCGGGGGCGCAGGGTTCACCGTTGGTGGTGGAACCTGCTGCTGGCATGGCGGAGAGCTTCCGCGGCTCGACGCCGTCGGTGTGCTCGGCGATGAGTTCGACGATCAGCTTCGCGAACCGCGGGTCCGGACCGGCCGTCGCCGCGCGGGCGAGGCCCATGCCCAGCTCCGCGGCCTTGTCCTTGGCCTCGTTGTCCAGGTCCCAGATCACTTCCAGGTGGTCGGAGACGAAGCCGATCGGGCTGACCACCACCGCCTGGACGCCCTTGGCGTGCAGGTGCTCGATGTGGTCGCAGATGTCCGGCTCCAGCCACGGCACCTGCGGCGGGCCGGACCGCGACTGCCAAACCACGTCGTAGTCAGCCTCCCCGACCGCCTCGGCGACCAGCCGCGACGCCTCGGCGACCTGGCGGGAATACCACTGCGGCGCACCGTCCGGTCCCTCCTGCCCATCGGCCCTCAGCGGGATCGAGTGCGCGGTGAACACCAGGCGCGCCTGCTCGCGCTGCGCCGGGTCCAGCTCGGCGAACGCGCGGCGCACCGCGTCGGCGTTGGCCTCGACGAACAGCGGGTGGTCGAAGAACTGCCGCAGCTTCACCAGTTCCGGGGCCCGGTCACCGACTGCGGCGCGGGCCCGCGCGATGTCCTCGTGGTACTGCTTGCAACCTGAGTACCCGCCCCAGGCGGAGGTGGCGAACACCAGTGCGCGGCGCACCCCGTCGTCGGCCATCTTCGCGACGGTTTCCTCGACCATCGGGTGCCAGTTACGGTTGCCGAAGTAGACCGGCAGCTCCCGGCCCTGCGCGGCGAGTTCCGCCTCCAGGGCCGCAATGATGTCCTTGTTGAGCCGGTTGATCGGCGACACCCCGCCGAAGTGGTGGTAGTGCTCGGCGACCTCGTCGAGGCGTTCCGGCGGCACTCCCCTGCCTCTGGTCACGTTCTCCAGGAACGGCCGGACTTCATCCGGGCCTTCGGGGCCCCCGAACGACAGGAACAGCAACGCATCAAAGCTCACCCGACCATGATGCCGCCGCGCGACGAGCGCCCGCAGCCGGGGCACCGGCCGCGGGCGCGTCGCAACTCAGATGCCAAGGGCGTGCACGCCGCCGTCGACCATGATCATCGAACCGGTGGTCTTGGGCAGCCAGTCCGACAGCACCGCGCACACCGACTTGGCCACCGGGGTGGGGTCGTTGACGTCCCAGCCCAGCGGGGCGCGGTCGCCCCAGCCGGCCTCCAGGTCGGCGAAGCCCGGGATCGACTTGGCCGCCATCGTCCGCACCGGACCGGCCGACACCAGGTTGACCCGGACGCCCTTCGGCCCCAGCTCGCGCGCCAGGTAGCGGGAGGTCGACTCCAATGCGGCCTTGGCCACGCCCATCCAGTCGTAGGCGGGCCAGGCGACGCGGGCGTCGAAGTCCATGCCGACGATCGAGGCGCCGTCGCTCAGCAGCGGCAGCGTGGCGGAGCTCAGCGACTTGAACGAGTACGCCGAGACCTCTAGCGCGGTCGAGACGTCCGACCATGGCGCCGCCAGGAAGTCCCCGCCCAGGCAGGACGCCGGGGCGAAGCCGATGGAGTGCAGCACGCCGTCGAGGCCGTCGACGTGCTCGCGCACCCGGTCGGCGAGGCTGTCGAGGTGCTCGTCGCTGGTCACATCCAGCTCCAGCACCGGCGCGGGCTTGGGCAACCGGCCGGCGATGCGCTGCACCAGGCTCATCCGGCCGAACCCGGTGAGCACCACCTCGGCGCCCTGCTCCTGGGCGACCTTGGCCGCGTGGAACGCGATCGAGGCGTCCGTGATCACGCCGGTGATCAGAATCCGCTTGCCTTCGAGCAATCCGCTCACGTGTTTCCTGCTTCCTATTCATTGACCACGGTGGATAACCGCTGGATGGGTTCGCTCTCCGCGCACACGCATAAAGGCGTTGCGCTGGAGTCCTGGTCCGGCAGTCTGGACCGTTGGCGTTCGTCACGTTCCCGCAAGGTTTGTCTCACCCGCATGTGTGGCGTAAACAAGGTGATGTCGGGGTCACCTACCCTCAGCAGGACATTGATCGCAGCAGCATGATCCGCGTGCCACGCGACCCCACACCGAGTGCAATAAAGGCGGTCCCGCGACGGTCCCCAAGGAAACTCGTCCAGGGCACGACTTGTGCCGTGTAGGCAGCATTGACCAGCCGCAACGCAGAACCTCCGCGCTCACAGCAACCGAGACGAGAACACCCGCACGATCGACGCCGAGTCCGGTCGCGGCTGTCCTGCGCTGCCGCCGGGTGTTGGGCATCTGGCCCCAACCAACGCCGCCATCATTGCCAATGAGCATCGGACCAAGGAATGCCTTGTGCCAGGCCACTGCGTCCGTCCAACCGGACCGGACTCAGTGGCCCATCCCGAGGCCGCCGTCGACCGGGATCACCGCGCCGGTGACGTAGGCCGCGGCGTCGGAGGCCAACCACTCCACAGTGGCCGCGATCTCCTCGGCTGCGGCGAACCTGGCCAGCGGGATCTGGCCGAGGATCTCCTTCTTGCGGTCCTCGGGCAGCGCGTCGGTCATGTCCGTGGTGACGAAGCCGGGCGCCACCACGTTGGCCGTGATGCTGCGCGAGCCGAGCTCCCGGGCGATCGAGCGCGCCAGGCCCACCAGGCCCGCCTTGCTCGCCGCGTAGTTGGCCTGCCCGGCGCCCCCGGAGAGCCCGACCACCGATGAGATGAAGATCATCCGGCCCTTGCGGTTGCGCAGCATGCTGCTGGCCGCCCGCTTGGCCACCCGGTACGAACCGGCCAGGTTGGCGTCGATGACCCGGGTGAACTGGTCCTCGCTCATCCGCAGCAACAGCGTGTCGTCGGTGATGCCCGCGTTGGCCACCAGCACCTCGACCCGGCCGTGCGCGGCTTCCACCTCGTCGAAGGCCGCGACCACCTGCTCCGGGTCGGTGACGTCGCACTGCACCCCGAACAACCCCTCCGGGGCGCCCGATCCGCGGTGCGTGACCGCGACCTTGTCCCCGGCGGCCTGGAAGGCCTTCGCGATGGCCAACCCGATGCCGCGGTTGCCGCCGGTCACCAGTACGGACCGTGCCACTGTGGATCTCCCCTCGAACAATGCCCAAGATTCGTTTCAGCCGCGACATTATCCGCTCACGATCCCCGGCCGCTCGTCGCCTCCATACAGAAATACCTGCACCGTGTCGTGGTCCCCCTACAGCGACCGGGGCAGGCAGACTGCGCTACAGGAGCCCCGACCCAGGAGGCGCTTTCATGGCCACCTCGTTCGACGACCTCACCGCCGAGCTGCGCGGCGCGCTGTCCTGCCCGGTTCGTTTCGACCCCGGCACCCGCGCGCTGTACTCCACCGATGCGTCCAACTACCGCCAGGTCCCGATCGGCGTGGTGCTCCCCCGCACCGAGGACGACGTGGCCGCGGCGGTCGCAATCGCCCGGCGGCACGGCGTGCCGATCACCGGCCGCGGCGCGGGCACCAGCATCGCCGGGAACGCCGTCGGTCCCGGCCTGGTGCTCGACTTCTCCAGGCACCTCAACCGAATCCTGGACATCGACCCCGAGCGGCGGCTGGCCCGCGTGCAGCCGGGCGTCGTGCTGGATTCGCTGCGGTCCGCGGTCGCCGGTCACGGCCTGACCTTCGGGCCGGATCCCTCCACCCACAGCCGCTGCACGCTCGGCGGCATGATCGGCAACAACTCGTGCGGCACGCATTCGGTCGCCTGGGGCAAGACCGTCGACAACGTGCATTCGCTGGACGTGCTGCTCGCCGACGGCACCCGACTGCAGCTCGGCGCGACCTCGCCGGCCGAACTGGACCGGCTGTGCACGCGCGGCGACCGGACGGGGCGCCTCTACCGGGAGCTGCGGGCGCTGCGCGATGACGCCGGCGGCCTGGTTCGCCGCTCGTTCCCGGACCTGACCCGGCGGGTGTCCGGCTACAACCTGGACCAGCTGCTGCCGGAGAATGGGTTCCACCTGGCCCGGGCCCTGGTCGGCACCGAGGGCAGCTGCGCCGTTGTGCTGGGCGCGACGGTCCAGCTGGTGCCCTCACCGCCGGTCCGGGCGATGACGGTGCTCGGCTTCCCCGACACCTACGCCGCGGCCGACGAGGTGCCCCGGCTGCGCGGGTTGGACGCGCTGGCGATCGAGGGGCTCAGCGCCGAACTAGTGGGCGTCGTGCGCCAGCGCAACCCCGGCTCGCCCGCATTGCCGCTGCTGCCCGGCGGTCGGAGCTGGCTGCTGGTGGAATCCGGCGGAGCCGACCAGGGCGGGACCGAGGCGGCTGCGAAGCGCATCGCGGAGGCGATGGGTGAACGGGCGGAGAGCGTGATCCACACCGCCCCGGCCCGGATGGCCGCGCTGTGGAAGATCCGCGAGGAAGGCTCCGGCTACTCGACGCGGATGGCCGGTTCCGAGCGGTGGTCCGGGTGGGAAGACGCCGCCGTACCGCCCGAGCGCCTGGGCTCCTACCTGCGGGAATTCGACGCGCTGCTGGCCAGGTTCGGCCGCCGCGGGGTGACCTACGGCCACTACGGGGACGGCTGCATCCACGTCCGGATCGACTTCGACCTGCTGTCCTCCCCCGGCGCGACCGAGTACCGGGCCTTCCTGGAGGCGGCGGCGGACCTGGTCGTCGCGCACGGCGGTTCGGTCTCCGGCGAGCACGGCGACGGCCAGGCGCGGTCGGCGCTGCTGACCCGGATGTACCCGCCCGAGGTGATCGATGCGTTCGAGCGGTTCAAGACCGCCTTCGACCCCGACGACCTGCTCAACCCGGGCCAGATCGTGCGCCCGCGCCCGGTCGACGCCGACTTGCGGCTGCTGGTGGCCCCGCCCCGGCTGCCGAGCCGGACCACGCTGGCGCTGCACGCCGACTCCGGCGATCTCGCGGCCGCGACCCGGCGCTGCGTCGGGATGGGCAAATGCCTGAACACCACAGGCGGGGTGATGTGCCCGAGCTACCGGGCCACGAAGGAGGAGAAGCACTCCACCCGGGGTAGGGCGCACCTGCTGTTCGAGATGCTGGCCGGTCGTGTCGTCCGCCGCGGCTGGCGTTCGCCGGAGGTCCGGGACGCGCTGGACCTGTGCTTGTCGTGCAAGGGCTGCAAGTCGGACTGCCCGGTCGATGTCGACATGGCGACTTACAAGGCCGAGTTCCTGCACCACCACTACCGGCACCGCGTCCGCCCAGCCTCGCACTACTCGATGGGTTTCCTGCCGCTGTGGTTGCGCTTGGGGCAACGCGTTCCGAAGCTGACGAACCGGGTGCTCGCCGGACCGCTGGCCCCAGTGATCAAGCGGCTCGGCGGCATCGACGCCCGGCGCGCTGTCCCGGAGTTGGCGCCGCAGACACTACAGGCGTGGTGGTCCGGGCGACGCCCGATCGCCGACGCCACCACCCGCGTAGTGCTGTTCCCGGACACCTTCACCAACCACTTCGATCCGCAGATCGGCCGGGACGCCGTCGCGGCCCTCGAAGCGCTCGGCCACGCTGTGGAGATGCCGCGCGAGCCGGTCTGCTGCGGGCTGACCTGGCATTCGACCGGGCAGCTCGGCATCGCCCGCTCGATGGCCCGCCGCACGGCCCGCCTGCTGCACCCCCGAGTCGACCAGGGCCTGCCCGTCGTCGGCCTGGAACCCAGTTGCACCGCCTTTCTGCGCAACGACGCGCTGGAACTCGCGCCGCACGACCCGGACGTCGCGGCGCTGGCCGCGGCGACCAAGACATTCGCCGAATGGGTCGAACCGACCCGCCCGCAGTGGCGGCGAGCAGAATCCGGGCCGGAGGCGCTGGTGCAGGTCCACTGCCACCAGCACGCGGAACTTGGCTTCGCCGCCGATCAGGCCACATTGGACGCCACCGGAACCCGCGCGCGGGTGCTGGATTCGGGCTGCTGCGGCCTGGCGGGGAACTTCGGCTTCGAACGCGGCCACTACGACGTCTCGATCGCCTGCGCCGAACAAGCCCTGCTCCCGGCCGTGCGAGCGGCCGACCCGGGCACTGAGATCGTCGCCGACGGCTTCAGCTGCCGAACCCAACTCCGCCAGACCAGCGAGACCGAGCCGGTCCACCTCGCCACCCTCGTCGCCCGCGCTCTCGACGTCAGCGGGTCTTGACGCGGGGGGATGGATGCGATACCGGGCCGGGGAATGCGAGGCCGGTGCCCCGTGTTCCCCGGGTACGCCCGCAACCAGCCAGGAGGAAATCAGATGGCAACGGTCGAGCTGACCACCGAGAACTTCGACGAGGTCGTCTCCGGCAACGAATTCGTGATCATCGACTTCTGGGCCGATTGGTGCGGCCCGTGCAAGATGTTCGCGCCGGTCTTCGAACGCAGCGCCGAGAAGCACGACGACATCGTCTTCGCCAAGGTGGACACCGAGGCCCAGCCGCAGCTGGCCGGAGGCTTCGAGGTCCGCTCCATCCCGACGCTGGCGATCGTCCGCGACAACGTCCTCGTCTTCCAACAGCCCGGCGCCCTCCCGGAGAACGTCTTCGAAGACCTCATCCGCCAGGCCCGCGAACTCGACATGGAAGAAGTCCGCAATAGCGCGAAGTGAGCTAGAAGCCCGGTTCGAAGGCCTCCCCGACCGCGGTGTGCAGGACGCCTGGCAACGCGCTGATCTCTTCGACCAGCACCGCTGCCGGGGCTTTCCCTCGCAGCCTCAGCGCGACCACGGCGGTCCGCTGCTGCTCGTCGTCGGTGTCCTCGCGTTCCACTTCCAGATCCATCACGGTCCACCCGCGGCTGGTGCACAGCGTCAGCACGCTGCGCAGCACGCCGTATCCGTCGAGGTAACCGATGCGCAGCACCTGCGGCTCCCGCAGCGACTTGCGCATCAACCGCAGCAACCGCGGATATCCCATCGCCACGAGGAAGTGCACCGCCGTCACCGCCGTGGCCAGCACCACCAGGCCGCTGCCGCAGGCCATGCCGACCGCGGCAACCACCCACACCGTGGCCGCGGTGGTCAGGCCGCGCACCGCGTCGCGGCGTACGAAGATCAAGCCACCGCCGATGAACCCGATGCCCGAGACGATCTGCGCCGCCACCCGCGACGGGTCGAACGAGACCCGGTCGAGCACCAGCAGATCGCCGAAGCCGTACTTGGACACCAGCATGAACAGCGCCGCGCCGACGCCCACCAGGGCGTGCGTGCGGAGTCCGGCGCTCTTGGCCCGGATCTCCCGCTCCAGCCCGATCAAGCTCGAGAACAGCAGCGCAGTGCCCAACTCGACGAGCAGTGGAACCTCGCCCAACCCGGCTACAACCGCACCAGACATCCCTGGAACGTAACGCACCGCCCCGGTTCGGTCACCATCAGTGCGCTCGGCCCGCCTGCCGTGGCCGCCTGGCCAAGTAGGCCACGGCAGGCGGCAGGTTGCGCCAAACCGTCCGGCTGATCACCGTCTCCTCGAATTCGGCCCGCAGGTCGGCCAGCTGCCGACGGGCCGGCGGGGCCCACCTCGTCCAGGTGTAGGCGAACTGCGTGAACGCGCCGCCGGGGACCAGCGACCGAGCGATCAGCCGGATCAGCGGCACCCCGTTCACCGGCGCGTGCGCCACCCATGGCAGGCCGCTGACCACGACATCGGCCCGCAACTCGCGCTGCCGCAACAGCTCCGGCAGCTCCCGGGCGTTCGCGCACACCGACTCCACCGCCGGGAACCGCTCCCCCAACTCGGCCGCCCACCGCGGGTTGAGCTCCAGCGCCAGGTGCCGTCCGCGGCCGCCGAGCCGGCGCTGGATCGCCTCAGTGAACGCGCCGGTGCCCGGTCCCAGCTCGACCACCACCGGATCACCCCGGTGCGGGATGGGCGCCACCATCTGGTCGGCCAGCGACCGCGAGCTGGGACCGACGGCAGCGGTCGTGGTCGGCGATTTCACGAACTCCCACAGAAAACCCGCTGCTATGCCCACCGGCGCTCCCGTCGCTAAGGCAACCTTCGGCCGGCGAACAGCGAGATTCCGGCCGCGATGATCGCGGCGAGCGTACCCAGCACCAGCCACGACTTGCTGGCGTCTGTGTGCTTGGTCTCGTACCCGATCTGCTCGCCGAGCGTCGCGTACACCTCGCGCAACTGCTCGGCGCTGGCAGCCTTGTGGAACTCACCGCCGGAGAGCCGAGCGATCTCCTGCATCGCCTCGTCGTCGACCTCGACCCACTCCTGCTCGCCCTCGATCTCGATGCTGCCGTGCTTGGTGCCGAAGGAGATCGTGGAGATCGGGATCCCGGCCTGCTTGGCTTCCTTGGCCTTGGTGTAGGCACCGCGCGGCGCGTCCATCTCGCGCGGGATCGTCTGCCCTCCGTCGGCCATCAGCACGATCCGGGCCGGTGGCGCCCCGGCCGGGCCGCCGACCATCTTCCCGAACGAGTCGATGGCCTGCAGCGAGGCGTTGATCCCGTCGCCGGTGGCGGTCGCCTCCGCCAGCTTCAGGCTGTCGATGGCCTGCTTGACGCTGGGCCGGTCGGTCGTCGGCATCACCAGCACCGTCGCGGTGCCCGCGAACGACACCAGCCCGAGGTTGATGCCCGGCGTCAACTTGTCCGCGAACTCCTTCGCGGCGACCTTCGCCGCCTCCAAGCGGCTGGGTTCGACGTCGGTGGCCTTCATCGACAGCGACACGTCGATGGTGAGCATCACGGTGGCCCGGTTGCGCGGGATCCGCTGCTCGGCGGTCGGTCCGGTCAGCGCCACGGTGAGCAGGATCAGCGCCACTCCCAGCAGCGCCGGAGGCACATGCTTCCACCAACCCTGCCGGGTCGATGCGACCCGGTCGAGCACCTCCATATTGCTGAACCGCAGCGTGTCCCGGCGGCGGCGGCGCAACGCCCACAGGTAGCCGGCGACCAACGCCGCGACCACGAACAGCAGCAGGAACCACCACGGTGTGGTGAATCCCGACAAACTCAACATCAAGCAGCTCCTCCGGACCAACCCCGTTTGCGCGCCACCACGAACCGCACCACGTCGGCGATCCAGTCCGAGTCCGTCCGCAACGACAGGTGCGCGCACCCGGCTCGCCGCAGCACGGCCGCGACCTGGTCGCGGTGCGCCGCAGCGGCGGCGGCGAACTCCTTGCGCAGCACCGGGGTCGTGTGCACCTCCCGCTGCTTGCCCGTTTCCGGGTCCGACAGCAGGACGGTGCCGACATCGGGCAATTCCAGGTCTCGCGGGTCCAACACCTCGATCGCCAGCAGCGAGTGGCGGGCCCCCAGCCCGCGCAGCGCGCGTTGCCAATCCGTCGGCCCCAGGAAATCCGAGATGACCACCGCCAGCCCGCGCCGCCGGGGCGGTCGACGCAGCGACTCCAGCAACTTCGCTAGATCACCCCGCGTGCCTTCCTCGGCGCGCGGCGTCTCGGCCACCTTCTTCAGCAGCGCCCGCGCATACGCCGCGCCACCGCGCGCCGGCAGCCGGAGCGGGCTGGTGCCGTTGTCCACCACCGCGCCGATCCGGTTGCCGCCGCCGCTGGTCAGGAACATCACTGCGGCCAGCGCGGCGACGGCCAGCTCCCGCTTGTCGCAGGCCGCCGAGCCGAAGTCCAGGCTCGGCGACAGGTCCACCGCCACCCAGGTCTCCAGCTCGCGGTCCGCGACCGTCTGCCGGATGTGCGGTTCGGCGGTACGGGCGGTGACCGCCCAGTCCATCCGCCGCACGTCGTCGCCTGGCTGGTAGAACCGCGCCTCGCCCGGCTCGGTGCCCGGACCGGGCATCAGCCCCAGGTGGTTGCCTTGCAGGAGGCCGTCGAGCCGGCCGCGCACGTTCAGCTCCAGCGACCGCAGGGCGACCTCCAGCCGTCCGGAGTCCAGGGCGGGCGGTGCCCAGGACGGACGATCGTCGCGGCCGGAATGGGGTGCTGCGGACACCGCTGCGTCACTCCTCACTGGTGCGGGTTGGGCCCGAGGTGCGGCTGCTGCCCGTAACCAACGGGACCACCAGGACCACCGGGGCCGACCGGAGCAGGCGGGCCCGCCTGCGGCCGCGCCGACACCTGCGGCAGCGGCACGGTTTGCAGCACCCGGCCTACGATGTGCTCGACCGGGATTCCGTCGGCCAGCGCGTCGTAGGACAGCACCAGGCGGTGCCGCAGCACATCCGGGACCACGTCGACCACGTCCTGCGGCAGCACGTAGTCCCGGCCGCGCACCAGCGCCAGCGCTCGCGAGGCGGCGATGATGCCCAGGCTGGCGCGCGGTGAGGCGCCGTAGGACACCCAGCCGGCGATGTCGGATAGGCCGTGGTCGTTGGGCAGCCGGGTTGCCACCACCAGCCGCACGGTGTAGTCGACCAGCGCGTGGTGCACGAACACCCCGGCCGCCACGTTCTGCAGGCGGATCAGCTCATCGGGGTTGAGCACCGGGTTGGGTTCCGGAGCGGCCACGCCCATCCGGTAGATGATCTCGCGCTCTTCCTCCGCCGACGGGTATTCGACGGGCAGCTTGAACAAGAACCGGTCCCGCTGCGCTTCCGGCAGCGGGTAGACGCCCTCGTTCTCGATCGGGTTCTGCGTGGCAAGCACCAGGAACGGGGCGGGCATCGGGAAGCTCTGGCCGCCGATGGAGACGTGCCGCTCGGCCATCACTTCCAGTAGCGCCGACTGGACCTTCGCGGGCGCGCGGTTGATCTCGTCGGCGAGCACAAAGTTGGCCAGCACCGGGCCGAGCTCGACGTCGAAGCGTTCGCTGCCCTGCCGGTAGATCCGGGTGCCGAGGATGTCGGCGGGCACCAGGTCGGGGGTGAACTGCAGGCGGGAGAATGAACCGCCGACCACCCGCGCGAAGGTCTCCACGGCCAGCGTCTTGGCCACGCCGGGCACGCCCTCCAGCAGGATGTGGCCCTTGGCCAGCAACCCGGTCAGCATCCGCTCGACGAGCCGGTCCTGGCCGACGATCACCCGCTTGACCTCGAAGACGGTGCGCTCCAACAGCTGCGCGTCCCGCGCCGGGGTGCTCACCTGGTCCGCCGGGCGCGCCGCCGCGGCTCCGGCGCCCCCGCTCTCACCGTTGCCGACCTCGGTCACTTCTCCCAGCCTCCTGTCGTCGATGCGGCCGTCCCCGGCCGATCAAGATCCTGGCACGCGCCCGTCGCACACTCGCGCGGGGGCAATGTCCCACGCACACCCAACCCCACCGGCGGTATGACCGCTGTGAAGCCCCACCGGACCAATTGATTTCATTCAATACTGAAACTACAGATACCACAAACTTCGCGAAGGGTGTTCTTTTACCGAGTTGGTCGTCAGCGGATGCCTCTCACCCATCGCCTTCTCGGGCCTGACGGGCTTGACGGAGGTCTCCGGGTGTGTCCACATCGGACGCCTCTGCCCCGGCGGCCGGAACCCGTAGCGGGGCGAGCGGCGCGAAGACGGAGCGGAGAGAACCGTGGCGGATTTCCGCGGGCATCGACACCCGAAGAGCGGCTGTCCGCCACACCCCCACCAGCCATTGTGGATTTCCACCATCGTCCGCCAGCACCGCGCCAGAGGCTTCGGGATCGGCGCGCAACGCCTGCAGCAAGCGCGAGATCGTCGCCGACGTCAGATGCGGGTGGTCTCCAGCGAGCACCGCCACCAACAGCATCGACGCGGGCACCTTCAGCAAGCCGGCGTGCACACCGGCGAGCGGACCTCCACCCGGCGGGTCTTCCAGCGTCCACTCGACCGGCCTGGACGTCGTGCGCGGAGGCCCTACCACCACCACCGGGTCGGCGTCCACGACCGCATCGAGCGTGCGGTCAAGCAGGGTCCTGCCCTTGACCGGAAGCAGGACCTTGTCCACGCCGCCGAGCCGACGTGCGCTGCCACCGGCCAGCACCACTGCCGCGAAGTCCGCTGCCACGAGCGCAATGCTTCCAGCAGACCGAACCGCACGGACAGCCGGTCCGCGTTCGGCGACTCAGAGCATCCGGACCGCGTACGGGGCGATGCCGCCGTAGCGGACTGCGGTGACCCGGACCCGCGAGCCCGAGTACGGCGCTTCGACCATCTTGCCGCTGCCGAGGTAGAGCGCCACGTGATGGATCCTGCCGCCGTCCTGCCAGAACAGCATGTCGCCGCGCCGCATCTGAGACAGCGGCACCCGCCGGTCGGACTGGTACTGGTAGCCGCTGTAGTGGTCGAGGTCGAGGCCCGCACCGGCGAAGGCGTAGATCATCAACCCGGAGCAGTCGAAACCGACCTTGCGGTAGTCACCGTACAAGTCGGCCACTCCCCCGTCCCGGATGCCCCGCGACGGGCCCTTCGAAGTCCCGCCACCCCAGGCGTACTGCACCCCCAGCTGGGACAGCGCCCGCCCGACGACCACCTCCACCGACCGGCTGCTCGAAGGCTGCGTGTCCACGACCGCGGCCGACGCGGCTTCGCCGCTCGCTGCGGCCTGCAGCGCCGCTTGCGCGGCGGCCTCCTCCTCGCGCTGCTTCGCAGCCTGCCAGCTCTCGTACCGGCCGCGCTGCGCTTCCAGACCCGCTACGCGGGAGCGCGCCTGGGCGAGCTGCGCCTCGACGCCCGCCTTATCGGCCTCCAGCCGGCGCGTCTGCTCCACCTGCGTCACCTGCGCCGTGATCGCCACCTGCTCCGCGGCTTCGGCGGCGCTGCGCGCCTGGTCGGCCGCGATGCGCTTCGCTTCCGCGTCCTGCAGGGCCGCTCGGGTCAGCGAGTCCTTGTTGACCTTCTCGACCCGTGCGCGCTCCAGGTCGTCCAGGGCGTCGAGCTGGGATGCGCTGATCGCGTCCAGCAGGACCGCCCGGTCGAGCACGTCCTGCGGGTTCGTCGATCCGATGTAGGCCGTGACCGAGCCGACCCGGCTGCCCTGCCGGTAGCTGCTGGCCGCGAACTGGTCGAGCCGCTTGCGCTGCTCTTCGATCTGCCTGGCTGCCGCATCCGCCTCGGCACCGGCCGCTTCGGCGGCCTTCCGCGTGTCGTCGTAGGCGCGCTCCGCGCGGCCGAGGTCGACTCGCGCCTTGTTCGCATCCTCCATCTTGATCTCGACCTGGGACTGCAGGCCGACCAGCTGCGACTCGGCCTCGGCCAGCCGGTTGGCCAGCTCCCCCACCTGGCCCGCCGTGTACTGCGCCGTCACTCGGCCTGCGTTCAGCTCGAAGTCGCTGGGGTTGGGCGGCGGGGGCGGCACGGCCAGGGCGGTGCCGGACACCGCCAGTCCTACGGCGGTCAGCAGCGTGATCGTGGCAATGCTTTGCGTGCGGAGCACCCCTCGGGATCGCGACACGACCGTCACCTCCAGCTGCTGCGCCCGATCGGAGGTAATCGATCGGCCGAATGGAGTCACACGACGGTCGGGACCTTGCCGCTCCTGTCCCGAATGCACCACTCGAAACGACTACGACACGCGCATCATCAACCACTCGTGTCACACCATGGAAGCCCGCTTTCGGACCGGTCAGCTCCAGGTGCTGGGGTCGCCCCAGGTGCTCAGCGGGCGCGGCGGGTCGATCAGCGGCGCGGCGACCAGGGCCGACAGCACCTCGACCAGCGGCTCGCGCAGCACCGCGGCCGCCGCGTCGTCGTACGGGGTCTGCTCGGCGTTGCAGATGATCAGCTCTGCACCCGCCCTGACAGCCAGCTCCGCGAAATCCGCCGCCGGGTGCACCGTCAGCGAGGCGCCGGCCGCGACGAACAGGTCGCAGTTCAGCGCCGCGCGCTGGGCGCTGCGCAGGACGTCGGGGTCCAGAGACTGTCCGAAGGAGACGGTGGCCGACTTCAGGATTCCGCCGCAGGAACGGCAGGGCGGTTCCGCCTCACCCGCGGCCACCCGCTCCAGCGCGGCGCTCATCGGGCCGGTCGCGCCGCAGTCCAAGCACACCGTGCGGAAGATCGTGCCGTGCAACTCCAGGACCCGGTCCGGGTCCAGGCCAGCTCGTTGGTGCAGCTCGTCGATGTTCTGGGTCAGCAGGGCACCCAGCCGCCCGGAGCGGTCGAGGTCGACGAACGCGCGGTGGGCGGCGTTGGGTTCGGCGCGCCACGCCGGGTGCTCGGCGCGGCTGCGCCACGCCTGCTCGCGGACCTGCGGGTCGGCGACGTAGCTGTCGATGTCGCTGAGCCGCTGGGCCGCCGGGTTCTTGGTCCACACCCCGTTCGGGCCGCGGAAGTCCGGGATCCCGGAGGCCGTGGACACCCCTGCGCCGGTGAGGGCGGTGATCCGGCGTGCGCCGCCGAACAGTTCGCGAGCGCGCTGCCAGTCCGCGCCGTCGCCCGTGCCTCGCTGCATCACGACTCCACGGTGCCACGGACCGTCCG
This sequence comes from Saccharopolyspora pogona, assembly GCF_014697215.1. Taxonomy (GTDB): domain Bacteria; phylum Actinomycetota; class Actinomycetes; order Mycobacteriales; family Pseudonocardiaceae; genus Saccharopolyspora; species Saccharopolyspora hattusasensis. Next base: position 1,782,022 of record NZ_CP031142.1, read on the forward strand.
CCGGGAGTGCCCTCGGGCACCGTTCCGCTGCTCACACCGCCGGCACCAGGGCAGGTGAATGCCTGTTTGCATCGTGGTAACGATCGACGAGCCCGCATGAAACACCCGGTTCCTACGTTCGGGGCAACCCGCCGAGAGACATCCCAGGAGCTGAAATGTCAAGCCGCAACGTTCTCGGCGTGATGCGACCAGGCAGTCGTCTCGTCGTAGAGGGTGCCGGTCTTGAGGCATCCGTGGAGGATGCCGACGAGTCGGTTGGCGAGTTGACGCAGGGCGGCGTTGTGGCTGGCGCCGCGGGCTCGTTGCCGGTCGTAGTAGGCCCGGGCTCCGGGCGAGGCTTTCAGCGCGGCGAACGCCTGGGTCATCAGTGCGTCGATGAGCCGGTCGTTGTGGATGAACCGGGCCAGGGCGACTTTCTTCTTGCCCGACGCGAGGGTGATCGGGGACGTGCCCGCCTAGTTCTTGCGGGCTTTGGCGCAGGCGTAGCGGTGGGGGTCGTCCCCGAACTCGGCGAGCACCCGGGCACCGCACACCACGCCCAGTCCGGGCTGGGAGAGGATGATCTCAGCGGCCGGGTGCTGCCCAAAATGGACCTGCACCTGCCCTTGCAGGGCCGTGATCTGGGTGTTGAGCACGGTCAACACGGCGATCAGCGCCTGGATGGAGGCGGCGTAGGCGTCGGCCACGACCTCGGGCCGGCCCAGATGCTCGGCGCGCAGCGCGGCCTGGATCGCGGTCGCCTTCTCCGCGATGTCGCGGCGGCGAGCACGCTTGAGCGCGGCGCTGATCTGCGGAAGCGTCAACCGGGCGGCCTTCGCCGGGATCGGGGCTTTGGCCAGCAGCTCCAGAGTGTCGGCGGCGTCGAGGTCCTCGAACGCGACCAACGCGGCCGGGAAGTAGTCCCGCAGGGCGTGGCGCAGCCGCTGGGTGTGCCGGGTGCGTTCCCAGATCAGGGTTTTGTGGATGCGGGCCACGACCTTGATCGCCTCGGCCTCGGCGGAGTCGCCCGCGACGGGGCGCAGCTCGTGGGAGTGGGTGCGGACCATGTCGGCCAGCACGTGTGCGTCACCGGCGTCGCTTTTGGCCCCAGAGACCCCCAGCCGGCGCCGGAATTCCGCTGCCTGCAACGGATTGACCGCCATCACCGTGTAGCCGGCCGCGACCAGCGCCGCGACCCAGGGGCCCCGGTCGGTCTCGATCCCGATCACCACCTCCACGTCCTCGTCGGGTTCCTCGCCGACCTGGTTGCCGATCATCGCGTGCAGCCGGGCCATGCCGACCACGCCCTCGGGCAGCCGCGCTTTGGCCAGCCGCCGCCCCGAGGTGTCCATCAGCTCGATGTCGTGATGATCCTCGGCCCAGTCATCACCCACGAACAGTCGCAACGGTCCTCCCGCTCTCGAACCCGATCACCCTGTCGATCACCTACGTGCAGCCAGCGGGAGAACTCTCAGCGACCTAATCAAGCAGTGCTCACACCGCCAGCGGGTGGGCACGACATCCCAGCAGCGATCAACTCTCCCGGCCTACCGGCAGGGGCACTGTCTCTCGTCAGGACTCGAAGTCCAGAAGGCAAGAGTGCTCACCTGCCGGCCGGCTACCACCAGGAGTTTGCCGGATGGCTCACTCCCAGAACTGATTAGGAGTCGAGTTGACCACGAGAGCTCTGGCCGGCAGAGGCCACTGGATCGAGGGCTGGGACCCGGAGGACGAGCGGTTCTGGGAGTCCACCGGCAAGCGGGTGGCGCGCCGGAACCTGATCTTCTCGATCCTGTCGGAGCACATCGGCTTCTCCATCTGGAGCATCTGGTCGGTGCTGGTGCTGTTCATGTCCCCGGGCATCGGCCTGCCGTTCACCGCGGCGGAGAAGTTCCTGCTGGTCGTCACCCCGAACCTGGTGGGCGCGGTGCTGCGGCTGCCCTACGCCGCGGCGGTGACCCGCTTCGGCGGCCGCAACTGGACGATCTTCAGCTCGGCGGTCCTGCTGGTGCCGACCGGACTGGCGTTCTACTTCGTGCAGCAGCCGGGCACGCCGCTGTGGGTGTTCATGCTGATCGGCGCCGCGGCCGGGGTCGGCGGCGGCAACTTCGCCTCGTCGATGACGAACATTACGACCTTCTTCCCGCAGCGCCACCAAGGCTGGGCGCTGGGGCTCAACGCCGGCGGCGGCAACCTCGGCGTGGCGGCGATCCAGTTGGTCGGCCTGCTGGTGATCGCCACCGCCGGCAACACCCACCCGTCCTACGTGGCGGCGATCTACCTGCCGCTGATCGTGGTCGCCGCCCTGTGCGCGGCGCTGTTCATGGACAACGTGGACGCGGTGCGGGCCCGCCCCGGTGCGTTGCGGGAGGCCGCCGCGAACAAGCACACGTGGTGGATCTCGTTCCTCTACATCGGAACGTTCGGCTCGTTCATCGGCTACAGCTTCGCCTTCGGCCTGGTGCTGCAGACCGAGTTCGACTTCACCCCGCTGCAGGCCGCGAGCTGGACGTTCCTCGGCCCGTTGATGGGCTCGATCTCCCGGCCGTTCGGGGGCTGGCTCTCCGACCACCTGGGCGGTGCCCGGGTCACGCTCTGGGCCTTCGTCGGCATGACCGCGGGCACCGGGGCTCTGCTGTTCGCGTCGTCGCAGGGCTCCTTCACGCTCTACGTCGCGGCGTTCATCGTGCTGTTCGTGCTGACCGGCATCGGCAACGGCTCGACCTACAAGATGATCCCGGCGATCTTCGCCAAGGAGGCCGAGGACGACGTGACCGACGGCGGTGAGGCCGTCGCGGCCTTCGCCCGGGCCCGGCGGATGTCCGGTGCGGTGATCGGCATCGCCGGTGCGATCGGCGCGCTCGGCGGCGTGGGCATCAACCTCGCCTTCCGCTCCTCCTACGGCGGCGAGGCCGCCAACGGCGACGCTGCCCTGACCACGTTCCTCGTCTACTACGTGGTTTGCGGCATCGTCACCTGGGCGGTGTACCTGCGCGGGGCGCTCAAGAACACCGCCGCGCCGCAGCCGCTCCCGGCCCAGCAGTCGTCGAAGGCCGAGGCCGGTCGTGCCTGACATTCGGACCGTGGCCACGCACTGCCCCTACTGCGCCCTGCAGTGCGGTACCCAGCTCACGCGGGAACGGCGCGGGGTGTCGGTGCGGCCGACGGATTTCCCGGTCAACCGGGGCGGGTTGTGCCAGAAGGGCTGGACCGCGCCGGCCCTGCTGGACGTCCCGGACCGGTTGCGGCACCCGCTGGTGCGCCGTGGCGGCGAGCTCACCCCGGTCGACTGGGACACCGCGCTGGGCACCGTCGCCGCCGGCATCGACCGGATCCGGCGCGAGCACGGACCGGACGCGGTCGGCGTGTTCGGCGGCGGCGGGCTGACCAACGAGAAAGCCTACCTGCTCGGCAAGTTCGCCCGGCTGGCGCTGGGCACCAGCCAGATCGACTACAACGGCCGGTTCTGCATGTCCTCGGCCGCGGCCGCGGGCAACGCCGCCTTCGGGGTCGACCGGGGGCTGCCGTTCCCGGTCACCGACCTCGGCGGAGCCGACGTGGTGCTGCTGGCCGGGGCGAACCCGGCCGAGACCATGCCGCCGTTGATGCAACACCTGCGCGACGCGCAGCTGGTGGTCATCGACCCGCGCCGGACCGCGACCGCCGAGAGCGCCGCGCTAAACCTGCAGCCCGCTCCCGGCACCGACCTGGCCCTGGTGCTGGGGCTGCTGCACATCGCGGTGGTCGACGGCTGGACCGACGCCGCCTACATCCAGGACCGGACCACCGGTTTCGACGCCGCGTGGCAGCGGGCGACGGCCTGGTGGCCGGAGCGCGTCGAGCGCATCACCGGGGTTCCGGTGACCGCACAGCGACAGGCGGTGCGGATGCTCGCCGAGGCCGAAAGTGCTTACGTGCTCACCGGTCGCGGCGCCGAGCAGCACAGCAAGGGCGTCGACACCGTGGCCGGGTTCATCAACCTCGCCCTCGCGCTCGGCCTGCCGGGCCGCCCCGGTCGCGGCTACGGCTGCCTGACCGGGCAGGGCAACGGGCAGGGCGGGCGCGAGCACGGCCAGAAGGCCGACCAGCTGCCCGGTTACCGGATGATCACCGATCCGGCCGCGCGGGCGCACGTGGCCGAGACCTGGGGCGTGCTGCCGGACGTGCTGCCAGGCCCGGGGCGCAGCGCGTACGAGCTGCTCGACGCGCTGGGCACCGCCGACGGCCCCCGGGCGCTGCTGGTCTTCGGCTCCAACCCGGTGGTTTCGGCCCCGAACGCCGACCACATCGGGAAGCGCCTGTCCGCTTTGGACTTGCTGGTGGTGGCCGATTTCGTGCCGTCGGAGACCAGCAGCCTGGCCGATGTGGTGCTGCCAGTGACGCAGTGGGCCGAAGAGGACGGCACCATGACCAACCTCGAAGGACGCATCCTGCGGCGCCGCCGATTGCAGGTCCCGGCCGGCCATGCGCGCAGCGATCTCGAAGTGCTGCACGGCCTGGCGGTCCGGCTCGGCGAGCCCGGCCACCGCTACCCCACCTCCCCTCGCGAGGTCTTCGAAGAGCTGCGCCGTGCATCGGCCGGCGGCAAGGCCGACTACGCCGGGATCACCTACGACCGCCTCGACGCCGGCGAGGCCCTGCACTGGCCGTGCCCGCACCCGGAACATCCCGGCACGCCGCGGTTGTTCCTCGACGGGTTCGCGCATCCCGATGGGCTGGCCCGGTTCGCCGCCGTGGACCACCGCGATCCGGCCGAAACGCCGCAGGAAGCGTTCCCGCTGACCGCCACCACCGGTCGCGTGCTGGCCCAGTACCAGTCCGGGGCGCAGACGCGTCGGGTCGCCGAGCTCAACGAGGCGTCGCCCGAGGCATTCGTCGAGATTCACCCGGACACCGCCGACCGTGCCGGTCTCGCCGACGGGGCCATGGCCAAGGTGACATCCCCGCGCGGCAGCGCGCTGGCGCGCGTGCGGGTGGTCGCCACGATGCGCACCGACACCGTGTTCCTGCCGTTCCACTTCCCCGGCGCGGCGCGGGCGAACCTGCTCACCGGCGACGCGCTGGACCCGCGCAGCCGGATGCCGGAGTTCAAGGTCAGCGCCGTCCGGATCGAACCCGCCGAGGAGGTTCACGCCCGATGAGCCGCATGGTTATCGTCGGCAACGGGCCCGCCGCGCACCGGCTGGTCGAGCGGCTGCGCGCGCACGACCACACCGGCCCGATCACGGTGCTGGGCCGCGAGGAACACCCCGCCTACAACCGGGTCCTGCTCGGCGCGGTGCTGGACCGCACGCTGACTCCGTCCACTGTGGCACTGCCCGCTTTGGACGCCGAGGTGCGCCTGCGGGTCACCGCCACCGACATCGACCGCGCCCGGCGCGTGGTGCGCACCGATGCCGGTGACGAACACCCGTACGACGTCCTTGTGCTGGCCACTGGCTCGCGGCCGAGGATGCCGGAAATCACCGGTTTGGGCGGAGATCGCCTCCAGCCGTTGCGCACGCTCGCCGACTGCGCACGCATCGGCTCCGCCACGGGCCCGGTCGCGGTGCTGGGCGGTGGAATCCTCGGTGTCGAGGCGGCGCGGGCCCTGCTGGCCCGCGGCCACGACGTGACGCTGGTGCACCCGAATCCGCACCTGATGCACCGGCAGCTCGACGAGCCCGGTGGGCGGTTGCTCGCCGAGCGGCTCGGAAAGCTCGGCGTGGACCTGCACCTGGGCCGCCGGGCGATCGCCTACCGGCGCGGTCGGCTCATCCTGGACAGCAGCGACGTCGTGCCGGCCAGCCTGGTCGTGGCGTGCACCGGGGTGACCGCTGAGACCGGACTGGCGGTGCGGGCCGGGTTGCCGGTGCAGCGCGGGATCGTCGTCGACGACCAGTTACGCACCAGCGATCCGCGGATTCACGCCATCGGCGACTGCGCCGAGCACGACGGCGACACGCCCGGCCTGATCTCTTCGGCCTGGGAACAGGCCGACGCGCTGGCAGTGCTGCTCACCGGCGGCGACGCCCGCTACCGCGGCACCCGCAGCGTCACCCGGCTCAAGGCCCGCGGCATCGACCTCGTCTCGATCGGCTCGGTCGACTGCCTCAAGAGCGCGGACGCCGAGGTCGTGACGCTGTCGGACCCGGCCCGCGGTCGCTACGCGAAGCTCGCGCTGCGGGACGAGCGGATCACCGGCGCGGTGCTGTTCGGCTTCCCGGAGGCGATCGCGTCGGTCAGCCAGCTGCACGACCGCGACCTGCCGGTGCCCAGCGACCGCCTCGCGCTGCTGCTGGGCACCCCGGCCGCGGTGTCCGGCACACCTGTCGAGCTGCCCGAAGACGCGGTGATCTGCCGCTGCAACAACGTCACCAAGAAGTCCCTGACCGCCGCCTGGCAAGGCGGCGCCCGTTCGGTGCCCGAGCTGGCCAGGGCAACGCGGGCGACCACCGGCTGCGGAGGCTGCGTCGACGACGTCGGCCGCATCTGCGGCGCGCTGGCCGACCGCATCGAACACCAGAAGGAGGGCGCGGCATGACCCGCACGCTTGTCGTCGTCGGCCACGGGATGGTCGGACACCGGCTCGTCGAAACGCTCCGGGAGCGCGACGCGGACAACACCTGGCGGATCGTCGTCCTCGGCGAGGAGCCCCGGGCCGCCTACGACCGGGTGGCGCTGTCGTCCTACCTGGACGGCAAGAGCGCCGAGGACCTCAGTCTGGCCAGCCACGAGCTGCTGGACGACCCGATGGTCGACCTGCGGCTGAACACGGCCGCGACCGGCATCGACCGCACCGCCCGCACGGTGTCCACATCGGATGGTTCAGGGCTGCCCTACGACGCGCTGGTGCTGGCCACCGGTTCGCGGCCGTTCGTTCCGCCGGTGCCCGGCCACGACCTCGACGGCTGCTTCGTCTACCGCACCATCGAGGATCTCGACGACATCCGCGCCGCCGCGACCGAGGGCGAGCCCGGCGTCGTCATCGGCGGCGGCCTGCTCGGCCTGGAGGCCGCCAACGCGCTGCGGCTGCTGGGCATGCGCGCGCACGTCGTGGAGATGGCCCCGCGGCTGATGCCGTTGCAGGTCGACGAGGGCGGCGGTCAGGTTCTCAGCCGGTTGGTCGGAGACCTCGGCCTGACGATCCACTGCGGCGCCGCCACGAAGTCCATCGACGGCGAGGACCGCGTCCGCAGCGTGACGCTGGCCGACGGCACCGTGATCGACACCGGCGTGGTGGTGTTCTCCGCCGGGGTCCGGCCGCGCGACGAGCTCGCCCAACTCGCCGGGTTGGAGCGCGCGGAGCGCGGCGGTTTCCTGGTCGACGAAGGCTGCCGCACCAGCGCCGAGAACATCTGGGCCATCGGCGAATGCGCCGCGGTGGACGGCCGCTGCTACGGCTTGGTCGCGCCCGGCTACAGCATGGCCGAGGGCGTCGCCGAGCAACTCCTCTCCCTCGGCGAGGGGGCCTTCCCCGGCGCGGACCTGTCCACCAAGCTCAAGCTGCTCGGCGTCGACGTCGCCAGCTTCGGCGACGCCCACGGGCAGACCGAAGGAGCCCTGGAGGTCGTCTACGCCAACAACGCCGCCGGGACCTACGCCAAGCTCGTGCTCAGCGACGACGCGCGGATCCTGCTCGGTGGCGTGCTGGTCGGCGACGCCAGCGCCTACTCGGTGCTGCGGCCGCTGATCGACCGCGAACTGCCCGCCCCGCCGGAACAACTGCTGCTGCCCGCGGGTTCCGGCATCGACGCCGGCGCGCTGCCCGCCGACGCGACGGTGTGCTCGTGCAACAACGTGTCCAAAGAGGACATCACCACGGCGATCACCGGGCAGGGGCTCACCGACGTGCCCGGCATCAAGGGCTGCACCAAGGCCGGCACCAGCTGCGGTTCGTGCGTGCCGATGCTGAAGAACCTGCTGGCCGAGTGCGGCGTCAGCACCTCCAAGGCGCTGTGCGAGCACTTCCCGCAGTCCCGCACGGAACTGTTCGAGATCGTCCAGGCTACCGGGATCGGCTCGTTCTCCGAGCTGATCGGCAAGCACGGCACCGGCCGCGGCTGCGACATCTGCAAGCCCGCGGTCGCGTCCATCCTCGCCAGCCTCGGCCACGGCCACATCCTCGACGGCGAGCAGGCCGGGCTGCAGGACACCAACGACCGGTTCCTGGCCAACATGCAGCGCAACGGCACGTACTCGGTGGTGCCCCGGGTGCCCGGCGGCGAGATCACCCCGGAGAAGCTGATCGTGCTCGGCGAGCTCGCCAAGGAGTTCGGCCTCTACACCAAGATCACCGGTGGGCAGCGCATCGACCTGTTCGGGGCCCGGGTGGAGCAGCTGCCGCTGATCTGGCGGCGGCTGGTCGACGCCGGGTTCGAATCCGGCCACGCCTACGGCAAGGCGCTGCGCACCGTGAAGTCCTGCGTCGGCAACGACTGGTGCCGCTACGGCGTGCAGGACTCGGTGAGCATGGCCATCCGGCTGGAGCTGCGGTACCGGGGCCTGCGGGCCCCGCACAAGATCAAGGCCGGGGTGTCCGGCTGCGCCCGCGAATGCGCCGAGGCGCGCGGCAAGGACTTCGGCGTGATCGCCACCGACAAGGGCTGGAACCTCTACGTCGGCGGCAACGGCGGCTTCACCCCGCGGCACGCCGAACTGCTGGCCGCCGACCTCGACGACGAGCAGCTGATCAGCCTCGTCGACCGGTTCCTGATGTTCTACGTGCGCACCGCCGACCGGCTGCAGCGCACCTCGGCGTGGCTGGAGTCGCTGGACGGCGGGCTCGACCACCTGCGGGAGGTGGTCGTCGAGGACTCCCTCGGCATCGGCGCCGAACTGGAAGCCACGATGCAGCACCACGTCGACAACTACTCCGACGAGTGGGCCGGGGTGCTGGCCGATCCCGGCAAGCTCGCCCACTTCGTGTCCTTCGTCAACGCCCCCGACGCGCCGGACCCGGCGATCCGCTTCGTCCAGGAGCGCGGCCAGATCCGGCCGGGCCCGGTCTCCCTGCCGATGCCCGCCATCCCGAACCAGGAGGTGCTCACATGAACTGGCAACAGATCTGCGAACTCGACCTGCTGCCGCCCGAGTACGGGCTGCCCGCGCTGATCCGGAACCACCCGGTGGCGCTGTTCCGCACCCGCGACGACGAGCTGTTCGCGGTCGGCAACGTGGACCCGTTCTGCGGGGCCGGCGTGATGAGCCGCGGCATCGTCGGCGACCGCGACGGCGAGCCCACGGTCGCCTCGCCGATGCTCAAGCAGGTCTTCTCGTTGCGGACCGGGCAGTGCCTGGACGACCCGGACGCGCGGCTGCCGGTGTATCCGGTGCGCCGCCGGGCCGACGTGGTGGAGGTCGCTGTCCCTTGACCGACGAACTCGCTGGTTACACCGTCGCCGTGACCGCGGCGCGGCGGGCCGACGAGCTCGGTTCCCTGCTGGAGCGCCGCGGCGCGCGGGTCGTGCACGGCCCCGCGCTGCGGATCCTCCCGCTGGCCGACGACACCGAGCTGCGCCGGGCGAGCCACGACTGCATCACCGACCCGCCGGACGTGGTCGTGGCGACTACCGGCATCGGCTTCCGGGGCTGGATCGAGGCGGCCGAGGGCTGGGGCATGGGCACCGAGCTGCTCGAGGCGTTGCGCCCCGCGCGGCTGCTGGCCCGCGGGCCGAAGGCGCGCGGTGCGGTCCGCGCCGCCGGGCTGCCCGATTCGTGGTCGCCTACCTCGGAGTCCTCCGCGGAGCTGCTGGAACACCTGCTCGACCAGCCGCTGGCCGGTGTTCGGGTCGCGGTGCAGCTGCACGGCCGGCCGCTGCCGGACTTCGTCGAGGCGCTGCACTGCGCGGGTGCGAAGGTCATCGAGATCCCGGTGTACCGGTGGACCGCGCCCGCCGACATCACCGCGCTGGACGGCCTGCTGACCTCGGTGTGCGCGCGGGAGATCGACGCGGTGACGTTCACCAGCGCGCCCGCGGCGGCCAGCATGCTGTCGCTGGCCGCCCAGCGGCGCTGCCGGGACGAGCTGCTCGCCGCCCTTCGCGGGCCAGTGCTGGTCGCCTGCGTCGGGCCGGTGACGCATGCCCCGCTGGCCGATCACGGCGTGCCCGCGGTGATCCCGCAGCGGTTCCGCATCGGCGCGCTGGTGCGCTCGCTGTGCGACGCGCTGCCGAGCCGCTCGCCGATGTTGCCGGTCAACGGCCGGGAACTCCAGGTCCGCGGGCACGCCGCGGTCGTCGACGGAGTGGTGAAACCGCTTTCTCCGCAGGGCAAAACGCTGCTCCAGACGCTCGCGGAGCGGCCTGGTCGGGTGATCTCGCGGCGCAGCCTGGCCGAGGCGCTCAGCGGCGCCGGGAATGTGCCCGATGAGCACGCCGTGGAACAGGCCGTCGCCCGGTTGCGGGCCGCGCTGGGCGCGCCCGAGCTGGTGCAGACCGTGATCAAGCGCGGATACCGACTTCCGCTGGAACCGATGAGGGATGCCCCGCGATGCGTCGATCCGCAACCCTGACTCCCCCGCTGCTGTTGGTCGCCCACGGCACCCGCGATCCCGCCGGGCCGCGGGTGGTCGAACGCCTCGCCGGTGCTGCGGCCGACCGCCTACGGGTGCCGGTGCACGTTGCGTACGTGGACGTCATCGGCCCGACCGTCGCAGCGGCCCTGAGCGAGGTCGACGGACCGGTGGTCGCGCTGCCCGCGTTCCTCGCGGCCGGTTACCACGTGCGCACCGACCTACCGGAGCAGATCGCCGCCAGCGGGCGCGAGGACGTGGTGGTCAGCGCCCCGCTCGGGCCGGCCTCGGAGATCATCGAGGCGATGCTGCGGCGGCTGGTCGCCGCCGGTTGGCAACCCGGGGACCGGGTCGTGTTCGCGGCGGCCGGGTCGTCGGACGAGCGAGCGCTGTCCGACGTGCGCGCCGCAGCGCGGATGCTCGGCCGCCGCGTCGGCCGGTGGTTGACCCCGAGCTACGTCACTACCGCCTCGCCCGCGACCGCCGACGTCTGCGGCCCGGCGGACTACATCGCTCCGTACCTGCTGGCACCAGGGCTGTTCCACCGCCGGCTCGCGGAGCTGCCGGCGGCCGGCGTCGCGGAGCCGATCGGCGCGCACCCGGACGTGATCGACCTGATGGCCCGCCGCTACCGGCTGGCGGTGCGCGACCACGTTTCCGCCGCCTGAGCGCACGGCCTCCGAGATTAATCTGCGCCGGTCGGGGTACTTCAACAGGATCGAACAGCTTAGTAGGAATCTGACGTTCGGCGTAGCCTTAATTGGTTGCAGTCCCGGAAGAGGGGGGTCCCAATGGCCACCACTACAAGCTCGAGCACCTCATCGACGAGCTCGGGTTCGCAGCGCACACGCAGGCAGCCCGCGACCAAGCCCAGCCGGGAGCGTGGCGGCACGGCGATCACCCTGCCCTACGTCACGGCGGAGCTCCACACCACCAAGGTCCAGCTGCCCGAGCTCCCTGGGATTCCCGGCCGCAAGGAACTGGCGTCCGCTGTCGAGACCGTGCGCGGTCAGCTGCCCTCCCGCGACCAGGCGTTGTTCTACGGTGGGCTGACCGCAGCCGCCGCGTTCAGCCTGATCGAGTGGCCGGTAGCCGCGGCGATCGGCATCGGAAACGCACTCGTCCAGCGCAGCATGCACAAAGAGATCAGCGAGGCCTGATCGCGAAGGATCCCGATGCCGCCGCTGGGTTGGCTCCTGTCGAGGGCCGCGGAGGTTGTTGCGCCAGTGGTTCGCGCGGCCCGCACGGTGGCTGCCTCCCCGGTCGATCGCCGGGTGTGGGTTGGCCGCCACCGCAGCCACCTGGCCCACACCAGCGAACTCGTCGATCCCCCGGGACCCGTTGGCCGAGCAGGTCCGCGGCGAGTGGTCGACCGCGCCGCTGCCGGGCGCGAAGAGCCGTCCGGACGCCGTCCGCCACATCGCCGAGGCCGAATCCTCGCGCGGCGCAACGGTATTGGCCCTGCACCACGTAGAGCGCGATGGTCGCCCTGGTGACCGTCGCCGGAGAACTCGATCCGCTGGCGGAGGCGCTGGTGGAGGCCGCGCGCGCCAACGGATCGGCAGTGGTGGCTGGGATCGGCAGCCGACTGGATCGGCGATTGCCGCTTGATCGGCTCGGTGCCGGCGGCAACAACCTGGCTCACTCGGTGCGGCGACTGACGCTGCCGTCGTGGCGGTCGTGTCGGACCGCGCGCACTCCGCACTGGCCGCCGCGGACGTCGGCATTGGACTGTCCAAAGCGGACACACAGCTGTGGAGCGCCGATGTGTTGAGCCCGGGAGATCGTGGCCGCCGGGGTGCGGGCCACGCCCCGCCAGAACGACGAGCATCCGCTGCCACACCTCACCGACCGGGCCATTGCTCGACGGAGCCCGCGCGGCAGGCGTCGCGGCGGATGGAACTGTGGTGGCCGAGTTGCCGTCCGAACCCTCGCGCGGTTTCCACACAGTGCAGATCCGCCGGCTGCTGTCGGTCAAAGGGGCGCCCGAGGTCGTGCTCGGCCGGTGCACCAGCTGGCGAAATCACGTGTCAGCGCCAGCGCCTCGCTCAACGCCCGTCAACTGCTGGTGGTCAACCTGCTCACCGACATCATGCCGGTGATCGCGATCGCGGTGCGGCCACCGCCGGGCCAGCGGGACTCGCCTGGATGCCGGCCCGGCCGCTGTCCACCGCGACCAGGCCCGCACCACCGGCCTGGTCGCGGTGGTGGCCGCGCGACTGGCGCAGACGCTTGCGGTGCGCGGCCGCACACCGCTGGTCCTCCTCGCCGGCGTGGGATCAGCGCTGTTCCTCGTAGGGCTGGTGCACATCCCCGGTGTCAGCTAGTTCTTCGGCAGCCGCTCCTGCCGCACCACTGGTTCATCGCGCTCGGCACTTCGATCGCCGCGACACTGGCGGTACTGCTGTGGCAGAAGTGGTCAACAACAACCTCCTGACCTGCACTGTTCTGACTCGATTCACCTGCGCGTCATCTTCCGCGCAACAACGGCTAACCCGGTCGGCGCACAGTCGGGGCGTAACAACGGAGCAACGTTGGAGAAAGCAGACCGATGCCCCAGTTCCTCACCACCATCCTCACCAGCGTGGCCATCGCCCTCATCGAGACCTTGTTGATCCACCTGGTGAAGTCGGCCATCCGCACGGCCTGACCCGCAACGCGCCCCGACCTAAACTCCCGCGAGCTCGGACCCCTGGGTCTTCGCCGGTGCCGCACGCTGCGCGATGAACGCGCCAGCGAGGATCAGCGCCCCACCGACCAGCTGGATCGGCCCCAACGCCTCGGCGAGCAGCGCCCACGCCAGCACCGTGGCGATCACCGGCTCCAGGAACGCGACCGCACCTGCCACCTGCGGCGACAGGCGGCGCACCGCGATGATCCCGGTCAGGTACGCCAGGACCGTGCTCAGCACGACGATCCAGCCGACCGCGAACAGCGCGGGGAACTCGTGCCCGGCCAGCTGGACCTGGCCGAGCAGCAGCGCCCAGTCCAGCTCCCACGGCTGCGCGAGCAGCGTGACGATCCCGGCACCCAGCAGCAGCCCGAAGCCCGCGAGGGCGAGCGGGTTGACCTCGGGCCCGCTGTCCGACAACAGGAAGTAGGTGGTCTGGCAGCCCGCCGCGCCCAGCGCGAGCAGCAGGCCGATCGGGTCGAAGCTCAACCCCGACCACAGCTCCACCACGCACCCCAGGCCGACCATCGCGACGGCCACGCCGATGGCCGCCGAGCGGGTCACCGGCTTCCGGCGGACGAACCGGATCCAGCCCAGCACCATCACCGGGCCGAGGAATTCGATCAGCAGCGCCACCCCGACCGGCACGGTGGCGATCGCGGCGAAGTAGAAGACCTGCACCCCGGCGATGGCGAACAGGCCGTACCCGACGAGCAGCTTCGGCACCCGGCGCACGGCCGGCGCGTAGCGGATCACGAACGGGAGCATCAGCAGCGCGCCCCCGGCCAACCTCAGCCAAGCCACCTGCAGCGGGGTGAACCCCGCAGTGATCAGCGGCTTCGCGAACGGTCCGGAACCGCCGAAGCAGAAAGCGGAGACGATCGCGATCGCCACGCCGGCGGACTTCGCGTTGTCGGTCAGGTTGCGCATCCGCCAATCGAATCACGCCACCCCGTCGGCCCTGAAGCCAGTTTCGGTACCACCGTTCCAGTCCATGGGAGCACGGAAATTCTGCGGTTTTGCACGCCGTGGTACATGTGATCGAGAGTTTGCCGACCCTTAGTTGAGGGCGAATACAGGACAAGCGTACTGTTAGCGGCGAAGAGAGCGGGTTCCCGCGCACGCTCGGCCGACGTGCGCGAGACTCGCAATCGTTCCCGAACTTGCGCCCGTCGCGAGATGGAGTTGAACGTGACTGCACCTGCGAGCAAGGACAGCTTCGGCGCCCGCGGCACGCTGAACGTCGGTGACGCCTCTTACGAGGTGTTCCGGCTCAGCGCGGTCGACGGCGCGCAGCGGCTGCCCTACAGCCTCAAGATCCTCCTGGAAAACCTGCTGCGCGCCGAGGACGGCGCGAACATCACCGCCGACCACGTGCGTGCCCTCGCCAACTGGGACGCCAAGGCCGAGCCCGCCACCGAAATCCAGTTCACCCCGGCCCGGGTGATCATGCAGGATTTCACCGGCGTGCCCTGCGTGGTCGACCTGGCCACCATGCGCGAGGCGGTGTCCGACCTCGGCGGCGACACCTCCAAGGTCAACCCGCTGGCCCCGGCCGAGCTGGTGATCGACCACTCGGTGATCATCGACGTGTTCGGCAGGCCGGACGCCTTCGAGCGCAACGTCGAATTCGAGTACGGCCGCAACAAGGAACGCTACCAGTTCCTGCGCTGGGGCCAGGGCGCCTTCGACGAGTTCAAGGTCGTCCCCCCGGGCACCGGCATCGTGCACCAGGTCAACATCGAGCACCTGGCCCGCACCGTGATGGCCCGGGGCGGCCAGGCCTACCCGGACAGCTGCGTGGGCACCGACTCGCACACCACCATGGTCAACGGCCTGGGCGTGCTGGGCTGGGGCGTCGGCGGCATCGAGGCCGAGGCCGCGATGCTCGGCCAGCCGGTGTCGATGCTCATCCCGCGCGTCGTCGGCTTCAAGCTCACCGGCGAGATCCCGGCCGGCGCCACCGCCACCGACGTGGTGCTGACGATCACCGAAATGCTGCGCAAGCACGGCGTCGTCGGCAAGTTCGTCGAATTTTACGGTTCCGGCGTCGCCTCGGTGCCGCTGGCCAACCGCGCCACCATCGGCAACATGAGCCCGGAGTTCGGCTCCACCTGCGCGATCTTCCCGATCGACGACGAGACCGTCCGCTACCTCAAGCTCACCGGTCGCTCCGCCGAGCAGGTCGCCCTGGTCGAGGCCTACGCCAAGGAACAGGACCTCTGGCACGACCCGAGCCACGAGCCGGAGTACTCCGAGTACCTGGAGCTCGACCTGTCCACTGTGGTCCCGTCCATCGCCGGGCCGAAGCGCCCGCAGGACCGGATCGTGCTGGCCGAGGCCAAGCAGTCGTTCCGCACCACGCTGACCGACTACGCCAAGGTCGAGACCGCCGACGACAAGGCGCTCGACGAGGCCGGTGAGGAGTCCTTCCCCGCCAGCGACGCCCCGGCACTCACCCACCACGAGTCCGCGCCGCAGATCGTCTCGGCCGCCAACGGCTCGAACGGCCGGATCTCCAAGCCGGTCAAGATCGCCTCGGAGGAGCTCGGCGAGTTCGAGCTGGACCACGGCGCCGTGGTGATCGCCTCGATCACCTCCTGCACCAACACCTCCAACCCGTCGGTGATGCTGGGCGCGGCGCTGCTGGCCCGCAACGCCGTCGACAAGGGCCTGACCCGCAAGCCGTGGGTGAAGACCTCGATGGCCCCCGGCTCGCAGGTCGTCACCGACTACTACGAGAAGGCCGGTCTCTGGCCGTACCTGGAGAAGCTGGGCTTCCACCTGGTTGGCTACGGCTGCACCACCTGCATCGGCAACTCCGGCCCGCTGCCGGAGGAGATCTCCGCCGCGGTGCAGGACAACGACCTGTCGGTGGTCTCGGTGTTGTCGGGCAACCGGAACTTCGAGGGCCGGATCAACCCCGACGTCAAGATGAACTACCTGGCCTCGCCGCCGCTGGTGATCGCCTACGCGCTCGCGGGCTCGATGGACTTCGACTTCGAGAACGACCCGCTAGGCACCGACACCGAGGGCAAGCCTGTCTACCTGCGCGACATCTGGCCGTTGCCGCAGGAGGTCCAGGACGTCATCGACTCGGCGATCACCAACGAGATGTTCACCAAGTCCTACGAGGACGTCTTCAAGGGCGACGAGCGGTGGAAGTCGCTGCCCACCCCGGAGGGCCAGACCTTCGAATGGGACGCCGACTCAACCTACGTGCGCAAGCCCCCGTACTTCGAGGGCATGGCGATGGAACCGGCTCCGGTCACCGACATCTCCGGTGCCCGCGTGCTCGCGCTGCTCGGCGACTCGGTCACCACCGACCACATCTCGCCGGCCGGCGCGATCAAGCCGGACTCGCCTGCGGGCAAGTACCTCACCGACCACGGCATCGACCGCAAGGACTTCAACTCCTACGGTTCCCGCCGCGGTAACCACGAGGTGATGATCCGGGGCACCTTCGCCAACATCCGGCTGCGCAACCTGCTGCTGGACGACGTGCAGGGCGGCTACACCCGGGACTTCACCCAGGACGGCGCCCCGCAGGCGTTCATCTACGACGCCGCGCAGAACTACGCCGCCCAGGACATCCCGCTGGTGGTGCTCGGCGGCAAGGAATACGGCTCCGGTTCGTCCCGCGACTGGGCCGCCAAGGGCACCCGGCTACTCGGGGTCCGCGCCGTCATCGCCGAGTCCTTCGAGCGCATCCACCGCTCGAACCTGATCGGCATGGGCGTCATCCCGCTGCAGTTCCCGGAGGGTCGGTCCGCCAAGTCCCTGGGTCTGGACGGCACCGAGACCTTCGACTTCGCGGGCATTACCAAGCTCAACGAGGGCGAGACCCCGGAGACCGTGAAGGTGACCGCGACCAAGGCCGACGGCTCCACCGTGGAGTTCGACGCCAAGGTCCGCATCGACACCCCCGGTGAGGCGGACTACTTCCGCGACGGCGGCATCCTGCAGTACGTGCTGCGCAAGATGATCCGCTCCTGATCCCCTGCCGATCCGGCCGGGAACTACCGAACGGGCCCGGTGCGCCCACAAGCGCACCGGGCCCGTTCTTCTCGGTTCCGCCCCGTAAACCGCGGGACGACCGAGCAAGGGGCACCGGGATACTGCCGGCGTGGACAAGCGTGAACTCGCGGCTTTCCGCGCGCCCGGCGGGAATCGCAGCCCTCGGACGTGGGCCTGCCGGTCGGGCCGCGGCGTCGCACCCCCGGCCTGCGGCGCGAGGTTGCGCTCGGCCGACGCGCGTTATCCCGACGATCCGGGAATCCGCGCGCTGGTTGCGGAACTCCGCGACGCCAGCCCCGGTTTCGCCCACCTCTGGGAATCCCACCAGGTGCACACCCCGCACCAGCTCCCCAAGACCATGAACCACCTGGTCGTCGGCCCCCTGGAGCTCAACTGCGATGTCTTGGTGGTGCCCGAACAGGACCAGCACCTGGTCATCTACACGGCCGAACCGGGCAGCCCATCCGACCACGCGATGCAGCTACTCAAGGTCATCGGCACCCAACGAATGGACGTCCCGACCTGAGGCGGATCAGTCCTGGCGGGGGCGGGGGCGGCGGCAGACGTAGATGCGGGCGGGCGGGATGTTGCGCCACACCGTGTGCGAGGTCAGCACCTCGTCGAAGCTCAGGTCCAGGCGGCGGCGGAACTGCCGGGCGCCGGTCATGCTCAGGGCGTGCACGTAGGCGAAGGTCGTGAAGGCGCCGCCGGGCGCGAGGACCGCGCCGACCTGGTCCAGGATGTCCTGCTGCAGCTTGGCCGGGAAGATCGACCACGGTAGGCCGCTGACCACCGCGTCGACCTTGTCGATGCCCGCATCGGCCAGCAGGTCGCCGAGTCGGGAAGCGTCGCCCTGGATCACCTCCAGCCACGGCAGTTCCGCGCGCAGGTACTCGACCATGCCGGAGTCCACCTCGATCGCCACCTGGCGGCCGCCAACGGGCAGCCGCTGGGCGATCCCGCTGCTGAGCGCGCCGGTGCCGGGTCCCAGCTCCACCACCACTGGTCTGCCGGCGGTCGGCACCACGGCCGCCATCTCGCGAGCGAGGTTCGGCGAGCTGGGCGCGACCGCACCGACCAGGTTCGGCTTGCGCACCGCGCGCTCGATGAACGTCCGGTAGTTGGTCAGCACCGATCCGGAGCCCGAACTCGGCAGCACCGGACCACCCGGCTGTGGACCACTGGACTGTTCGACTGGACTCACGGATGCCCTTCCCGATCGGCGTGCGGACCTCGTTCGGCCCACCCTATCGGTCGCCGCACCTGCCGCGACCGCCATGTGCGGCATCACATGTCGATTACGCTTACCTGGATAACCGCGACACTAGTTATCTTTGCAAACAACCGGGTCGGGAAAATCGCGGAATCGACGCGCGGTGCACGTCAATCAAAAAGACACCCGGAATTGGGTAACGAAAACCGGCCGGGCGGCGACTGGATTCACCACGCCATCGCCGCTTCGAGGTTCGCGGGCTCGTTCCCGACTGCGGGAGCAAGCCCGACTGCGCGCTTCCTCAGGCGATGCGCTCGGCCGCTGGGCCGATCGGCTCGATCACCTGGTCAGGGGCGCCCGGCTGCAGCCGCTGCGCCCACTTGGTCATCGCTGCCGCCACCACCAGCAGTACAACCGACTCGACCGCCAGGGCCACCCACACCGTTGTCACTTCTTGCCTCCCTTCTGCAAACCTCCCCGTCTTCCGCATGCGCGCGCTAGGAATTGCCGACAAAGGGCAGGACGAACGGAAGAAGGTTTGGGGAACCATCGCTTACGCAACCAATCGTAGGGCGTTGTTTCGGTGGGATTAAAGGCACCCCACGGGTGTCTTGCGTCGCACCCTCTTGGTCTATTCGAACAACTCGGCAGCAGTGGCGCAGACCACTTTCCGCGCGGGAAGTTTCCGGGGCGGCGGCTGTTCTGCTGGACGTGGAGCGCATCGATGTCGTGGTGATCGGGGCCGGTCAGGCAGGGCTGACGGGCTCCTACCACCTGCAGCGAACCGGCATCGACCACGTGGTGCTCGACCACGGCGACGGGCCGGGCGGCGCGTGGCGGCGCCGCTGGCCGTCGCTGCGCCAACCGCGCCGGTCGAGCGGCGGCCCGCGAAATCGGCTCGCCGCTGCGGACAAGATCAAGAAAACCTTGATCGGGCCTGCCCAGGGACCTAATGCTCTGTGACCGTTGCGTCACAGGCAGCAAGCTGCCGGATGGCGGCTCAACCGCGCCAGCGGCGCCATCTCCAGGAGAGGGGGAGGTGGCGCCGCTTCATGCGCCGCTAGTGCTTCCGGCCGACCCCGCCGGGGCCGGTCCAGGGCTTGCCGCCGGGCGGCATCTCCGGGGAGTCCGGCCGCCATTCCGTCAGGTCCACCAGGCCGGGTTCGAGCATCTCCAGGTCGCCGAACATCGCCGCGATTTGCGCCTTCGGCCGCATGTGGAAGCCGCCGATGCGCTCGCTGTACATCTCTGCCGCTTCCCGGGTGGATTCCTGGACGTCGTCGCTGCACGCGTGCGAGATCGCCAGGTAGCTGCCGCGGGGCAGCCGGTCGACGTAGCTCGACACGATACTGACCGGGTCGTCGGCGTCCGGCACGAAGTGCAGGACCGCGAAGAACAGCACCGCGATCGGCTCTCCGAAGTCCAGCATCGACCGGACCTCCGGGTCGTCGAGCACTTGGTCGACGACCCGGAAGTCGGCGCGGATGGCGACCGTCCGGTCGTTGCCACACAGGATGGACCGGCTGTGCGAGACCGCGACCAGATCGCTGTCGACGTAGACGACCCGGCAGTCCGGGGCCATCTGCTGGGCGATCTCGTGCACGTTGCCCACCGTCGGGATTCCCGAGCCCAGGTCCAGGAACTGCCGGACGCCCAGGCCGGCCAGGTGGCGGACCACCCGGCGCAGGAACGACCGGTTGGCCCGCAACACCGAGGGCAGCGACGGCATCATCTCCGCCGCCTTCTCCGCCAGGTCCCGGTCGACCTGGAAGTTGTGCGAACCACCCAGGTGCACGTCGTAAACACGCGCCGAGCTGGGTTTCGCCACGTCGACCCCCTGCGCCCACCACGACCGCGTGTTCACGACGCACCTCCGATGTCGGTCACTCCCACCACCACATCGGATTAGAAAGCGGTCCGCAATCCCCTGGTCGACTACCGATCGTCGACCAACGACAGGGCGCCCGACGGGCAGACGTGCACCGCCTCCCGCACCGCGGCCACCGCGCTGTCGTCGCCGTCGTCGACCTCGGTCGCCAGCAGCACCACCCGGCCGTCCTCGTCGTTCTGGTCGAACAACGCCGGTTCGGTCAGTACGCACTGGCCCGCGCCCACGCAGCGGTCCAGATCCGCCTCGATCCGCATGATCGCTCCTCTCACCAGGTCACGGGCATTTCGTAGATACCGTAGATGTTCGCGTCGGACTTGAACGGTAGGTCGTCGACGTCGACGGCCAGCCGCAGCCCTGGCAGTCTCCGGAACAACGTGTCGAAAACGATCTGCAGCTCCAGCCGCGCCAGGTTCTGCCCCAGGCACTGGTGCGGGCCGAAGCCGAACGCAACGTGCCCACGGGCGTTGCGGTTGATGTCCAGTTCGTCGGGCCGGTCGAACACCTCGGGGTCGTGGTTGGCCGAGCTGCCCAGCGCGACAACACCCTCCCCCGCCCGGATCAGCACGCCGCCGATCTCGACGTCCTCCACCGCGGTGCGCGAGGTCGCCGCCTCGATGATGGTGAAGTAGCGCAGCAGCTCCTCGACGGCGGGCAGCGTCTTGGCCGGGTCGGCGACGATCTCCGCCAGCTGGTCCGGGTTCTCCAGCAGCGCCAGGACGCCCAGCGAGATCATGCTCGCGCTCGTGTCGTGCCCGGCGACCAGCAACAGGAACGCCATCAGCACGAGCGCGTCGTGGTCGGCCTCGCCGACTTCGCGCTGCTTGCGGATCTGCCTGCCGATCAGGTCGTCGGTGGGCTCGTGCTCCTTCGCGGTCACCAACCCGTCCAGGTAGGCCTGGATTTCCTCGACCGCGGCGCCGCGGCTCTCGGCGGAGGTCGTCCTCCGCAGGATCCGGCTGCTTCGCTCCTGGAAGAAGTCGTGGTCGGCGTAGGGCACGCCCAGCAGCTCGCAGATCACCAGCGACGGCACCGGCAGCGACAGCGCCCGCACCAGGTCCACCGGGCGGGGCGCGGCGAGCATCTCGTCGATGCAGTCGTCGACGATCTGCTGGATGCGCGGTCGGATCGCCTCGATCCGCCGCACGGTGAACTCGCCGAGCACGGCGCGTCGGGCCGCGGCGTGCTCGGGCCCGTCCAACCCGATCATCGACGGGGCCATGGTGTCGGCGATGGCCCGCTGGCCGGGCGAGAGCTGCGGGTATCCGGGATGGCGCAAGTCGGAACTCATCCGCGGATCGCCGAGCACCTGGCGGAAGTGCTCGTGCCGGGTGACCAGCCAGGCGGTTCCGCCACCCGCCATCGGGACCTTGGTGACCGGCGCTTTGGCGCGCAGTTCGGCGTATTCCGGTTCGGGTGCGAACGGGCAGGTGCGAACTTTCGGGTAGGCCGCCGGGTCAACAGCTTGTTCGGACATCGTGGCTCCCTGATCACCGAACGAACAAGTGGATTGATCTCTTCCGTCTTATAGCGAACCGGAAGGTTCCCGTCCATAACTTTCGGTGGAACATGCGACAACCCGCCCAACCCAATGCACAGCACGCGAGCAAGGACCATGACGACCGACGCCACGCCACGGCTGCGGCCGATGCCCGCCGCAACCGGGACCGGATCATCGCGGCGGCGCGGACCCGGAAGTCGACCAGTCCTGCAAAGAACTGCTGCAAATCCTGGACGGGCTTGTACGCGGCGCGCGCAGGCAAACGGCTCGCTGCGCCCGGACGTCAGCAGGAGCGACCCGGGTGTGATCCTGTCCCTCGTGCTGCAGGGCGTGCACTGCGCCCCCGGCGACATCCGCCACGAAGCCCCGGCCCGCTACCTGACGCTGATGCTCGACGGCCTGCAGGCCCGGCCCGGCACACCGCTGCCTGGCCGCCCGGTGACCGCGGCCGACATCGCGATGGTGCGGGGCGTGCCCGGGTGAGCCGAGGTCAGCTCGCCAGGTCGTCGGCCTGGAACATGCCGAAGATGTTGCCCTCGGTGTCCCGGCAGTAGGCCACCCAGCCCATGCCGGTCAGGGCGGTCTTGGGCATCGCCACCCGGCCGCCGGCGGTTTCCACGATCGACAGCATGGCTTCGACGTCGGCCACTTCCACGGTCGTCGCGAACGCCGCGATCGGCGTTTCGTCGGAGGGCTCGGGGCCCTTGCGGGGCAGCAAGCCGCCGTCGATGCCTGGGCCCTCACCGGTCAAGATCAACCAGTACTGCTCGTCGCCCCACTGCTGGAACCGCCAGCCGAACACGGTCGAGTAGAACGTGCGGGCGCTGTCCACGTCTCCCGCGTGGATCTCGAAGTGCACGGGACGCAGCATGGCGGCCTCCTCGACGCCGGTCGTCGTCTGCGAACCTAAGGCCTGCCCGCCGCACCCGCACTGACGATCAGAGACCGGGAGGCGGTCACTTGCGGGCGGGCACCAGCAACCGCAGCGCGTGGTAGCCCAGCAGCGTCACAACGGTGCCCAACGCGATGCCGCTGAGGCTGAACTGCGGGGTGATCTTCAGCGACACCCCGCCGATGCCGGCGACCAGCCCGGCGGCCAGCGGCATCAGGTTGACCGGGTCGCCGAAGTCGACGCGGTTCTCCGTCCAGATCTTCGCGCCCAGCAGGCCGATCATGCCGTAGAGCACGACGGTGATGCCGCCGAGCACACCACCTGGGGTCGCCGCGATCACTGCGCCGAACTTGGGGCACAACCCGAAGAGGATCGCCACGATCGCGGCCACCCAGTAGGCCGCCGTGGAGTACACCCGGGTGGCGGCCATGACACCGATGTTCTCGGCGTAGGTGGTCGTGGGCGGGCCGCCGACAGCGCTGGAGAGGGTGCTGGCGAGGCCGTCGGCGAAGATCGCGCGCCCGAGGCTGCCGTCCAGCTTGGCGCCGGTCATCTCCTCCACGGCCTTGACGTGCCCGGTGTTCTCCGCGATCAGCGCGATCACCACAGGCAGCACGACGATGATCGCCGCCGCGTCGAACGACGGCGCGTGCAACGTCGGCAGGCCGAACCAGCTGGCGTCCGCGACGCCGCTGAGGTCGAGCCGGAAGTGCGTGCTGACCACTCCGCTGGCGTTCGGCGCGGTGATCGGTCCGAAGCCCAGGTCGAAAAGCCACGACAGGGCGTAGCCGACGACCAGCCCGATCAGCACCGCGATGCGGGACCAGAATCCGCGCAGCAGCACGCTGCAGCCGAGCACGACGATCATGGTGATCAAGGCGATCCACTGGTCCTGCGGCCAGTACGACTCGGCGACCACCGGGGCGAGGTTGAAGCCGATCAGCATCACCACCGCGCCCGAGACCGCGGGCGGCAGCAACCGGTGCACCACCTGCGGGCCGACGAAGTGGATGATCACCCCGACCACGGACAGCACCAGGCCGAGCACCAGGATCGCACCGGTGACCGTCGAGCTGTCCCCACCACCAGCCCGGATCACCGTCACCACGCCCACGAAGGACGCGCTGCTGCCCAGGTAGCTGGGGATCTTGCCCTGCACGATCAGCAGGAAGAGGATGGTCGCCACGCCCGAGACCATGATCGCGAGGTTCGGGTCCAGTCCCATCAGCACCGGGAAGACGAAGGTGGCGCCGAACATGGCCACCACGTGCTGCGCGCCGAGCCCGACGGTGCGCCCCCAGGACAGCCGTTCATCCGGGGCCACCGCCTCGCCGGGGCGCGGCGTGGAGCCGTCCCCGTGCAGCTTCCAGCCGATCCCCAGCTTCGCGCCGAGTCCCTGCCGCATGGCGCCCCTCCCCGTTCCACCCCGCCGATCGGGGCTGCCACTTCGGGCGGAACTCTACAAAGCCGTGGCCGTGTGACCGCCGCCGCAGGGGTCGTGGGGTGTCAGGACATGGCCGGGATGACGCTCTCGCCGTAGGCGTCCACTGTGGAGTCCAGGGCGTCGTGCATGGCGTAGATCGCGAACTGGTCCACGCCCGCGTCGCGGAGTTCCCGCAGCTTGTCCACGTGTGCCTGGGCAGGGCCGAGCAGGCAGAAGCGGTCCACGATCTCGTCCGGCACGAACTCGGTGCTGGGGTTGTCGGCACGGCCGTGGTGCGAGTAGTCGTAGCCGTCCCGGCCCTTGATGTAGTCGGTGAGCGCGGCGGGCACCGCCCCGGTGGTGTCGCCGTAGCGGGCGACCAGGTCGGCGACGTGGTTGCCGACCATCCCGCCGAACCAGCGGCATTGCTCGCGGCCGTGGTCGAGGTCGTCGCCGACGTAGGCCGGGGCCGCCACGCAGACGGTGATCGACGCCGGGTCGCGGCCCGCATCACGGGCGGCCTGCCGGACGTGGTCGACCATCCACCGCGTCAGGTACGGGTCGGCGAGCTGCAGGATGAAGCCGTCAGCATGCCGACCGGCGAGCTCCAGGGCCTTCGGCCCGTAGGCACCCATCCAGATCGGCAGCCGACCATCGCGCACCCACGGCAGGCGCACCCGGGTGCCGTGCAGCTGCACTTCCCGGCCCTCGGCGAGTTCCTTGATCACGTGCATGGCGTGTTCGAGCGTCGCGAGAGTGGTCGGCTTGCCCCCGGTGACACGCACCGCGGAGTCGCCCCTGCCGATGCCGCACACCGTGCGCGGCCCGAACATGTCGTTGAGCGTGGCGAAGGTCGAGGCGGTGACCGTCCAGTCGCGGGTGGCCGGGTTGGTGACCATCGGGCCGACGGTCAGCTGCTCGGTGGCGGCCAGGATCTGGCTGTGGATGACGAACGGTTCCTGCCACAGCACACAGGAATCGAACGTCCAGCCGTGGCTGAAGCCGAGTCGCTCGGCCCGGCGCATCCGGTCCACCACCGACCAGGCCGGCGGATCGGTCTGCAGAACAAGCCCGAAGTCCATGCTGTAACCCCCAAGCTGGTCAGATCAGGTACTGGCAGGTGTCGCGCGGTAGGAACCGGCCGCGCCCGGCCCGGCCGGTGTAGGTGCGGGTGTCGACGACGACCTCGCCGCGGGACAGCACGGTGCGGACCTGTCCGGTGATCCGCTTGCCCTCGTAGGCGTTGTAGTCGACGTTCATGTGGTGCGTCTCGGCCGAGAGCACCTGCTCGGCGCGCGGGTCGTAGATCACGATGTCCGCGTCGCCGCCGGGCGCGATGGTGCCCTTGCGCGGGTGCAGGCCGAACATCCGGGCCGGGGTGGTGCAGGCCAGCTCGATCCACCGGCGGCGGCTGATGCGCCCCTCCACCACGGCCTGGTGCAGCAGGTCGATCCGGTTCTCCACGCCCGGGATGCCGTTGGGGATCTTCGAGAAGTCGCCGCGGCCGAGTTCCTTCTGGTCCTTGAAGCAGAACGGGCAGTGGTCGGTCGACACCACGGAGAGGTCGTTGGTGCGCAGCGCCTGCCAGAGGTCCGCCTGGTGTTCGCCCCGCCGCAGCGGTGTCGAGCAGACGTACTTCGCGCCTTCGAACTCCGGCCGCGCCAGGTCGTCGGTGGTGAGGAACAGGTACTGCGGGCAGGTTTCGCCGAAGACGTTGAGCCCGTTGTCGCGGGCCCGGGTGATCTCCGCGACGGCCTCGGCGGCGGAGACGTGCACGACGTACAACGGCGCACCGGCGACTCTGGACAGCTGGATCGCCCGGTGCGTCGCTTCGGCCTCCAGCAGCGGGTGCCGGACCTGCCCGTGGAACTTCGGGTCAGTGCGCCCGGCTGCCAGCGCCTGCTGCACCAGCACGTCGATGGCGATGCCGTTCTCGGCGTGCATCATCGTCAGCGCGCCGTTGTCGGCGGCCTGCTGCATGGCGCGCAGGATCCGCCCGTCGTCGCTGTAGAACACGCCGGGATAGGCCATGAACATCTTGAAGCTGGTGATCCCCTCGGCGACCAGCACGTCCATCTCCTTCAGCGCCTCGTCGCCGACGTCGGAGAGGATCATGTGGAAGCCGTAGTCGATCGCGCACTGCCCATCGGCCTTGGCGTGCCAAGCATCCAGGCCCTCGCGCAGGGAGCCGCCGACCGGCTGGATCGCGAAGTCGACGATCGTGGTGGTACCGCCCCACGCAGCGGCCCGGGTCCCGGTCTCGAACGTGTCCGAGGCGAACGTCCCGCCGAAGGGCATCTGCATGTGCGTGTGCCCGTCCACGCCGCCCGGGATGACGTAGTGCCCGGACGCGTCGATCACAGTGTCCGCAGTGGACACCCACTGCTCGGCGACGGCGGGCGCTGCGATCGCGGCGACCTGTTCGCCGCCGACGAGCACGTCCGCTCGGGTCTCTTCAGTCGCGGTGATCACCAGGCCACCGCGGATGATCGTCCGGCTCATCGCCGCCCCGCCTCCTCCAGCGCCGCCAGCAGGATCCGGCCGCCCTCGCGCGCCTCGGCCTCGGTGAGGCTCAGCGGCGGGGCGATGCGCAGCACGTTGCCGTCCAGTCCGCCCTTGCCGATGAGCACGCCACGCCGCCGGGCCGATTCGAGCACCTCGGCGGCGATCTCCGGCGCGGACGTTCCGTCGGCGTGCGCCAGCTCGACGCCGATCATCAGGCCTTTGCCCCGCACGTCGACGACCGCAGGGACCCGGCCGAGCGCTGCGTCTAGCTTCTCGCGCAGGACCGCACCAACGCGCGCGGCGTTGCTCTGCAGGTCGTTGGCGAGGAGGTGCTCGAGGTTGGCCAGCGCCCCGGCGGCGGTGATCGGGCTGCCGCCGAAGGTGGAGATCGAGTTCGTCCGGACGCTGTTCATGATCTCGGCGCGGGCGATGACGCCACCGACCGAAAGGCCGTTGCCGATGCCCTTGGCGAAGGTGACGATGTCCGGCGACCCGTTGGCGTCGTGCGCCTGCCAGCCCCAGAAGTGCTCGCCGGTCCTCCCCCACCCGGTCTGCACTTCGTCGCTGATCCACAGGATGCCGTGCCGGTCGAGGACCTCCTTGAACCGCGCGAACAATCCGTCCGGCGGGGTGGCGAACCCGCCGACGCCCTGGATGGGTTCGGCGATCAGGCAGGCGACGTTGCCGTGCAACTGCCCGAGCACGTCCTCCAGATCGGACACGCACGCGGCGGTGAACTCCTCGTCCGGCAGGTCGGCGAGCGGGGTGCCGCGCCGGCGGCTGCCGTGCACGTACGCCGTCTGCACCGGGGACAGGCTCGTCGGCGACCAGCCGCGGTTGCCGGTCACCGCCAGCGCCGAGAACGACCTGCCGTGGTAGCTGTTGCGCAGCGCCAGCACCTGGTTCGAGGCGCGGTAGCCGGTGGCCAGCAGCAGCGCGGTGTCGTTGGCCTCGGTGCCGCTGGTCGTGAAGAACACCCGCGGATCCTCGATGCCGGACAGCTCCGCGACCCGCTCCGCGAGCTCGATCATCGGGCGGTTGAGGTACAGCGTCGAGGTGTGCAGGATCCGGCCGGCCTGCGCGCTGACCGCCGCGGTCACCTCGGGCAGCGCGTGCGCCGTCATCGTGGTGAGGATGCCGCCGAAGAAGTCCAGGTACCGGTTGCCCTCGACGTCCCAGACGTGCCGACCCTCGCCGCGCTCTATGTCGATCGGCTCCTCGTAGTACAGCGCGAGCCAGTCCGGCAGCACCGCGCGATGCCGCTTGGTCAGCTCGGAGTGCGTGCTCGTCATCGTCGCTCCCCTCACGGCTCGGTCAGCAGGCTGTAGGCGTCGGGGCGCCGGTCGCGGTAGAACGCCCACTTCTGGCGGACCTCGTCGATCAGGTCGAAGTCGAGGTCGCGCACCACAAGTTCCTCGTCGGCGCCGCTGGCGGGCTCGCCGACGAACTGCCCGTACGGGTCGACGAAGTAGCTGGTGCCGTAGAAGTCGTTGTCGCCGTACTCCTCGACGCCGACCCGGTTGATCGCCGCGATGAAGTACTCGTTGGCGACCGCGGCGGCCGGCTGTTCGAGCTTCCACAGGTAGGAGGAGAGGCCGCGGCTGGTCGCCGACGGGTTGTAGACCAGCTGCGCGCCGGCCAGCCCGAGCGCCCGCCAGCCCTCCGGGAAATGCCGGTCGTAGCAGATGTAGACGCCGACCCGGCCGACCGCGGTGTTGAAGACCGGCCAGCCGAGGTTGCCGGGACGGAAGTAGTACTTCTCCCAGAACCCGGGCAGGTGCGGCAGGTGGTGCTTGCGGTACTTGCCGAGGTAGCTGCCGTCGGCGTCGATCACGGCGGCGGTGTTGTAGTAGAAGCCGGGGCCGTCGATCTCGTAGACCGGCACGACGACGACCATGCCGAGTTCCCGCGCCAGCGCGCACATCCGCTGCGTGGTCGGGCCGTCCGGCACCGGCTCCGCCCAGCGGTAGTGCTCCGCCTCCTGCACCTGGCAGAAGTACGGGGCGTTGAAGACCTCCTGGAAGCCGATGATCCCGGCGCCCTGTTCGGCAGCGGCGCGGGCGTGCTTCTCGTGCTGGTCGACCATCGAGGCGGTGTCGCCGGTCCACTTCGCCTGGACCAGCGCCGCACGAACGATGTTGGGCATGGTTGCGCTGCACCCCTTCGGTCCGTGATGCCCTCTAAGACGACGTCCGGAGGGCGACCATGACGAGCCGGTCGGCCCGCTCACTGAAGGTATGACCAGCGGCCACCACGCGCAATGATCAAGCGGTTACCCAGAGTTCCCGTTCGAGCGCGACGCGATCGGGACACGCGGTGCGGCGAGCGAAGATGCCAGAAAGGCA
Organism: Saccharopolyspora pogona; assembly: GCF_014697215.1. Classification (GTDB taxonomy): domain Bacteria; phylum Actinomycetota; class Actinomycetes; order Mycobacteriales; family Pseudonocardiaceae; genus Saccharopolyspora; species Saccharopolyspora hattusasensis. The sequence goes on from NZ_CP031142.1 coordinate 1,810,948, forward strand.
CCGGCACCCCGCCACCTGAATTCCTTCGAACAGGCGAAGCGCCGGTGTGTCGTGCTCACCGCGCCTAGGCCCGCCTAGGCGCGGTGAGCACTGCACCGCTGTCACGATTGCTTGGCGAGCGCGTCCAGGTTGTCCAGGACTTCGGAATAGATGCGCTTGAGGCCGCCCGGGGCGAAAGTCCGCTCGAAGAATCCGCCGATTCCCGTCGCGCCTTCCCACGTGGTCTCGATCCGCACGAGGCAGCCGTCGTTCTCCTCGCGCACCGTCCACGTGGTCACCATGCTGGAGTTCGCGTCGGTCTCGACGAGCTTGCCGGATTCCAGCTCGCTTACGACGGCCTTGACGTCGCGCACGCGCTTGGAGGTCGCCTGGAGCTTCCAGGTCGCGATCGTTCCCGCACCCGTGCCGCCTTCGACGACCGCGTAGTCCCGGTAATGCTCGGTCAGGATCTTCGGCCTGCTTTGCGCGTAGTCGGCGATAATCGTCCGCACCTGCTCCGCGGATGCGCCGGTCCGGCGCTCCGCGCTGGCCGTGACCTTGCCCATGCCATTCCTCCAAGTAGCCGACGGCAGACTGCACCACCTATCTCACCAGCACGACGCACCACGTGCGTCACCGCGTCCGTGTCGGGCGCAGCCGAGATCAGCACGACGGCAAGCAGGAACGCAGGCAACACAGAAAGAAGATCCATCGCCCACCCTCAGCGCAGCGACTCGACGAACCGAGACCACCGATCGGCTGGGAAGGCCAGCACGGCCCCGCCGAGGTCCTTTGAGTCCCGCACCCCGACCGCAGGCCCAGCGAACGCAACCTCGACACAGTTGGCAGCTGCGGTGCTGTAGCTGCTCTTCTGCCACCCGGCGTCAAGGAACGCGACCTCGACACAGTTGGCGTTCGCCCCACTCCGGCTGCTCTTGCGCCAGTCGGCATTGGTCAACTCCAGCGCAGGCATCCACGCTCCTCGTGTGGTCAGTGTTCAGCGGTGATATTGCTGATCAGATCGCCCGTTGCGCCCGATGCAAGGGCCGCATGGAGGATATTCCTCAACGCTAGGCGGTAGGAAGCCAAGTCCTGATCTTCCTCCAGAAACAGCTCGGTGTAGTGATTGCCCACGTAGACAATGTCAGGCTCCTCATCGAACTCAAGCACCAAGAAGGGGCCGTGCAGACCGACATAGGCACCTGCCGACACAGGGACCACGAGAAGGTTGACATTGCTCGCATCTGCAACGTTCAACAGGTGCTGCAACTGCCGCTTCATGACACCAGACCCACCGATAGGCCTACGCAGAACGGTTTCGTCCATCACAGCAAGGAATTGCGGCGCTCGGCTCCTGCTGAGAACGATCTGACGCGCCATTCGCGCCGCGACGAGCTGGTCGAGCTCGTCCTCGGTCAACGTGGCGTCGATGCCTTGGATGATCGCCCTGCAATACTCGGGCGTCTGTAGCAGTCCTGGGACGAACGTCGTCTCGAAGGCCTGGAGGCGGCTTGCCTTGGCTTCGAACTCCATGAGGTTCTTCCAGTTCTGCGGCAAGCCTGTTTGCCGTTCCCACCAGCCCTTCTGGTCGGCACTCTTGGCCAACTCGACCAACGTGTGCCGTTCCGCAGCCGGGACGTGGTAGAGCCCGAGCAGTGCCGCCACGTCCTCGATCTGCAGGCCGCTGACGCCGGTCTCGATGCGGCTGATCTTGCTACCGGACACCCCCAGCTTGGCACCTGCTTCAGTGCAGCTGAGCCCCGCTTTCTCCCGATATCGCCGCAATTCGTTTGCTATCTGACGAGAACGTACTGACGTATGGCGGTTTCCCGGCATGGCAACCTCCTGCGAAGCGTTGTTTTGATCAGGATCTCGAAGCCAGCGGACCGTCCACAATGACCTGATCGGATGATTGCTTGCAGGCATTGCATCATGCGAGCTTCACTGCATCAGGCCCACGACCAGGGCAAACATGAGATCAATTCGGGAGAGGGTATGAGCGGCGAGCTCGCACGGAAGCGGACCGAACTAGAACTGCGGATCACGTCCGAGACCGCCACGGAAAAGTCCTGGCACATTCCGGCGCAGGCCGGCAAGGGGCCGGTCACCGTCGCACTGCGGATTCCCGAAGTGCGCGTCACCGATTCGGCCGGGCGGCACATCCTGATCGGCCCAGAACAGGCCGACGTGCTCGGTTCGAAGCTGAGCAGCATCAGCGACTGGCTACAAGACGGCGACCGAGACTGGATCGAGCCCGACGCGTAGGACCGAGGCGAACGGCCCGTTGACTCCGGTAGGAGCCTGTTGCAAAATTACGCCCACCACGGACCGTGATCGATCGATCACGGCTGAGATGGCCACTGGCGGACAAACGGCGGCGATCGAGACTGATTTGGTACTTCGGTTCAGCCGTTTTCGCCGAAAACGCAACAGGCTCGTAGACGAGACAAACGGGCCGTTCGCTCAGCTGCCGAGGCCGATGCCGGGACTGTCGAGGAGGGTTACGCCGCCCGCCACCAAGAGGTCCGCCCGGTCATTGCCGGGCAGCGGTCCCAGCGACGTCGGCCGGTCGGCGCGATCCGTCCAGTACACGGCTATTTCGGTGTCGGCCAACGCCGGGTCGCGCTGGTTCATCCGCCGCTATCCGCTATTCCCACCACGGCCGGTAGTCGACGCCGTGCCTCGCCGCCCGGTTCACGTCCCGGCGCAGCTCCCTGGTCTCGCGCGCGACACCCGGCGCGAAACCGTGTTTGATGGCGCGGTGTTCGGCCGTCTCGCCCAGGTAGCAGACCGAGTAGAACAGTCCGACCAGCAAGCCCAGCAGGATCGAGACCAGCCTGATCCACAGCGGACCGGGCAGCAGCACCAGGAGGCAGAACGGCGCCAGCTGGGTGAGGGCGCGGGCGAGGTGCCGCAGCACCCAGGTCGGGCAGGTGACGTCGTGCAACACCCACTCGGCGCACCGGTCGGGAAGCCTGCCACCGAAGGCGTACCAGACCCATTGCGCTGGATTGGGCCGGTTCTTCGCCATTTCTCCAGGCTAGTCTTCGCGGGTTTTGGCCGGAGCCGTCCGTTCGGCCGGTCCTGGACAACGGCGCAATCCTATGGGCGGCGCGCCTCGGCGCCCGCACCCGTCCCCTCCACCGCGTGCGTCCCGCGACACATCTGCCGGATAGCCAGTAACGAACGGCGCCCTTGATCGATGTTCTGGGCAGAAGGGGTGAGTAACATGTTCGTCGTCGTTGTGGCCTTGCTGTTCGTGCTGATCTTGGGTGTTGTCATGTTCACCGATGTGCTGGACGGCAAGGAGTCGTCGGGCCACGGCCTGAAGGATGCGGTGGCGCAGTTGCGGCGGGAGATCCGCCTGATCGGCCACCGCTGATCGTCCAGAATGGACTCCGGCCTCGCCTGCGGCGGGGCCGTTCTGGTCCGCCGGGCGGCCGCACCCCCGCCCACCGGTGATGATCTTGTAATCCCCGTCGGACCGGGGGGCTGGCGACCCGGACCCGCAGTGTCGTAGGGTTCGACCGGCCGCATTCACTCGTTCGAGTGAACGGCGGCGTCGCGAGCAGACCATACGGCCGACAGGTGGGGTGACAGCAATGGGTAAGTCGTCGTTGCCGCGAGCCCGCACTCGGGGCCGCCACCGGCGGGTGGAACCCAAGACGTGGCAGCACGCCACTCCCCCGCGGGTGATCGGCTACGCGGTCGCGGTGTTCCTCACCGTGATCGCGGTCAGCAGCGCCTACCACCGCACCGACGCGCCGCAGGCAGCCCCGGAACCGGCTCCGCAGGTGGCCGCCGCCCAGTCCGGGGCGAAGTTCCTCGTGCCGCAGATCACTCCCACCGTCCCGGACTTGACCGCCCCGACGCCGGAGCCGCGGCTGGTCGCCAGCGAGACCCCCGGGCCTGGGCCGGCCACCACCGGCACCGCGCCGACGACCACCAAGCGACCCGCGCAGACCGAGACACCGGAAACCACGAAGGCGCCGAAGCCGACTTCCCGGACCTCGACCCCCGCGGAGTCCTCGCAGCCGGAGCCGACCCAGTCCTCCGAGCCGACCCAGACCACGCAGCCGTCGGAGCAGCCGAGCGAGTCGGCCCCGCCTTCGCAGTCCGAGCCGGAGCCGACCCCGCCGAGCAGCTCCAAGCCGACGCGCCCGGGCCTGCTGCCGGAGCTGGGTAGCGTCATCGACGGCATCACGGGTCTGAACCGCTAGCCTTCGCGACCCCGGCACCCCGGTGGGACAGTTGATCCAGGGGGTGCCGACATGGACATAGTCGCGATCACCGGCGGAACCGGACACCTCGGGCGCGAGCTGGTGCGCCTGCTCAAGACCACGCACCGGGTGCGGGTCCTGACTCGCCGCCCCGGCACCGACCCCGAAGTGGAGTGGGTGCGGGGCGACCTCACCACCGGAGAAGGTGTCGCCGAGGCGGTGGCCGCCGCGCACACCGTGGTGCACGCGGCGACGTATTCCCCGGCCGCGCAGCGGGGTTTCATGCACCCGGTCGACTTCTGGCGCAGCCCGCCCGACGTGGACGTCGACGGCACCAGCCGGTTGCTCGAAGCTGCCACCGCGGCCCGGGTCCGGCACTTCCTGTACGTCTCGATCGTCGGCGTGGACCGGCCGGCCATGCCGTACCTGCGGCTGAAGCACACCGCAGAAGAGCTGGTCAGCGTCGCTGACGTGCCGTGGTCGATCGTGCGCGCGACCCAGTTCCACTGGCTGCTGGACCGGATGTTCAACCGGGCTTCCCGGCTGCCGGTGCTGCCGCTGCCGGGCGCGCTGCCCACGCAGCCTGTCGACGCCAGCGACTTCGCCGATTACCTCGTCGAATGCATCCGCGACGGTGCCGGGCAGCGGCGCGAGGACTTCGGTGGCCCGGAGGTGCTCACCCTCCGTGATGCGCTGCGGACCTGGCAGCGCGCCCGCGGCAGCGACCGCCGGGTGCTGGGGTTCCCGGCGCCGCATCGGCTGCGCCGCATCGCCACCGACATGACCTGCCCGGGCGGTCGCCGCGGCAAGATCACCTGGGCGGAGTGGTTGCACTCGCATCCTGCCGAGTGACCGCCGTCCACCCCGAGGCGGGCGCCGACCGCTCTCCTACGATCTAGGCGTACGGAGTACGGAGGCGGGTGCGATGGCGACCGAGTACAGCGGCGGCGGTGATCCGGCGCGCAGCCTGGCGCTGCTGTGGCGGACCCACGACGGGCCGGGCAGCGGCCGAAAGGGACGTACCGACCTCGGCGTGGACCGCATCGTGCGGGCCGGGATCGAGATCGCCGACGCCGACGGGCTCGCCGCGCTTTCCATGCGCCGGGTCGCCGACCACCTCGGCGTCGGCACCATGTCGCTGTACACGTACGTGCCGGGCAAGGCAGAGCTGATCGACGTCATGCTCGACACGGTCTACGGCGAGACCGCCCGCCCCGAACCCGAATCGGACTGGCGCGGCAGGGTGGCGCAGATCGCCCGGGAGAACTGGGCGCTGTACCACCAGCATCCGTGGATGCTGCAGGTCGCGGCCGGGCGCGCGGTGGTGGGGCCGAACGCGATCGCCAAGTACGACTACGAGCTGGGCGCGGTCGCGGAGCTGGGGCTCGCCGAGGTCGAGATGGACTCCGTGCTGAGCCTGGTGCTGGGGCACACCGAGGCCGCCGCCCGCCGCTCGGTGGAGATGGCGCAGGTCGAGCGACGCAGCGGGATGACCGACGAGCAATGGTGGCGTGCGCACGCCCCGCTGCTCGGCCGGCTCCTCGACCCGCAGCGCTACCCGACCGCCGCCCGCGTCGGCGCCGCCGCGGGCGAGGCCCACGGCTCGGCGCACAACCCGGAGCACGCCTTCGAGTTCGGCCTGCAGCGGATCCTCGACGGCATCGAGACCTTCGTCGCGAGCCGCCGGTAGTCCAGGTCAGACACCCCATGATTTTGTTTGTCAAGCGGCGGCTTGCTGGTCTCGGTTGTGGTGTGCCCAGGCGGTGTGTTCGTCGTAGGTGCTCCGGGTCTTGAGGCAGCCGTGCAGGATGCCGACGAGTCGGTTGGACAGCTGGCGTAAGGCGGCGTGGTGGTTCATGCCGCGGCCGCGGAGCTCGTCGTAGTAGGCGCGGGCGCCGGGTGAGGCGCGGAGGGCGCAGAAGGCCTGCTGGTGCAGGGCGTCGACGAGCCGGTCGTTGTGGACGAAGCGGGCCAGCACGGTCTTCTTCTTACCGGACTGGCGGGTGATCGGGCTGGTGCCGGCGTAGTTCTTCCGGTTCTTCGCGCTCGCGTAGCGGTCGGCGTCGTCGCCGAACTCGCCGAGGGCCCGGGCCCCGAGGATCTGTCCCATGCCGGGCTGGGACAGGTAGATCTCAGCGTCCCGGGCTCGGCCAAAACACGCCTGCACCTGCTCTTGCACGGCGGCGATCTCGGTGTTGAAGGCAGTGATCACGCTAACCAGGGACCGCACCGTCACCGCGTAGGCGGCGGCCACGGCCGGCGGCTGGGTCAGGTGTTCAGTGTGCAGCGCGGTCTGGATCGCGGTGGTCTTCTCGTCCACGTTGCGGCGCCGGGCCCGCTTGAGCGCGCCCGTGATCTGCGCGCGTGACACCCTGGCCGCCTGGTCCGGGTCCGGTGCCCGGCCAAGGAGTTCCAGTGCATCCGGGGCGAGGAGATCGTCGAAGGCTTCCAGCGCGGCGGGGAAGAACTCGCGCAGCGCGGTGCGTAGCCGCAGCATGTGCCGGTGCCGGTCCCAGATCAGCGTCTGGTGCGCCCGCGCCACCACCTTCACGGCCTGGGCCTGCTCGGTGTCACCGGCGACCGCGCGTAACTGATGACGGTCGGTGCGCACCATGTCGGCCAGGGCGTGCGCGTCCCCGGCGTCGCTTTTGGCGCCCGAGGTGCCGTGCCGCTCCCGATAGCGCGCCACCTGCCGCGGGTTGATCGCATACACCGTGTACCCGGCCGCGATCAGCGCCTGGACCCATGGACCTCGATCAGTCTCAATCCCGATCACGACCTGGTCAGGCTCGGCGCCCTCGGGCAGATGCTCACCGATCAGCGCGTGCAGCCGGGCAACCCCGGTCACGCCCTCCGGCAGCCGAGCCCGACCCAGCCGCCGACCCGTCTCATCCTGCACCTCGACATCGTGGTGATCTTCAGCCCAGTCATCTCCGACGAACAACACATACCCTCCACACGGTCAGCATCGTGTCCTGAGCAGCGCGGAAGAGGAACACCGGCGGCCTAATGGTCCAGTGCTCACGCCAGCCTTCGGCGGGCACGTCACCCCATCAGTGGTCACGTCCTCCCCACGACCAGCGGGGGCACGGTCTGACCTTAGGCATCGAATGCCTGGCGACGAGAGTGCTCACTCACTGGCCGCTACCGGACCCGAGTCTGCCCGGTGGCCGACCCGGTAGCTCCCATTAGGCGATCTTCACCAGCATCTTGCCGGTGTTCTCGCCGCGCATGAGGCCGAGGAAAGCGTCCGGGGCGTTGCGCAGGCCCTCGACGACCGTCTCCCGGTAGTTGATCTTGCCATCGCGCAGCCAGCCCCCGACCTCCGCGAAGAACTGGTCCTTGAGGTGCGCGCGGTCGCCGACGATGAAGCCCTGCAGCTTCAGCCGCTTGGAGACCAGCATGACCAAATTGTTCGGGCCGGGCTTCGGCTCCGCGTTGTTGTACTGCGAGATCATGCCGCACTCGGCGACCCGGCCGAAGTCATTGAGCGAGCCGATCGCGGCCTCCAGGTGCTCGCCGCCGACGTTATCGAAGTAGACGTCGATGCCGTCGGGCGCGGCGGCCTTGAGCTGCTCGGCGACCGGGCCGTCGTGGTAGTTGAACGCGGCGTCGAAGCCGACCTCGTCCAGCAGGTAGCGGACCTTCTCCGCGGATCCGGCGCTGCCGATGACCCGGGACGCGCCGCGAAGCTTGGCGATCTGGCCGGCCAGCGAACCCACCGCTCCGGCCGCACCGGAGACGAACACGACGTCGCCTTCCTTCTGCTCGGCGACGTCGACGAGCCCGACGTACGCGGTCATGCCGGGCATGCCGAGCACGTAGAGGTAGGCGCTCGGCGGAGCCGCCTGCGGGTCGACCTTGACGGCGCGCTTGGCGTCGAACGCCGCGTAGTCGCGCCAGCCGAAGTTGTGCAGCACGAGGTCACCGGGCTGGAAACCCTCGGCGTTCGAGGCGACGACCTCGCCGACCGCGCCGCCCTGCAGCGCCTTGCCAACCTCGAAGGGCGGGACGTAGGACTTGCCCGCGTTCATCCGGCCACGCATGTACGGGTCGACGCTCATCCACAGGTTGCGGACCAGCAGCTCGCCGTCGCCGGGCTGCGGTGCATCGACCTCGACGATGTCGAAGTTCTCCGGCGTCGGCCAGCCCTTGGGGCGGGACGCGAGGCGGATTTCCAGGCCCTTGTTCATCTGCAACTCCTTCACGGATGCGGTCGGGACCGACACTACAGAAAATGTCAGTCGATGCCAATTGTCGTGACATGACTTATGTCGCGGTCTGGCACAATGAGTGGCATGACCGTCCCGACCGACCATGGTGGCCTGCGCGCCCGCAAGAAGCAGCGCACGCGGGCCGCCCTGATCGACGCGGGCCTGGACCTGTTCCTGGCGAAGGGCTACGACGCGACCACCATCGACGAGATCGCCGCCGAGGTGGAAATCTCGTCACGCACGTTCTTCCGCTACTTCGCCGGCAAGGAGGACGTGGCCCTGGCCAAGGGCGCCGAGTTCGACGACCTCGTGCTCGACGCCCTTGCCGCCCGGCCCGCCGACGATCCGCCGCTGACCGCCCTGCGGCACGCAGTGCTGGGCATGATCCGCGAATCGGCCTCCGACGACGTCCGCCGGTTCCTCCACGTCCAGCACCTGATCAACAAGACTCCGCCGCTGCTGGCGGGCAACCTCCGCCGAGCGGCCGGCAGCGAGGAGCGGCTGACCGCGGAGATCGCCACGAGGCAAGGCGTCGACCCGGCCCGGGACATGCGGCCGCGGGTGCTGGTCGGGATGGTCTGGGGCGCGCTGCGCATCGGCTTGGAGGCGATGTGCGCCGACCCGGGCCGAGACCTGGAGCGACTGGTCGAGCTCGTGGAGGAAGCCATCGACCTGGCCACCGCCGGAATCCCCGAGCGCTGGGGCGACGACCCGCACACCTGGTGATCACAACCTCGGCCAGGGGCGCTGCGCGGGGCGGAGCTGCTCGAAAGCCCGGGCCAGGCGAAGCACCCCCAGGTCGTCGAAGCGCTTGCCCGCGATCTGCAGTCCGATCGGCAGGCCCTCCGGGCTCCAGCCGCAGTTGACCGACACGGCCGGCTGGCCGGACATGTTGTAGGGCAGCGTGAACGCGATGTGCTCCATCGCGCGCATCGGGTCGCCGGTCGGGTAGGCCTGCTCAGCGGGAAACGCCGGCATCGGCGCCACCGGGGACAGCACGAAGTCGAAGTCGCGGGCCTCCCGGTTGGCGGCCACCGAGATCGCATCCATCTGGCTGAAGCCGTGGAAGACGTCGGCGGCCGAGACGTTCTTCGCGCTGGTCGCCCACTGCGCGATGCCCGGCAGGATCTTGGCGCGGCGCTCCGCGGGCAGGGCCGAGATGTCGGTCCAGGACCGGAACCGCCAGAACCGGTCCATGCCGTCGAGCATCTCGCGGGACAGGAACGGGTCGATCGGTTCCACCACGGCCCCGGCCGACTCGAAGAGCTGCGCCGCGGCGGTCACGGCGGCGGTGACCGCCGGTTCGACGGGCAGCCCCACGCGCTGGTCGAGCAACAGGGCGATGCGCAGCCCGGAGACGTCGCAGTCAAGTTGCGTCCAGTCGACACCGGCCGGGGGCAGCGCCGTGTGGTCGCGCGCGTCCGGGGCCGAAAGCACCGACGTCAGCAGCGCGGTGTCCGCGACCGTGCGGGTCAGCGGGCCGATGACCCGGCCCGGGTACGGCGGGGCGACCGGGATCCGGCCGAAGCTGGGTTTGAGCCCGACCACCCCGCACCACCCGGCGGGCAGCCGTACCGAGCCGCCGATGTCGGTGCCCACGTGCAGCGGTCCGTATCCAGCGGCGGCCGCCGCGCCCGCCCCGGCACTCGAACCGCCGGGGGTGCGGCCCAGGTCCCAGGGGTTGCGGGAGAGGTGGTGGAAGCTCGACGCTCCCGAGGAGAGCATGCCGTAATCGGGCATGGTCGTCTTGGCGAAGATCACCGCGCCGCTCTCCCGCAGACGCGCCGCGGCGGGGGCGTCTTCGCCAGCCGGGGACAACTCGGTGGCCGCGGTGCCCTGCGGCACGGGCGTACCCCTCGTCGCGATGTTCTCCTTGACCGTCACCGGAACCCCGTCGACCGGCCCCGCCGGGGTACCGGCACGCCAACGCTGTTCCGACGCCTGCGCTGCAGCGCGCGCACCTTCGGGGTCCGGCGCGTAGAGGGCGCACAGTTTGGGCTCGTAGGAATCGATGCGCTCCAGCACGGCATCCACGACTTCGACCGGCGAGATCTCGCTCGCCTGGTACGCCGCTGCCAGATCCACGGCCGTGAGGTCAGCCAGCTCCGTCATGCCACGTTCTCCTCGCTCGCACTCGAAGCTCCGAGTCTCGACCAGACCACACCGCAGGTAAAGGCGGGAGCGCGCCGACTTCGACCGTCCTTTGTGGTCGGTCCAGATGCTGAGCCGGCCGACCGGGCACGACTAGGCTGGGAGCAGGACCGAAAGCCAACCACATTGATCGGAGCGCACGTGTCGCAACCGTCCCTGCCCCGTCGTCGACTGGGTCGCAGCGGCCCACTGGTGAGCGCCATCGGCTACGGCGCGATGGGCCTGTCCGGGGTGTACGGCGCCGCCGACGACGCGGAGTCGGCCCGCCTGCTGAACCAGCTGCTCGACCTCGGGGTCGACTTCCTGGACACCGCCGACGCCTACGGCGAAGGGCACAACGAGGAGCTGATCAGCGGCCTGCTCGCGAAGCGCCGCGACGAGGTCGTGCTGGCCACCAAATTCGGCGCCAACAAAGACATCGGCGGCGGCCGCCCCGAGTACGTGCGCCAGGCGGTCGAGGCCAGCCTCGCCCGGCTCGGCACGGACCACATCGACCTCTACTACCTGCACCGGCTCGACCCGGCCACGCCGATCGAGGAAACGGTCGGGGCGATGGCCGAGCTGGTGCAGGCCGGCAAGGTACGGCACCTCGGCCTGTCCGAGATCAGCGCCGAAACCCTGCGCCGCGCCCATTCGGCGCACCCGATCGCGGCGGTGCAGCAGGAGTACTCGCTGTTCACCCGCGACCCGGAGGCCGAGCTGCTGCCCGCGCTGCGGGAGCTCGGCGTCGCGCTCATCGCATACTCGCCACTGGGCCGCGGCGTGCTGACCGGTGCGTTCAGCAGCGTCTCGGACGTGGAGAACCTCGAAGTGCGCAAGAAGCGTTACCCACGCTTCGAGGAGGAGAGCCTGCGCCGCAACATCGAGCTGACCCGGCCGCTGCGGGAGCGGGCGGAGGCGCTGGGACTCACCCCGGCGCAACTCGCGCTGGCCTGGCTGCTGGCCCAGGGCGAGGACGTCGTGCCGATCCCGGGCAGCCGCCGCATCGAGCGGGTGCAGGCCAACATCCACGCCGCCACGACCGAGCTGGACCCGGCGGTGGTGGCCGAGCTGTCCGAGCTGTTCCCGCCCGGTGCCGCCGCCGGCGAGCGCTACACGCCCGCCGGGATGGCCCGGCTGGACCGGTGACCGCTCACCCGGCGGTCGCGCCGAAGATCAACCCGAGCAGGTAGGTCACTGCCGCTGCTCCCGCGCCGATGGCGAGCTGCCGCGAGGCGCGGGGCAGCGGCGCGGCGCCGGAGAGCACGCCGACGACGGCGCCGGTGAGCATCAGCGCGAGGCCCACGAGCACGACGGCGATGAGGACGGCGAGGCCGCCGGTGAGACCGAACGCGAACGGCAGCACCGGGACCAGCGCGCCGGAGGCGAAGAAGGCGAAGCTGGACAGCGCCGCCTTCGTGCCGGTGCCGACGATCTCGTGGTCGTCGGCGGGCTTTTCGGGCGGCACCGGCGGTTTGGGATCGCGCAGCAGGGCGTCCGCGCGGCGCTGGGCTTCGTCGGCGGACATCCCCCGGGCCCGGTAAACCAGCGCGAGTTCGTTCGCATCGACGTCAAGGTAGGGCACCACCGCGCGGGCGTCGGGATTCGGGGCGGCCGCGGCCAGCAGTTCCCGCTGGGAGCGCACCGAGATGTACTCGCCGGCCCCCATCGACAGGGCGCCGGCGAGCAGCCCCGCCAAGCCGGTCAGCAGCACGGTCGAGGTCGGTACGTTCCCGCCGATGACGCCCAGCACCAGCGCCAAGTTGCTGACCAGACCGTCGTTGGCGCCGAACACCGCCGCGCGGAAAGTTCCCGAAACGCGGGCCCGCCCGCGCGCTGCGAGGGCCCGCACGACCTCTTCGTGGATCCGCTCGTCGGCCGCCATCGCCGGGGGCGCGTCGCGGTCGGAGCGGTACGGTGTGCGGCTTTCTGCACGCTGCGCCAGGGCGAGCACGAAGACCGAACCGAAACGGCGGGCGAGGAACACCAGCAGCCGCATCCGGAACTGGCCGCGCCGCTTCGGACCGACCTCGTCGCCGAGCAGTTCTTCCCAGTAGGCGGCGTGTCGTTCCTCGGCCTCGGCGAGCCCCAGCAGGATCTCCCGCTCCTCGCCGGAGCGCCGGGCGGCCAGTTCCCGGTAGACCTTGGCCTCCTCATGCTCGCCGGCGAGCCGGCGCCGCCAGCGGCGCACCGATTTCGCGTCTGCTGGGCCTGCTCGAAACCCGTTGTCCTGCACGCGCCAAGCCTCCTGAACGGGCGTCCCCGGTGACCATTGGAAGTCCACAGTAGAGCTCTACTGTGCACGATCAACGGCGCGGCGGCAGCAGTTCCATCGAGTCCGCCAGCACCCGGCGCGGCATCATCGGCAGCGGCTCATCCGAAGCCGGCCAGCCCAGGCGTAGCACCAACTGGGGATGCCCCGCACCGCCGAGGACCGCCGCCCGGACCCGTTCCCGCTCCTCGGCTACCTCGCCCAACTGGTTCAGCGGGCAAGTGACCAGTCCCTCCCGCGCCGCCGCCAGCAGGACCGCACTGAGCGCCTCCCCCACCGCCAGCCAGCTGTCGACGCGGTCGCCGCGGGTGGCCAGCACCGCGAGCACCGCTTCGTCGGTCAGCACCGGAACCGCCGGTTCGGGATCGTCCAGATCGGCGATCGCCTTCTGGTATCCGGGGGTTTCCCGGTATTGCCCGGCTCCCCGCAGGGCGTCGACCAGGAGCGAGCGGTGCTCAGCGGCCCGCACCAGGACGCCGTGCTCCGTCTCGGCCGCGGCCCGCAGGGCCGTCAACAACTCCGGCGGAACCGGCTCCGCGCGGAATGAACACCGCGCGGTGCGCCGCTGACCCGCGACACCGGCGAGCGCGACCATCTCCGGGGAGACGTGATCGCGCGGGCTGAACTGGATCGACGCCAGGTGTCCGGGCTGGGCCGGGTTCGGCAGGCGGTGTACCAACGCCCGCCACCCGAGCGCGGCGAACGCGACCCGCACGTAGTGCAGTGCGGCACCGCAGCTGATCACCTGCGCACGCCCCGCCGGATCGAGCTCCTCCGGCAGTCGCGAAAGGTCCAGGAACAGCTGCAGTGATCGCTCGGCGAGCAGCCACCTCCATGGTTGGCAGTTGTGCACCGAGGGCGCTCGACACGTCAGGGACAGCGCCGAACACACGCTGTCGTAAGATGGAGCAGAGACGTGTGTCATCCACCACCACGTCCTCACGAACTCCGGGTCAAGCACCATCGTTCGCAGCGCCAACTGATCGGTCCAGGGCAGAAAGTCATGGTGCCTGCGCGGACCGCGCTCGGTGCTCAGTCGCCGAAGGCCGGGGCGCGCTTCTCCAGGAACGACTGCATCCGTTCGCGCGCGTCCGGGGCGTGCGAGGTCGCGACCATCACCTCGGTGGCGATCGCGTAGGCGTCGGCCTCCGGTCGGTCCAGCTGCGCGTAGATCGTCTGCTTGCCCACCGCCTTGGCCTGCCTGCTGCCGCGCGTCGCTCGCTCCAGCAGCGCCGCGACGGCCTCGTCCAGTCCCGCGTCGGGCACCACCCGGTTGACCAGGCCCCAGCGCTCGGCGGTCGCGGCGTCGATCGGATCGCCGGTGAGCGCCATCTCCATCAGCCGCTTGCGGCCGATGGAGCGGGCCACCGGCACCGCCGGCGTGTGGCAGAACCAACCGCCCTTGCCGCCGGGCAGCGCGAAACCAGCCGACTCGGCGGCCACAGCCAGGTCGCAGGTGGCCACCAGCTGGCAACCGGCCGCCACCGCCAGCCCGTGCACCCGCGCGATCACCACCTGCGGAACCGCATGGATGGTGCGCATCACCGACTCGCACAACCGCAGAAGCTCGCGCATCCCGGCCAGGTCGCGCTCGGCCATGTCACCGAAGTCGTGCCCGGAGCTGAACACCGGACCCGCGCCGGCCAGCACGATCCCGGTCGCCTTCGTCTCGGCCGCCGCCTCGAACGCCTGCCGCAGCTCGGCGAGGTGCGCCGCGGACAGCGAGTTGCGGCTCTTGGGGCGGTTCATGGTGATCCGGACGGTCGGACCATCCTGTTCGGTCCGCAGGTGCTGATACTCCGGGCTGCTCATCGGCGCTCCAGGGAACTCGACTTCGTCGTCGTTCTCCGAGCCTCGCACACCGAACGCCGCGGCGGCACCCACCGGGAAGAGCTCCCCGAGCGGGCAGGGTCATCCCGCTATTCGCAAAATGGGGTCATGTCGGGTTTCGAGACGGACCCCCGCACCCCGCCCGGGCTGCCGCAAACCGCCGACCGCGCGCTGCAGGTGCTGCTCGCCTTCGACCGCGGCAGGCCGGAATGGGGCGTCACCGAGGTGGCCACCGAGTTCGGCCTGCACACCTCGATCGCACAGCGCCTGCTGGCGACGCTCGCGCACCGCGGATTCCTGGTGCAGGACACCGCGAACCGCCGATACCGGATCGGCCCGGCGGCGCTGCACCTCGGCCGGATGTGGGAGCAGGCCGGGGCGCTGGACATCCTGATGCGACCGCTGCTGGCTGAGCTCGCCGAGGAGACCGGGCACAGCGCCCTGCTGGCGCTGCCGGACAGCGCGCACATGCGGTGCGTCGTGGTCGCGGAAGGCGCCGACGGCAGGCTGCGGGACTACCCGCTGACCAACGAGCTCTACCCCGCACACGCCGGCGCGACCAGCAAGTCCTTCTACGCGTTCCTGCCCGACGACATGCGGTCGAGGATCTTCACCGACCGGCCGCTGGCCCGGTTCACCGAACGCACCGTGACCGACCTGGCCGTGCTGGAGGAGCAGTTCGCCGAGATCCGGGAAGCGGGCTGGGCCTACACCGTCGGCGAGTACGACCTCGGCGTGGCCACCCTCGCGGTGCCCGTCTTCCTGTACCACGAGCCCTACGGGAGCCTCAGCGTCGGCTGGCAGTCCGAGCAGTACCGGCACGACCCCGCCGAGTGGGTGGAGCTGCTCCAGGAGACCAGTTCCCGCGTCAGCCTCCGGCTGACCAGGCCCATCTCCCGGCGCGACCGGCGCGGCCGGTTGTGATCGGCGACCGGATGTGATCGGCTTTCCCCACGTGGGTGGGGAGCTGCCGGTGGCCGCCGGGTAGGGTCTCGTCGGCGTCGAGGGTGGTCGGACAGGGGGCTGAGCTCATGAACCGCAAGGCCGTGATCGTGGTCGTGGCGCTCGTGGTCGTCGTACTTGGCTCGCTGCTGGTCCGAGACCCGGTCGGGTCGGCGGACGTCGTCCGGTCCGGGTTCGACCTGCTGGTGTCGGCGATCAGCGCAATGGCCAATTCGCTGACCACGTTCTTCCAGCACCTATTCGCCGGCTGACCGGCCAGGACTGCGCACATCCGACGGGCGCGATCGCCGACAATTTATTCACCAACTGCGCCGTCCGATACTTTCCAACTCAATGAATCCAGGTTGGCCGAAAACATACCCATGATTCATTTCCCGCATGTGAAAGCGCGGCCAGCGACCTAAAAAGGATCGTGCTCAATACCCACTCCCCTAACACCGAAACAAAGCACGGAAAAAGCTCGGGACTAAATACCCGGATCCCTCACGAGCGGCGCCTATGCTGTCTGCAAAGGCGAAAAAATCCGCCGAACCAACACGAAAGCCAGCTTGTCCTCCCCGGTTGGACCGCTTAGGGTGGGAACCGGTCACATCGAGGAAAGAGCCGGCCGAGGTCAGTGCCAAATGACATCGGCTACTGGGGAAGACCGACTCACCAGCGAAGTGGCCCGGCGCAGGAGAAAAGATTTCTGGCCGGTCCGCAGTTCGCAAAGCTCCCACCGGGCACACGTTCGATCCAGGGCCCAGATCGTTCTGCTCGGGTGGTCTGCGGGGGACTGGAATCTCCATGCGCTGCATGCAAGCGCGTGCCGGATCTCAGGGTTATCCGGCACGTGACGTGCATCGACCGAAAATGGTGATGGGAATGCAGATCAAGGACTCGTTCAGGTTCGACAGGTTCCGCTCCTGGGGCGGCTGGGGCGGTTGGGGCTCCGGCTGGGGCTGGGGCGGCTGGGGCTCCGGCTGGGGCGGCTGGGGCGGCTCCGGCTGGGGCGGCTGGGGCTCCGGCTGGGGCGGCTGGGGCGGCTGGGGCTGCTGATGAGCCCTAGCGTCCACAGGACCGTCCTAGACGTCCACAGGACCGTGTAGACGCGTAGCTCCCACTCCTCCCGGGGTGGGAGCTACGCCTGTAATTGGGGGTGAGGAGTTGCCGGGATTGGTGAACTGGCTGTTCCGGCCGGCCGAACGGGACACCGAGGGGCTGGTCGAGCGCGCGCCGACGCTGCGGGTGCGCGAGGTTTTCCGCCGCTTCTGGCCGGATGCGCGGCAATACCGCGGCTGGCTGCTGGTCAGCCTGGTGCTGCTGCTGGTATCGCCGCTGCTGGACGCGGCCGCGATCTGGTTGTTCAAGGTGCTCATCGACGACGTGCTGGCCCCACGCAACTTCTCGCTCTTCCCAGCGATCGCGGTGGCGTACGCGTTGATAACACTGGTATCGGGCGCGCTGGACTTCTGCGGACAATACCTGGCGACGTGGATCGGCGAGAACTTCCTGAACAGGTTGCGCACCAAGGTCTTCGCCCACCTGCACACGCTGTCGAGCGGGTTCTTCGACCGCAGGCGCATCGGCGACACGCTGTCCCGGCTCACCGGGGACGTGGCCGCCATCGAGAGCCTGGTGCTGTCCGGGGTCGCGCAGACCTTCGCGTCGGTCGTGAAGGTCCTGCTGTTCGCCGGGGTGCTGTTCTACCTCGACTGGCTGCTGGCCCTGGTGTCACTGGTCGGGGCTCCGCTGTTCTGGGTCGTCGCCAAGTCCTTCGCGCGGCGGATCAGGGAGGCATCCCGCGAGGTCCGCGGTCGCAGCGGCTCGATCGCCACCGTCGCCGAGGAAAGCCTCGGCAACGCGCCGCTGATCCAGGCCTACGGGCGGGAACAGGCCGAGGTAGACCGATTCACCCGGCAAAGCCGCGGCAACGTCGCCGCCGCGATGGCCTCGGTGCGAGTCGGTGCGCTGTTCTCCCCGCTGGTCGACCTGCTGGAAGTGTTCGGCGTGATGGCCATCCTCGGCGTCGGCATCTACGAGCTGTCGGCGGACCGGATCAGCCTCGGCGGGCTGCTGGTGTTCCTGGTCTACCTGTCCCAGCTCTACACGCCGGTGCGCAGCCTCGGCCAGCTGTCCAACACCGTCTTCGCCGCGTCCGCCAGCGCGGAGCGCATCATCGACCTGCTCGACCAGCGCCCGCTGGTTCAGAACCCGGCGCACCCGATCCCGCTGCCGCGGCGGATCACCGGCCGCCTGGAAGTCGACCGGGTCGGCTTCCGCTACCCCGACACCGCCGCCGACGTGCTGCGCGGGGTGAGCTTCTGCGCCTTGCCGGGGCAAACTACCGCAGTGGTCGGAACCAGCGGCGCGGGCAAGTCCACGCTGACCAAGCTGCTGCTGCGCTTCTACGACCCCACCCACGGCCGGATCCTGCTGGACGGCATCGATCTGCGGGCCGTGGACCTGGACGCGCTGCGCGCCAACATCGCGATCGTGCTGCAGGAAACCCTGCTGCTGGACGGCACCATCGCGGACAACATCCTGGCCGGGCGCTCGGACGCCACCCGCGAGCAGCTGGTCGAGGCGGCCGAGGCCGCCGACGCGCACGAGTTCATCCAGCAGCTACCGGAGGGCTACGACACCCGGGTCGGGCAACGCGGTCGCCTGCTCTCCGGAGGGCAGCGGCAGCGCATCGCGATCGCCCGCGCGATGATCCGCGACGCCCCGATCCTGCTGCTGGACGAGCCGACGACGAGCCTGGACGCCGAAGCCGCGCAGCGGATCCTGGCGCCGCTGCGCCGGTTGATGGCCGGGCGCACCACCATCGTGATCTCGCACAACCTGCTCACGGTCCGCGATGCGCAGCAGATCATCTACCTGGACCGCGGGACGATCACCGAAGCCGGCACCCACGACGAGCTGCTGGCCAACAACAACGGCTACGCCCACCTCTACCGGCTGCACCACCCGGAGCGTCCGGTCGGACCGCCGGAAACTCCGGCCCGACCGGACGGGCACATACCCGGCTAGGACACGACATTAGCGCCAGGATTCGCCGCGCCGACGCGCGCGGAACCACCGCTGGCCGGTACCAGCAAGCAACTTTCCCTTGCGCACCAAGAAGTTCTGGTTCACGAGGTGCTGCTGGTACCGCCACGGCGGATGTGCGCCGTACCGACTGGCGATTGCGAAGGTGAAGTCCACGGCGTTGCTGTCGGCGTAGCGGTCGACGTTCTCGAACCAAGCCATGCTGGTGCGCGCGGCGGCTTGCGCCAGGCGCAGCTGCGCGTGGCCTTGCTCGTCGAACTCCTTCAACGCTGCTTTCGAGTCGCCGTGGTCGAACAGGTTCTGCGCGAGCGCTACCGCATCCAGCAGCGCCAACTTGGTTCCGGAGCCGATGGTGAAGTGCGTTGTGTGCGCGGCGTCGCCGATCAGGATCATGTTGTCGTGCAGCCACGACTCGTTGTAGACGTGGGTGAAGCGCTGCCACGAAGCGGCTTTCCCGCGGGACTGGCTGACCAGCGAACAGCCCTGCAGCGGGCTGGCGAAGATCCGCTCCAGCACCCGCGTGCTCTCCTCGTGGCCTAGCCGGTCCAGGCCGAGGTACCGCCAGGCCAGCTCCTGGCATTCGACGACGACGGTGCTGACCCCGGCGCTGCTCGGGTAGGCGTGGAACCAGATCCAGCCCTCGGGGGTCTCCTCGAAGTCGTAGGTGAACATGTCGAACCGCCGGTCCGTGCCCAGCCAGATGTAGGGGTTGTGCCCCTGGTCCACCTGGGTGCCGAACTCGTCGGCGTACTGCCCCCGGATCCGGCTGTTCGCGCCGTCGGCCACCACGATCAGGTCGGCGTCGGAGAACTCGGACAGGTCGTCGACGGCGCGCTCGTACTCGATGTGTGCCCCGACGTCCGTCGCCCGCTCGGCGAGGATCTCCAGCATCGTGGCGCGATTGATGCTGTAGCCGTACCCCCCGAGATACGCCGTGTCCTGGCTGCACATCTCGATGACCTGCCCCTGCCACAACGTCGACGCCGCGCGGATCCGCTCAGCGCTTCCCCGGTCGTTGCGGTACAGCATGTCCAGCAGATCATCCCCGAACACGACGCCCCAACCATAGGTGGAGCCGCGCGGATCGCGTTCGATTACCGTCACGTCGTGCCCGGCGTCCCGCAGTTTCGTCGAAATGGCGAAGTACAGCCCAGCGGGGCCGGCTCCGATGCACACAATTTTCACGACACAGCACCTCCTGGAAACAGGCGGGCAGCTGCGCAGGCGCACCGGGCGGCACGTCTTGTCCGCGTGACGCCCTCGTTGTACACCGCTCCCCGACTCGTCGCACCCTCGGCGCGGAGAAGATGACCGGGGGTGCCCGGCGACGAGGTCGGCGACATCCTTACACCACCGCGTTGCAGGTGCGGCAGGCACCGGAGATCGCCGAACTAGTCGGCGCGGCCGACATCGTCCTGCTGGCCGGCCACCGCCCGCTGCTCGCCGACGCTGCTCAGGCGCCGGTCGTGGTGGATGCCGGGCGCTGGAAGCCGACCATGGCGCCGCTGCTGCCGCGCGCCCAGGTGATCATCGCCTCCGCCGATTTCCGGGTGCCCGGCTCGGAGACCTCGGAGGCGACCGCCCGGGTTCTGGTCGACCAAGGCGTCCCGACCGTGATCACCACGCACGGCGACGCCCCGGTCCGCTGGTGGCACCGCTGCGACCACGGCGCGGTGCAGCCACCGAACGTCCAGGCGGTGGACACGCTCGGCGCGGGCGACGTCTTCCACGGCGCCTACTGCTTCTTCGCCTGCCAAGCCGAGGCCGACGTCCCGACCAGTATCGAACGCGCTGCGGCGGTCGCCGCCCTCAAGTGCGAGACCCCAGGTCCCCGCGGGTGGCTGCAACGGCTCCCCGAACTGGGGTGGCACCGCCGGCTACGTCGGGAAGAGTAGAGACATGTTCGCTCCTCGGCCGACCCCTGCGCCGCCCGCATCGCGGAGACTGCGAACATGCGCGCGATGAAATCGCTGATCGGGGACGCCGTGCTCGCCGTCCTCATCACGTTGATCGGCATCGTCGGCACGTTGGGCGCCGACCACTGGACTGCGACCGCACACCGGCCGATCGACGGCGTCGGCCTGGTGCTGGTGGCGGCCACCGGGCTGGTCCTGGTGCTGCGGCGTCGCCAACCGGTAGTGACGCTGCTCGTCGCCGCCGCCCTCACCTCGACGTACCTGGTCCTGGGCTTCACCTACGGTCCGGTCCTGCTGGCGTTGATGATCGCGGTCTACACGTTGGCCAGACACCGCCCGCCGGCCACCTCGGTGCCGACGGCGTTCGCCGCCCTCGTCGTGCTGCTGGTCCACATCTTCACCAGCGCAACCGCGGTGCCCGGCCTGCTCGGGGTGATCCCGGGTTCGGCGTGGGTGGTGGTGCCGTTCGCGGTGGGCAGCGTCGTCCGGTTGCAGCGTGAGGCAGCGTCCCGGGCCAGGGCCGAGGTGCTGCGCCAGCGCGTGGACGACGAGCGGTTGCGAATCGCGCAGGAGGTGCACGACGTCGTGGGGCACGGGCTGGCCGCCATCAAGATGCAGGCGGACGTGGCGCTGCACGTGCTGCCGAAGAAGCCGGAGCAGGCGGAGGTCTCGCTGGCGGCGATCAGCCGCACGAGCAGCGATGCGCTGGAAGAGCTGCGTGCGACACTGGCCGTGGTGCGCCGGACCGCCTCGCCAGGCCCGACCCCGGGTGTGGCCAGGCTCGACGACCTGCGGAAGCGGATGAGCGAAGCCGGTGTTCAGGTCCAGCTGGTCACGAGCGGTCGGCCGCGGGAGCTGCCCGCCGCGGTCGACCTGACCGGCTACCGGATCCTGCAGGAGTCGTTGACCAACGTGCTGCGCCACAGCGGCGACAAGCGCGCCGAGGTCACCGTCGACTACGCGACCGACGCCCTGGTAATCACGGTCACCAACCCGCTCACCGGCTCGCCGGGCGACAGCGGCGGGCTCGGGATCCCCGGAATGCGGCGGCGGGTCGCGTCGCTGGGTGGCGAGTTCACCGCGGGTCCCACCGGGGACGGCCGGTTCGAAGTGCAAGCCCGCCTGCCCATCGAAGGACATCCATGATCACCGTGCTGATCGTCGACGACCAGGATCTGGTGCGCATCGGCCTGCGAACCCTCATCGACAGCGAGGACGACCTGACCTGCGTCGGCGAGGCCGCCGACGGGCTGACGGCGGTGGCCGCGGCGCGCGAGCACCGCCCGGACGTGGTCCTGATGGACGTGCGGATGGCCGGCGTTGACGGTCTGGAGGCGACCCGCCGGATCACTGCGGACTCGGAGCTGCCGGACACCAAGGTGATCGTGCTGACCACCTTCGAGATCGACGAGTACGTCTTCGCCGCGCTGCGCGGCGGGGCCAGCGGATTCCTGCTCAAGGACACCAAGCCGGTCGAGCTGCTCCGGGCGATCCGGCTGGTCGCCGGCGGTGAGGCGCTGCTGGCGCCGTCGGCGACCAGGCAGCTGGTCCGGGAGTTCGTGTCGATGGCGCCGCGGTCGCGCCGACCGCACCCGCACCTGCACACGCTCACCGATCGGGAGCGCGAGGTGCTGGGCCTGGTCGCGGAGGGCTTGAACAACGAGGAGATCGCCGAACGCCTGATCGTCAGCCCGGCGACGGCGCGCACCCACGTCAGCCGGGCGATGATCAAGCTGGGCGCGCGGGACCGCGCCCAACTCGTCGTCTTCGCCTACCAGTCGGGGCTGGCCGACTAACGCAACGCCGGTCGCACCCCAGAAACCGGTCGCACCTTCCACGGCCGGGCATCGGGAACCGTGCGCAGCTTCGCGCTCTTCGGCGAGACCACCGGCGAAACCGACGAGTACGGGCTGCCGGTGCGCTACCCGTGGGCCGACGACTACCGCGGCAAGGCGATGGTGCTGTACGGCCACACGCCGATGCCCGAGGCGGAGTGGGTCAACGGCACGATGTGCCTGGACACCGGTTGCGTCTTCGGCGGCAAGCTCACCGCGCTGCGCTACCCGGAGCGCGAGGTCGTGTCGGTGCAGGCGCATCGCGTCTGGTACGAGCCGAAGCGGCCGCTGCTTCCGCCCGACCAGCTGCCGCCGCTGGCCGACTCGGTGTCGCGGCGGGAGCCACACGTGCTCAACGTCGACGACGTCGCGGGCCGTCGTTCGGTGGAAACCCGCCACCACGGGCGGATCGCCGTCCAGCCCGAGCGTGCCGCGGCGGCGCTGGAGGTGATGAGCCGCTTCGCGATCGACCCGAGGTGGCTGTTGTACCTGCCGCCGACGATGGCCCCGGTGGCCACCTCCAACGGGCCCGACGTGCTGGAACATCCCGAGGATGCGTTCGCGGGTTATCGCGCTGCCGGCGTGCAGGATGTGCTGTGCGAGGAGAAGCACATGGGTTCGCGCGCAGTCGTGCTCGTGTGCCGGGATTCGCCGACGGGCGCGACCAGGTTCGGCATTGATGGCCCCGGGGGGTGTACCACCCGCACCGGGCGGCTCTTCTTCGCGCCTGGCCAGACCGAGGAGTTGCTCTCCCGCGTGCGCGCGGCGGTGGATTCGGCCGGTCTGTGGGAAGAGCTGTCGACCGACTGGTTGTTGCTGGACGCCGAGCTCATGCCGTGGAGGGGGCAGCCTGATCACGAGCCAGTACGCCGCGGTCGGCGCGGCGGCGTCCACGGCGCTGCCGAGCGCTGTGGACGTTCTGGCTGCAGCGGCGGAACGCGGCGTCGACGTCGCCGAGTTGCACGCCAAGACCAGTGCGCGGGCGGCCAATGCCGATGCCTACCGGGAGGCGTACCGCCGCTACTGCTGGCCGACCGATGGGCTGGCCGGTGTGCGGCTGGCGCCGTTCCAGGTGTTGGCCACCGAGGGGCGGACCTACCACGGCCTGGAGCACGGCTGGCACCTGGCGTTGGCGGACCGGCTCGTCGGCACCGACCCGGAGTTGTTCGCCACCACCCGCCGGATCGCGGTGGACACCACCGACCCGGCCTCGACCGCGGTGGGCATCGAGTGGTGGGAGGAGCTGACCGGGGGCGGCGGCGAAGGCATGGTGGTCAAGCCGATGGCGAACCTCACCAGGGGGCAGCGCGGCTTGGCCCAGCCGGGTGTGAAGGTGCGCGGCCGGGAGTGTACCTGCGGATCATCTACGGACCCGACTACACCGAGGCGGCGAACATGGACCGCCTCCGCCAGCGGGCCCTCGGCCGCAAACGCAGCCTGGCGACCCGCGAGTACGCGCTCGGTCTCGAAGGCCTGGAGCGGGTCGCGCGAGGCGAGCCGCTGTGGCGGGTGCATGAGTGCGTTTTCGCCGTGCTGGCACTGGATTCCGAGCCCGTCGATCCCCGGCTGTGATCCGCCGTGGCGATCCGGGAGTTCAGCTCCACCCGCATCGCCGCGGCCCACCACCTGAACACGCTGCGCAGGGTCACTGGCCGATCGGGACGAAATTGGACCAGGCGGTCTCGCTGAGCTTGCTCTTGCCGTCCCAGAGCTCGATCTTGATGCGGACCATGCCCTTCTCGCTCAGGTCCAGGTTGCAGTCCACCGGCGGGCCGTCGCTGTTCAGGTCGTTGCACTCGTCCGTGCGACCGTAGTCGGTTTCCGACACGGTCTTGATCCACATGCCGTCTTTGTTGGTGTCGTGCGCGAAGAGGTGGTCGCCGACCGCCTCGAAGCAGCCGGTGCCGCGCTCCTCGCCCTTGAAGCTGATCGACTGGCACCACTTGGTCTGCATCGGCTTCGACGGCGGTGTCTCGGGATCCGCCGACGGCTCCTGGGTCTCGGGAGCTTGCGTTTCGGTTTTCTGCTCCGGCGGCTGGACCGGCGGGGAGGACGGCGGCGGGGGCTCGCTGGAAGGCAACGAGGTGGGGACCGGCGGCGCCATCGTCTCCCCTACCGGCTGCGAGGTGTCATCCGCCGGAATCGCCTGGCCCGGCTCGGTGTGCATCATGGCCGCGACTGCCACCACGCCGGCCACGACCGCGACGACCCCGACCCCACCCAGTACGTACCCCCAGCGCGCGATGCCGCCCTTGCGCATCGGTTCCGCTGGCGGTGCCGCGAACTGCGCCGGGATCGCCGTGACGCTGGTCAGCGCCTGGCGCGCCGCGCGGGCCAGCTCACCTGCGCTGGAGAAGCGCTCGGCGGGGTCCTTCGCCATGCCTCGCGCGACGATCTGGTCGAATTCGCGCGGGATGTCGCCGCGAACGCCGGTCGGCACCGGCGGCGGCTGGTTGAGGTGCGCGTTGATCAGCGACGCCGCGGTGTCCCCGCCGAACGGCTTCGTACCGGTCAGGCATTGGTAGAGCACGCAGGCCAACGAGTAGACGTCTGCTCGGTGGCCGACGGGGCCATCGTCGAACCGCTCCGGCGCCATGTAGGCGAGCGTGCCGACGGTGTAGCCGGTGGAGGTCAGCGACGCGGTGGGGCGCAGCGACGCGGCGATGCCGAAGTCGACGAGGTAGGCGAAACCGCTGTGGCCGACCAGGATGTTCGACGGCTTTACGTCGCGGTGCACCAGGCCTTCCTGGTGCGCGGCGTCCAACGCCTCCGCGATCTGTTCCAGCACCGCCACCGCATCTGTCGGGCGCATCGCGCCGTTGGCGGCGAGCAGGGACCCGACGTCGCTGCCCTCGACCAGCCGCATGTCCAGGTACAGCCGGCCGTCGATCTCGCCGTAGGCGTGGATCGGGATGACGTGCGGCTCGCGGAGCCGTCCGGCCGCGTGCGCCTCCCGCTTGAAGCGCTCGCGGAACTCCTCGTCGACCGCGAGGTGCTGGGCCAGCAGCTTGAGGGCGACGATGCGATCGTGGCGCGTGTCGTACGCGCGGAGGATCTCACCCATCCCACCCCGCGCGATCAATCCTTCCACCCGGTAAGGACCGAACTGCCACTTCACCGTGCGCAACTCCTCAAGACCGACCTCGCGCGCCATCCTATTAGGCGACTCACACGGTCCCCGCACGCCCCGAGCGCCACCTCGTCGACCACGCCTGGTGTGACCGAAGGAAATCGGCTGAACACCGGCTGTCGCTGGTGAAGTTTCCGCTACGAACCGATGCAGATCGATGCGTCACACGTTCCCGGCTGATAGAAGAAGTGGATCATGCTCGACCACCCGGCTGTGGAAAGGACCGGTCCGCCGATGTCGACCGACGGGACGAACGCACGCAAGATCGACCGGGGCGAACCCGAGACCGGCTGCCCGGTCAGCCGTGGCTCCGACGGCGTCTGGACGATCCGCAGCTATGCCGCCGCGCGCACCGCGTTGCGCAGCACCGACACCGTCCAGGCCGGGCTCGGGGTAGAGTCGCTCGAGAAGATGCCCAGCAAGATCCGGCGCCCCGTGCTGTACCGGGACGGACCGGAGCACCGGGAGCACCGGCGCCAGACGGCGAAGTACTTCACGCCGCGCCGGGTGGATGAGAGCTACCGCGAGCTAATGGAGCGGATCTCGGACGCCCAGCTCGACAAGCTCCGCGGGGCCGGGCAGGCGCAGCTCTCGGAGCTGAGCTTCAACCTCGCCATCGACGTGGCGTGCGCGGTGATCGGGTTGACCGAGAGCCGCCCCGGCCTCCAGCAACGGCTGGAGCGGTTCTTCCCCGAGGAGTTCGGCGAACCGGGCTTCACCAGCCTCCACGGGCTCTACTGGGTGTGGCGGCAGGCCACCAACTGGTCCGGGATCTACTTCGGCGACGTTCGGCCCGCGGTCCGCGCGCGGCGCAAGCAACGCCGCGACGACCTGATCTCGCACCTGCTGGACGAGGGCTGTTCGTCGGCCGAAATCCTCGGCGAGTGCATCACCTTCGCCGCCGCGGGCATGGTCACCACACGCGAGTTCGTGATCCTCGCCGCGTGGCACCTGTTCACCGACGAGGCGCTGCTCGACCGCTATCGCGTCGCCGAAGAGCCCGAACGCCTCGCGATCCTGCACGAGCTGCTGCGGCTGGAACCGGTCGTCGGCCACCTCAAGCGGCGCGCCACTGCCCCTGTCGAGCTGCCGACCGACGACGAGGAGATGGTCACCGTCCCGGCCGGCGAGGTGATCGACATCCGGGTCAGCGCCACGAACACCGACCCGCAAGCGGTGGGCGACCAGCCGCTGGCGGTGTGCCCCGCCCGTTCCCTCAACGACGCCTCGGCCCCCGGGCTGTCGTTCGGGGACGGCGCGCACAAGTGCCCGGGTGCGAACATCGCGATCCTGGAAACCGACGTCTTCCTGAAGAAGCTGCTCGCGCTCCCGGGCGTCGAGATGTCGAAGCCACCGCGCGTCTCGTTCAACGACGCGATCGGCGGCTACGAACTGCGCGGCATGGTCGTCTCCGTGCCGAAGCCCTGACAGACCGTTCCGCGTGAAGGGCACCTCCTGCCAATCAACTTGGCAGGAGGTGCCCTTCACGCATCACCCGGACACGGGTATGTCCACATCGGACTTCTACTCAGGACTCCGGCACCTCGTCCACGGCGGGGACTGCGATGGGTCGCAGCCGCGCCCAGACGACGAAGGCTGCGGAGAAGACGAGCATCCCGATGCCGGAGTAGAGGTTGATGTTGATGCCGCCGGACTTCGCGACGTCGTCAGCGCCGGCCGTCGCACCGACGACGATGAGCACCACCGCGTAGATGCCGAACAGCAGCGCGATTATCGTCCGAATGTCGAAGGCACCAGCGGTGTGCCCCGAACCCCGGCTCGCCATGGGAGACCTCCTTGTCTGCTTCGGTCAGCGTCAGGCGAAAACGATGTTGAGGGCGATGATCAGGACCAGGGCGATCCCGGCCAGCAGACCCGGCCGCCGGTACCAGCCCGCGTCCTCCCCGCTGGTCGCGGCCTGCCGGCTGGCCCGCGGCGTCAACGAGTACACCAACCCCGCCAACTCCGCCACCGGCTTCGGACGCGTCGCCAACGACACCACCACGCTGACCACGATGTCCACCACGAACGCCACACCCGCACCCACGAAACTCGCGCCCTGCCCCGGCAGGTCCAGCACCCCCGACTCCGACAGCCCGAACACCGCCACCGCCGACACCGTGCCCAGCACCAGACCCGCCCACCCCGCATGCGGGGTCATCCGCTTCCAGAACATCCCCAGGATGAACGTCGCGAACAACGGCGCGTTGAAGAACGAGAACAACTGCTGCAGGTAATCCATCAAGTTCGAATAACCCGCCGCGATGAACGCCGTGCCCACCGCCGCCAGCGTCGCCCCCACCGTCACCCAGCGACCCATCCGCAGGTAATAACCATCCGCCCGGTCCCGCACCACGTACGACTGCCAGATGTCATAGGTGAACACCGTGTTGAACGACGACAAGTTCGCCGCCATCCCCGCCATGAACGACGCCAGCAACCCGGCCAGGGCGATCCCCAGAATCCCGTTCGGCAGCAAATCCCGCATCAACAACAAGATCGCATCGTTGTAATCCACACCCCCGCCACCGGTGCCACCGGCCTGCTTGTACGCCGCCAGCTCCGGGATCAGCACCGCCGCGATCATCCCCGGAATGATCACGATGAACGGGATGAACATCTTCGGGAACGAACCGATGATCGGCGTCCGCTGCGCCGCCGACATGCTCTTGGACGCCATCGCCCGCTGCACCTCGACGAAGTTCGTCGTCCAGTACCCGAAGCTGAGCACGAACCCCAACCCGAACACCAGACCCACCACGCTCAGCACACTGTTGTCGAACCCCGTCAACTGAGTGCCCGGCCACGCCGACAGCTGCTCCGCACCTCCCGGGCCCGCCGACACCTTCGCTACCAGACCTTGCACACCGCCGACCTTCACCAACCCCACGATCGTCAACGGCAACAACGCCGCCACGATCACGAAGAACTGCAACACCTCGTTGTAGATCGCCGCCGACAACCCGCCCAACGCCGTGTACGACAACACGATCGCCGCCGCCAGCAACACCGACAACCACAACGGCCAACCCAGCAACGCATTCACGATGCTGGCCAGCAAATACAGGTTCACACCCGCGATCAGGATCTGCGCCACCGCGAAACTGATCCCGTTGACCAGATGCGCCGCCTTCCCGAACCGCCGCAACATGAACTCCGGAACACTGCGCACCTTCGAGCCGTAGTAGAACGGCATCATCACCACGCCCAAGAACAGCATGGCCGGCACCGCACCGATCCAGAAATAATGCATCGTCGGCATCCCGTACTCGGCACCATTCGCCGACATACCGATGATCTCGATCGCACCCAGATTCGCCGAGATGAACGCCAAACCCGTCACCCACGCCGGCAACGCCCGCCCCGACAAGAAAAAGTCCAGACTGGTGGAAACCGCACGCCGCGCCAAATACCCAATACCCAGCACAAAAGCGAAGTACAACGCCAACAACGCAAAATCCACCGCGTTGGCGTCAAGCAGCTGACCCTGAGCCAGAACCTGGGTACTGTCCCATCTCCCAGTGAACAAAGTGGTCCCTCTTTTCGCAGGAACGTCGGAGTGACGTGCCGAGAACGCAGGACGCAGGACGCAGGACGCGAAGAAGATGCGCTCGACCGGGTCGGGTTCGACTCCGGTCCAATATGTTGTCCACAGCAACATATCACCGGAAGGCGCCGCGAAGAAGATTGCTTGATTGATCAAGCAGGTTCGGCGTAACCACATCGAAACGTGCGCTTTTCCCGCCGGGGCAACAGTTTCGGCCGTTCGGCTCAGCCGCTGGCCAAGAACTGCTCGAAGGCGAGCTCGGCGGCGCCGAGCAACTTGCTGTCGCCGCCGAGCGAGGACGTGACGAGCTTGGTGCCGCCCATCGCACGGCTGACCAGGCTGCGCTCGGAGATCAGCTTGCCAACGTGGTCGATCAACGTGCGCGGCAGCGCGGTGAACAGATCACCGAGCACCACCAGTTGCGGGCACAGCAAGTTGACCACGTTGCACAGCCCGATGGCCAGCCACTCGCCGAACTCCCCGAACCGCTGCAACACCTCGTCGGGCTGTTGCGCCAGCGCGTGCAGCTCGGCGACGACGACGCCGCGGGGCGAATCCTCCGGCAGGTCCAGCGCCCGGCTCAGGGCCCGCTCTCCCACCTCGGTCTCCCAGCATCCCCTGCTGCCGCAATAGCATTCGTGCCCGTCCGGCCGCACCACCATGTGGCCGAGCTCCCCGACATAACCGCCGCTGCCCCGCAACAGCATGCCGCCGGAGATCACCCCGCCACCGACACCGACATCGGCTCCGACGAAAACCGCATCGGTCACTCCCCGCGCCGCCCCGCGCAGGTGCTCGGCGAGCACGCTGAGTTCCGCGTCATTGCCGACTTCCACCCGCCGGCCGTCCAGCGCCTTGGAAAGCCAGTCGCCGAGCGGCACTTCGGTCCAGTGCAGGTTCGGGGCCTCGCGCACCATCCCGTCCGCGCGGCGCACCACGCCGGGCGCCGACGCCCCGACCGCCACGACGTCGACGCCGGCCTCCTCGATGAGCACCGCCCTGTTGTCGACGATCTTGGTGAAGACCTCACGCGGATTCCGGGTGGCCGGGTGGAGGCTCCAGCTGCACCGGTTGAGGATCTCGCCACCGAGCCCGATCAGGGCCATCGCGACCTGCTCGACCCGGATGTCGACCGCCAGCGTCACCGCCGCGTGCGGCTGCGGCAGCACCAGCAGCGACGGCCGACCGGCACCGCTGCGCTGGGCGGGCACGCGCTCCACGACGAGCCCGTCCTTGACCAGCTCGTCGACCAGGGCCTTGATGGTGCTGCGGTTGAGCCCCATCTCGGTGGCCAGCGCCGCCCTGGTGCAGGGCCCGCCGATGTGCAGCCGACGCAGCAGTACCGCCCGGTTGTGCCGGCGCACCTCATCGGGCCGCGCTCCCGCGTGTGGTGTCGTGGTCAACTCGGCCGCATCCTCCGCCTGCTTCGGGCTTCGCCTCCGGGAAAAGCATTAGCACAGCGACCGCTTGCGCTGCGCAACGTCCTCCCCCGCTCAGCCTTCATGCTGCGCCGTCGAACGCCGCCGGGACAGCGCGTCCACGCCCGCGGCAGCCACCAGGACCAGGCCGGTGATGATGTTCACCGGGGCCGCCTGGAATCCGAGCAGGTCCAGTCCGTTCTGGACCGTGGCCAGCACCGCGCCGCCGAGGACAGCATCCTGCATGCGGCCCTTCCCGCCGAACAGCGAGGTGCCGCCGATGACCGCGGCGCCGACCGCGAACAGCACGAGGTTTCCGTTGCCCGCGCTGCCGTCGACCGATCCGACCTTCGAGGTGTAGACGATGGCGCCCAGCGCCGCGACCGAGGAGCAGACGATGAACGCGCTCATCCTGATCTTGGCGACGTTCACCCCGGCGCGGTGCGCGGCATCCCGGTTGTTGCCGACCGCGTGCAGGTGCCGGCCGTAGCGGGTGCGGTCCAGCACGTGCGTGCCGACGACCAGCAGGAACAGGATGATCGGCACCACGTAGGGCACGCCGCGGATCGATGCCAGCTCGGGGTGCGGTGAGCGGTTCAGGGTCAGCAGGTACGTCGCGAGGCCGCCGCACCCGAGAATGGCCGCTTGCAACATATTCCCCGCCAGCCCTCTGCGCACCCTGGCCGCCGGTCACCGAAGGAACGTAGTGCGGAGGCCCCCGGATTTATCCGTGGGGAGGAAGCGCGTCAAGTCCAGCACGAGGCGCCCAGCGGTAACCCACCCACGCTTACTTGTGATCGATGGTCGTTTCACATGATCTTTATGCGGTTGGCGTACCGGTGCCGGGCTTACCCGGACTCCGGACAGCGGGCCCGGTTGGGGCGCACGTTCGGGTGTGTGCGCCTGGTGTGGAACAAGACCCTCGACGAACGCCACCGTACCTACCATGGCGAGGGCCGCCGGATCTCGTACAAGGAGACCGACGCGGCCTTGACGCGGTGGAAGAAGACCGAGGAGCTGGCGTTCCTCGGTGAGGTGTCGAGCGTGCCGTTGCAGCAGGCGCTTGGGCACCAGCACACCGCGTTTTGAGAACTTCTTCGCTGGGCGTGCGCGGTATCCCCGGTTCAAGTCCCGCAACGGGCGCCAGTCGGCGCATTACACTCGCTCGGCGTTCCGGATGCGCGAGGGACAGCTTTTCCTCGCCAAACAGGCCGCGCCGCTGCGGTTCGTGTGGTCCTGGGATGCCGGCACGTTCGCGCGCTGAATCCCACGATGGTCGTGGTCTCCCGTGACGCGGACGGTCGTTGGTACGTGACGTTCCAGGTCGACACCGCCGACCCTGAACCCATGCCGGAAACCGGGCACGCCGTCGGGGTCGATCTGGGTGTGAAGGAATTCGCCGTCACCAGCGATGGTGAGCGGATCGCGAACCGCTGGACATCGCAGCGGAACTGCCAGCGTGGAACGCCCTGCTGGCGGCATGGCTACCAGGCACGGAAGGAGCGGGCGTGGCGGACGTCCTCTTCGGCGACCACAACCCGACGGGAACCCTGCCGATGACTTGGATGTCCAGCGCGGACCAGCAACCCATCAACGATGAAGACTGCCAACAGCCCTTCTTCCCCTACGGCTTCGGCATGAGGTACTGATCGGTTGTGAGTGCGTAACACGGCTCCAGCCCGGTTACGCACTCACGAGCTTCACTTGGGCTTGCCGGCTGCCCAGCTCGGCCATTCGCTCGTCCATGGCTGCGAAGCGTCCAGGTTCGCAGCTTTCAGAGCACTGCTGATGACGACGACGTAGTAGGGCGGCTCGGGTTTGATGAAGGCCACCAGCCGAGGCTAGGACAATCCGGGGTATTTCAACGGGCGGGGCGGATCCGGCCGGAAACTTCGCCGAATCCGAGGCGCGTGCCGTCGGGCCCCGGGGCCGTGGCCGTGATCGTCACTTCGTCGCCGTCCTGGAGGAACGTGCGCTGCTCGCCGCCGACCTGGACGGGTTCCTTCCCTCCCCAGGTGAGCTCGATGAACGCTCCGCGCTGGTCCTTCTCCGGGCCGGAGATCGTGCCGGACGCGTAGAGGTCCCCAGTTCGACTGGTGGCTCCGTTGACCGTCATGTGCGCCAGCATCTGGGCCGGGGACCAGTACATCTCCCGGTACGGCGGGCGGGCGACCTCGTGGCCGTTCCAGGATACGGCCAGGTCGATGTCCAGGCCCCACGGTTCGGCTTCCTGCAGGTACGGCAAGGGTTTCGGGTCCTGGGCCGGGATCGGGACGCGCGCGGCTCCCAGTGCGAGCAGCGGCACCACCCATGCCGAGATCGACGTGGCGAAGCTCTTGCCCAGGAACGGGCCCAGCGGCACGTACTCCCACGCCTGGATGTCGCGCGCCGACCAGTCGTTGACGAGCACCGCGCCGAATACCCGGGTGGCGAAGTCCTCGGTGGAAACGGCGGTGCCCAGCTCGGAGCCGGTGCCGACGACGAAACCGAGCTCGGCCTCGATGTCCAGGCGGCGGCACGGGCCGAACGTCGGCACGTCCTCATCCGGCGCCTTGCGCTGGCCGCTGGGGCGGACGACGTCGGTGCCCGACACCACGACCGTTCCACTACGCCCGTGGTAGCCGACCGGCAGGTGCTTCCAGTTCGGCATCAGCGGTTCGGCGTTCGGCCGGAACAGCCGGCCCAGGTTCGACGCGTGGTGCTCGGAGGCGTAGAAGTCGACGTAGTCGGCGACCTCGATGGGCAGGTGCATGGTCACCTCGGCGACCGGGTGCACCGCCGCATCCGGCACATCGCCCGAAACTAGTTCGGTGATCTGCTGCCGCACCTGCGCCCACCTGGCGTGCCCCTGCGCCATGAACGCGTTCAGCGTCGGTTGCGCGAAGACCTCGTCGCCCAGCGCCGCCGCCAAGTCCACAACGGACTCGCCGACACGGACACCGACGCGCGGCTCGGTGCCGGCCGTGGAGAACACGCCGTAGGGCAGGTTGTCGAGCCCGAACAACGAACCGCCCGGGATGTCGATCATGGTCAAGAATCGACTCCTTCTCCGCTAAGGACCTGGGCCGGTACCAGGCCCAGGTCGATCAACTCGGTCAGCGGCTCGATGATGCTGCAGGTGCCGAAGGACAGGAACAGCTCGCGGGCGGCCGCGACCCGCACACTGTCCAGGTTCGCGACGCGTTCTGCGATCTTGCGTTCGTCCCGTTCGGCCAGGACCACGGCGATCTCGGTCTCGTCGGCGAAGTCCACCGCCGCATCGGTGGCCAGCAGCAGGTTCAGGTAGCCGTGCTGCTCGAAGCCGGTGGTCGGGTCGGTGTTGCGGATCGCGTGGTGCAGTCCGGCGGTGGCCTTGAACGGCACCCTCGCGTCGACGACCGCCCGGATCGCGGCGGCCAGTTCGGCCTCGTCCGGGTACAGCTCGGCCTTCACCCCGCCGGTGCGGAACTTGGCCTGGTAGCGGGTTGACGCGCAGGTGGCGATGATCTCCGGGCGCCGCTCGTCCCGGGGCACCTCGACGAAGACGGCCACGTCGTCGGCCGCCGCGCAGGCCCGGTCGAGCGCGGCGAAGAACTCCGCGGGAGTCTGCCCGGCGGGCACCGCGACCTCCAGTGCCCGCAGGCGCACCGGCAGCGATTCAGCCGCTGTGAACACGGCGGGGAGCTGTTGCGGTCCGTTCGGCGCGGTGACCGAGAGGACGAGCCGCTCGCCGGGTTCGAGCAGTTCGTCGAGCTCGCGGACCGCCGGTGCCGCGAGCACCAGCGGCCCGACCAGCTCCGCGTAGGGCGTCGCCGCGTACCTGGCGTGCGCGGCTACGGCGTCGGGCAGCGGCGAGAGGCCCGGCGGGAACACCGCGGCGTCATCGCACAACGACTTCGCGAAATCGGGCACGCTCACTGCTTCGGCCCCCGTCCCGCCCAGGTCCAGGCGTAGCCGGGATCCTCGGCCGCCCGGCCGCCCTCGCCGAGCTCCAGCGGGCGGAACGTGTCGACCATGACCGCCAGCTCGTCGAAGAACTCCACCCCGATGCTGCGCTCGTACGCCCCGGGCTGCGGCCCGTGGGAGTGGCCGCCCGGGTGCAGGGAGATCGAGCCCTGGCCAATTCCGGAGCCCTTGCGCGCCTCGTAGTCCCCGCCGCAGTAGAACATCACCTCGTCGGAGTCCACATTGGAGTGGTAGTACGGCACCGGGATGGACAGCGGGTGGTAGTCGACCTTTCGCGGGACGAAGTTGCACACCACGAAGTTGTTGCCCTCGAAGACCTGGTGCACGGGCGGCGGCTGGTGCACGCGGCCCGTGATGGGCTCGAAGTCGGACACGTTGAAGGTGTACGGGTACAGGCAACCGTCCCAGCCGATCACGTCGAACGGGTGCTCCGGGTACACGAACCGGGTGCCGACGATGCCGCTGCTGCCGCGGTGCTTGACCAGGACCTCGACGTCGGTGCCGTCGGCCAGGAGCGGCTCGGCGGGGCCGTGGATGTCGCGCTCGCAGTACGGCGAGTGCTCCAGCAGCTGGCCGAACTTCGACAGGTACCGGCGCGGCGGCGTGATGTGCGAGTTGGCCTCGATGCAGTACGCCCGCACCGGCTCGTCGCCCTGCGGCAGCCAGCGGTGCGTCGTCGCCCGGGGCAGGATCACGTAGTCGCCCTGGCGGAACGGCAGCGTGCCGAACACCGTCTCCACGACGCCCTCGCCGGATTCGACGTACACGCACTCGTCGCCGATCCCGTTGCGGTACAGCGGGGAAACCTCGCCCGCGACCACGTAGGAGATCCGCACGTCGGCGTTGCCCAGGACCAGCCGGCGGCCGGTGACGACGTCGTGGCGCTTCCACTCCTGGCCGCTGAAGAGGTCGTGCAGCTTCAGGTGCCGCGGCCGCAGCGGGTGGTTCGGCTCGGTATCCAGGCCGGGCAGCTCCCAGACCGTCGAGTCCACCAGCGCCGACGGGAGGTTGCGGTGGTACAGCAGCGACGAGTCGCTGGAGAAGCCCTCCTCCCCCATCAGCTCCTCGTAGTACAGGCCGCCGTCCGGCCTGCGGTGCTGGGTGTGCCGCTTCGGCGGCACCTCGCCGACCTGCCGGTAGTACGCCATCGACCCCGCCTCCTCGCAACGGTCCAGGGCATCGTCGCCCCGACGTTCATTTAGTTAATGTATTTACCACTTTCCCGGTCGCGCAACAACCGGACAGATCAGTTCCGGCCGCGGATGTCGAACTGGTCGCGGTTGGTGATCAGCTTGTCCAGCAGCATGATCAGGATGCGCTGCTCGGTCTCCGTGAGCACGCTGGTCCACTCGTGCTCCCGCTCGTTCTGCGCCCGGAACACCTCGACCATCTCCTGCTGCCCGGCTTCGGTCAGCGACAGCAGCACCGAACGGCCGTCGCGCTCGCCCGGCGCCCGGTCCAGCAGCCCGTCGGCGACCAGCGTCTTGGTCAGGTTCGACACCGCGGCCCGGCTCATCCCGGTCAGCTCGGCCGCCTTCTTTGCCTCTAGCGGACCGGCCAGCCAGGTGACGAACAGCAGCCGGAAGCCCGACCAGGACCGGCCGCGGGGCCGGTGCACCGCCGCCTCCAGGTCGTAGGTGACGATGTTGGACGCCCGGTTGAGCGTCAGTAGCACCTCGGTGGCCAACTGGTGCCGGAAGCCGTACTCCGTCGCCAACCTATGGTTCGCCAGTTCGACGAAGGACCAGAAGTCCAGCTCGTCCGCGGCCATCGCACCCCCGTTTCAAACTGATCAATACATGAACTATCTCAGGTCCGCTCGCGAAGCACCAGCCTGAGCCGGTTCTCAGCCTGCGGGCCGCTCTCAGCGTTATCTCAGCTGCCTTCAGACACCCTTGGTCACAGGACCCGACAGGAGGATCTGATGAAACGCAAGCACGTTGCTTACGCGGCGACCACCGGTGCCGCGGCGGGCGTCCTGGGCTTGACCATGTTGACGCTGCCCGCCGGGGCGGGTGCGGCCCCCGCACTGCCCGAGGTGGCACCGGAGCAGCTGGTGGAGTCGGTGATGCGGGCTCAGCCACCAGCGCTGACCGGCACCGTGGAGGTGGACAACGCGCTCGGATTACCCGCGATCCCTGGCGCGGGGCAGGCCTCCGAGATGCTCGCCAACGGAACCAGCAAGTTCCAGGTGTGGGCCGACGGCCAAGGCCGCCACCGCGTTTCGGTTCCCTCGCACAACGGCGAGCTGACCGTCGTCGACGACGGCTCGACGGTGTGGAAGTGGGACTCCGCCGAGCAGAAGGTCGTCCGCTCCCCTGAGCACGCGCCGGAAGCGGCAGAGCACGCGGCCCCGGCTGACCCTGCTGCGACGGCGCGCGAGATCATCGACAAGCTCCGCCAGACCAGCGACGTCAAGGTGGACGGCACGGCCAGCGTCGCCGGCCGCGACGCCTACGAGCTGGTCCTGACGCCGAAGCCGACCGAGCGCACGTTGCTGCGCGAGGTACGGGTCGCGGTGGACGCGGAGAAGCGCGTTCCGCTGGAGCTCTCGGTGCTCACCAACGGCTCGAACGACCCGGCACTGCAGGTCGGATTCAGCAGCGTCGACATGAGCACGCCGGACCCGTTCCTGTTCCAGTTCACCCCGCCCGCAGGCGCGAAGGTGGAGGACGGCAAGGCCGAGCACTCGCCCCAGCAGCGCCCGGCCCACCCGCAGGGCGAGCACAAGGTCGTCGGCGACGGCTGGGACTCGGTCCTGGTGGCTCAGCTGCCGCAGCAGGAGAAGCAGAACGGCCAGGACCCGCGCCAGATCGCCGAGCGGGTCGGCAAGCCGATCAGCGGGCCGTGGGGCAACGGCTGGATCATCGGGACCGCGGCGGGCAACGCCCTGCTGACCTCCGATGGTCGGGTCGCGGTCGGCGCGGTGCCGGAACAGGTGCTCACCGCCGCTCTCGGCGAGGCGTGATGACGAACGCAGTCGAAGCGGTGGGGGCGGCTGCGGCCGCCCCCACCGCGGGCGATCTCGCCGCGCGGACCGTGGGCCTGCGCAAGACGTACGGCAAGACCGTCGCAGTGGCGGGGGTCGACCTCGCGGTGCCGCGCGGCGGGGTGGTCGGCGTGCTCGGCCCCAACGGTTCGGGCAAGACGACCACGATCCGGATGCTGCTCGGCCTCACCGCCCCCACTTCGGGCGAGGTCGAGCTGCTGGGCCACCGGTTGCCGGAGCACAGCGGACGGGTGCTGCCGCGGGTCGGCGCGCTGGTCGAAGGGCCCGGCTTCCACCCGTTCCTGTCCGGTCGGGAGAACCTGCTCCGCTGCGCGGCGATGGAGCCGGCGCTGCGCGGTCCGGAGATCCGCGGGGTGGTCGAACAAGCGCTGGAACGCGTCGGGTTGGACGCCGCCGCCGGCCGGCGGTACCGGGGCTACTCGCTCGGCATGAAGCAGCGGTTGGGCCTGGCTGCAGCCCTGCTGGTGCCGCGCGAGCTGGTTGTGCTCGACGAGCCCACCAACGGCCTGGACCCGGCTGGCACCCGCGAGATCCGCCGGATCATCGCGGAACTGCACGAGGCGGGTACGACCGTGCTGGTGTCCTCGCACCTGCTCGCCGAGATCGAGGCGACCTGCACGCACGCCGCGGTGCTGCACCGGGGTTCGCTGGTCGCGCAGGGCGAGCTGGCCGCCATGCTGGAGTCCGGCGCACCGCACCTCGTGGTGTCCACATCGGACGTTTCCGGAGCCGTGGCGACACTGCACGACAAGGGCATGGCGGCGCGGGAAGAAAGCGGAGCGGTCCGCGTCGAGTTGTCCGATGTGGACTCATCCGAGGTAGTAGCGATGCTCGTGCACGCCGGGG
Organism: Saccharopolyspora pogona; assembly: GCF_014697215.1. Taxonomy (GTDB): domain Bacteria; phylum Actinomycetota; class Actinomycetes; order Mycobacteriales; family Pseudonocardiaceae; genus Saccharopolyspora; species Saccharopolyspora hattusasensis. The sequence goes on from NZ_CP031142.1 coordinate 1,849,233, forward strand.
TGCCGGTGCAGGAAGCGCGCCGGGCCCGGACCGGGCTGGAGGACCTCTTCGCCCGGTTGACCGAGGAGGAACTTTGAACCCTCTCCCGCGTGAACGCGGGAGATTCCTGGCTCGGACTGCTTACTTGCCTAGCAGGCAAGTAAGTCTGACGTCCTCAACGCCAGCCGGGACGGAACCCGCCCGGTCCCCCAACAAAGGAGGTCTTTGATGCTGGCTTGGTTCTCGCTCAGCACGTTGATCAGCATAGCCGGTCACTACACGACCGGACACGAGGGATCGGCTCCTCCGCGGCCTGAAGGCCGGGACATCCGCCGATTGGAGATCAGGTGACGGCGACAGCGGCAGTCACGACAACAGCGCGGACATCGGCCCCGCTGGGCCGAGTCCTGCTCGCCGAGCTGCGATGGGTGCTGCGCCGGCCGCGCAACCTGCTGGCGCTCCTGCTGCTCGCAGGCCTTCCGGTGCTGCTCGGCACCGCGATCGCCGTCACCGGCGGGCCCGGCAGCCGCGGCGGCGATTCGATCCTCGCCGCCGTGGCCGGGAACGGGCTGGTGCTGCCGGTCGCGGCCCTCGTGCTCGCGCAGTCGTTGCTACTACCGCTGGTGGTGGCGATGGTCGCGGCGGACGCGTTGGCCGGCGAGGCTTCGCACGGCACGCTGCGCGGCCTGCTGCTCGCGCCCGTGGGCAGGGTGCGGCTGGTCGGCATCAAGGCCTTCGGCGTGCTGGTGCTGGCGGTGCTCGCGGTGACCGTCGTCGCCGTCAGCGGTGTCCTGACCGGGCTCGTCATCGTCGGCGGCGACGGCATGGTCACGCTATCGGGCACCACGCTGCCGATCGGTTCGGCGCTGGGCCGGGTGGCGCTGGCGGCCGGGTGGTCCACGGTGCAGATGGTCGCCGTGGGGGCGGTCGCGCTGGCGATCTCGTCGCTCACCGAGCACCCGCTGGTGGTCATGGCCGCCACCATGGGCGGCCTGATCGTGTTCGGGGTGCTCGGCACAATCCCGGCCCTGGACTGGTTGCAGCCGGTGTTGATCACCACGGACTGGTCGGCGGTGATGGACGTGCTGCGCGATCCGATGAGCGGCGACACGCTGGTCACCGGCCTGTTCCGCGCGGGGTGCTACCTGCTGATCGGCCTGTCCGCCACCATCGCGCGCGTGGTCACCAAGGACGCCTGACGGTGCGGGGGCGGCGACGCCTCCGCACCCGGCATCAGCGCTGGAGCACCGCGTGGAGCTCCAGCCAGGCGGCCTTCAGCAGCAGGCGCGTCGTTCCGGCCCGCCCCAGGACCGGGGTCGTGCGGGCACGGCGAGGTGGTCGTTGCTGCCGTTCGTGGCGCACGTAGAACCCTTCGATCTTGCTGGGCCGGGCGCCACCGCGCCCGCCCGAAACCCGACGCCTGGCAAGACCCCGTTGTCCCGCCAGGCCGCACGCCGTCCGGGGTCGTGCCCCGTCCGGAGCGTGCGACGGACACATTGCTCGTTACTCGCCGGTTGCGCAAGGAAAATTTCGGTGCTCGCCGCGATCGGCGCCTCCGCGACGCACGTCGCCCGCGCCGGACCGAGCGGGTAAGTTCGGCTCCGTCCGCTGTATAACGAAGGGAGGAGGCGAGAAAGACCCAATGCTTGCAAAACGTAGCAGCGATTCACCCCGCAGCTACAGCAGCGGGTCCCCTCGCCGAAAACTGATGGAATTCCGCCATCTCGGCAGCAGCGGCCTGGTCATCAGCGAACTCGCCTACGGAAACTGGATCACTCACGGATCCCAGGTCGAGGAGGACGCCGCGACCGCGTGCATCCGCGCGGCGTTGGACGCCGGGATCACCACGTTCGACACCGCCGACGTCTACGCCGGGGGCCGCGCCGAGGCCGTCCTGGGCCGCGCGCTGCGGGGCGAGCGCCGCGCAGGCCTGGAGATCTTCACCAAGGTCTACTTCCCCACCGGGCCGGGCCGCAACGACCGCGGTCTCAGCCGCAAGCACATCATGGAGTCCATCGACGCTTCGCTGCGGCGGCTGCAGACCGACTACGTGGACCTGTACCAGGCGCACCGCTTCGACCCGGAAACGCCGCTGGAGGAGACCATGGAGGCGTTCGCCGACGTGGTCCGCAGCGGGAAGGCGTTCTACATCGGGGTGTCGGAGTGGACCGCCGAGCAGATCCGCGCCGGGCACGCGCTGGCCCGGGAGCTGCACGTGCCGCTGGTGTCCAGCCAGCCGCAGTACTCGGCGCTGTGGCGGGTGATCGAGGACGAGGTGGAGCCGACCTCGGCGGAGCTGGGCATCGGCCAGATCGTCTGGTCCCCCATCGCGCAGGGCGTGCTCACCGGCAAGTACCTGCCCGGGGCCGCCCCACCCGCGGGTTCCCGCGCCACGGACGAGAACGGCGGCGCGACGTTCGTGTCCCGCTTCCTCCGCGACGAGGTGTTGGAACGGGTGCAGCTGCTCAAGCCGCTGGCCGACGAGGCGGGGCTGTCGCTCGCGCAGCTGGCGGTGGCCTGGGTGCTGCAGAACCCGAACGTCTCGGCAGCCATCATCGGCGCCTCCCGGCCCGAGCAGATCACCGAGAACGTCGCGGCCTCCGGGGTGAAGCTGGAGGCCGAGCTGTTGCGGCGCATGGACGAGATCCTCGCCCCGGTCGCCGAACGCGACCCGGGCAAGACCGCCGAGAACGCCCCGAAAGCCCGGAAGTGACCTGCACGGCTAGTGGCTGAGCCGCTCCCACACCGACGGCTGGCGAGGTGCCGGCACGAACGGCGTGGACTGCGCAGCCGAGTGACGTCGTCTCGCGCGCGACACAGCGCCCGCGATCAGTCCAACCACGGCGGCGAGCAGGAGGATGCCGAGCCCGACGACGGTCGACCGGTCGACGGTGAGGTCACCGCGCACGCCGATCGAGAAGGTGGCGAAGAGGGCCCAGCACACCGCCGCGGTCGCGGTGGCTGCGGGCACCGTCGTGAGTGCCGAGACGATGGCGACGAGGATCGCCAGCAGCACCACGGCGGCTGAGGGGCGGGCCGTCTCGTCCACCGCGATGCACGCCGTGACGACCACGAATCCGCTGGCGAACCCGAGCGGATATCCGAAACCCCCTGGCAGGACCTGCGATTCCGAACGCATCATCCGACCACTAGACGCCTCCGGAAGCCGCTGTCCGCGAAGTTTCCGCCGCCTTGACGCCCACCAGCTCAATACTGACAAGACCATGACGGCAACTTACTCGGGCCCCGGTTCCCGCAAAAGGAATGGCAATGGACCGAGCGTTACCCGTCGCAGCCGGAGATCCTGCGCTACGCCCGGCACGTGGCCGACCGGCGGCGTCGGGACCTACCGCGAGCACTGCCGGAAATCGCCGCCGACGACTACCGGGGCTTCCGCCTCACCGCTAGACGCTGCCCGCCATCGATGTTACCTGGATCAACATTCCTCGCGCCGCCCGCTCCCCCCACGTTCGGCGAGTTGCCCGGTGCGGCGCTCGGTGCTGCACTTACCGCTCGGGAGACGTTGCCGGGGGGCGAGGACGATGACCGAGGCGACCGAACCAGCTTTCGACAACCTTCGCGCGCTGTTCATCAACTGCACGCTCAAGCGCTCGCCGGAGCGCAGCAACACCGAAGGCCTGCTCGAACTCAGCTCGGGAATCATGCGCAGCAGCGGCGTCGAGGTCGACAGCATCCGCGCCATCGACCACGACATCGCCGTAGGTGTCTGGCCGGACATGACCGAGCACGGCTGGGCCACCGACGAATGGCCGCAGCTGTACCAGCGGGTCCTGGCCGCGAACATCCTGGTGCTGGCCGGGCCGATCTGGCTCGGGGACAACAGTTCCGTGATGAAGCACGTCATCGAACGGCTCTACGGCTGTTCGTCGCTGCTCAACGACGCCGGCCAGTACGCCTACTACGGACGCGTCGGCGGCTGCCTGATCACCGGCAACGAAGACGGCGTCAAACACTGCGCGATGAACGTCCTCTACAGCCTCCAGCACCTCGGCTACACCATCCCGCCGCAGGCCGACGCCGGATGGATCGGCTCGATCGGCCCCGGTCCGTCCTATTTGGACCCCGATTCCGGTGGTCGGGAGAACGACTTCACCAACCGCAACACCACGTTCATGACCTACAACCTCATGCACGTGGCGGCGATGCTCGACCGGGCGGGCGGCATCCCCGCCTACGGCAACCAGCGCGCGGAGTGGGACGCGGGCTGCCGCCCCCACTTCGAGAACCCCGAGCACCGCTGAGCGGGTCGGGAGTGGCCGGCGACCACTTCCGCTCCCCGCTACCTCTCGGTCGGTTCGACGGTCAGGTCGGCATCGCGGGTCTCGCGCATGAACCAGACGCACACCGCGCAGATCACGGCGATCAGCGCCACGTAGGCCGAGATCGGCAGCGACGAGCCGGTCCAGGCGATCAACTGGGTGGCCAGGATCGGGCTCAGCCCGCCGCCGACGATGCTGCTGGCGTTGTAGGCCACCGACGAGCCCGTGTAGCGGTAGCGGGTCGCGAACAGCTCCGGTAGGAATGCGCCCATCGGCGCGAACAGGGCCGCGAACGCGATCATGCCCACCGACATGCCGATGGCGATCAGCACCGGCTGCTTCGTGTTGATCAGGGCGAACAGCGGGAACGCCCACGCGATCGCCAGGATCGCGGCACCCAGGCAGACCCGGCGCCGACCGACCCGGTCCGAGTACATCGCCAGGACCGGGGTGGCGATGCCCATCACCGCGGCCGCGATCATCGCGCAGATCAGCAGCATGTTCTTGCTCAGGTGCAGCACCTCGGTACCGTAGGACAGCGAGAACGTGGTGATCGTGTAGAACAGCGTGTGCGCGAGGATGAACGAACAGGTCGCCAGCAGCAGGGTCTTGGGCTGGCGCTTGAAGACCTCGACGATCGGCGCCTTTGCCTTCTCTTGCTCCCGCATGGCCTTCTCGAACACCGGCGTCTCCGCGATCTTCATCCGGATGTAGTAGCCGACGATGATCAGCAGCGCGCTGGCCAGGAACGGCACCCGCCAGCCCCACGAGTCGAACGACGCCTCCGACATGGTTCCGCCGAGCACGAGGAACGCGGAACCGGCGATGACGAAGCCGACCGCCGGACCGACCTGCGGGAAGCTCGACCACAGCCCGCGCTTGCCCTCCGGCGCGTACTCGGTAGCCAGCAGCACCGCGCCGCCCCATTCACCGCCTAGCCCGAAACCCTGCACGAACCGGCAGGTCACCAGCAAGATCGGCGCCGCGACGCCGATCGTCTCGAATGTCGGCAGGAGACCGATCGCCACGGTGCCGGTCCCCATCAGCAGCAGCGAGACGATCAGCATCGTCTTGCGACCGACGCGGTCGCCGAAGTGGCCGAACACCACGGCCCCGACCGGCCTGGCGATGAACCCGACGCCGAAGGTGGCGAACGCCGCGAGCGTGCCCGCCAGCGGCGAGAACGTCGGGAAGAACAAGTGGCCGAACACCAGCGCCGCCGCGGTGCCATAGATGTAGAAGTCGTAGAACTCGATGGCGGTGCCGATGAAGCTCGCCGCGACGATGCGCCCCTTGGGCACCGCGGTGGGTGGCGAGCTGACAGCGGTAGACATGGGCACTCCTCCATGACCGGGTGGACAGCGCGAAACGGCGCCGAAGCCGGTAAATCCTCTCCCCTGGAACGCGCACTGTGAAGATCTCGAACCGGGCAATTTCGCCGGGGCGGTGCAGGCCCTGCGGCGTCCGGCCCGGACGACTGGCCGCTGGTGGCGCCGTCGCCCTAGGCTGGGTGGTGCCGACCAGCGGGAGGTGCGCATGACCGACCAGTCCGTGCCTGCGGTTTTCGAGCGGGTGCTGCCGTTGTTGACGCCCACGCCCGAGCATCCGGACACCAGCCGCGGATACCTGGACCTGCTCGGCGCGCAGGGCGAGGAGCCCTCCGGCCCGATCCAGTCGTTCTGGGAGTCCAGCGCCGGTTCGGCCCTCTACGACCACGCGCAGTCGCTCGCCCGGCGCGTGCTCCCGAGGTGGTTCGGGCTGCCCACCCGGGCGCATCCGCCCGCCGGTGGGCGGGTACTGGACATCGGCTGCGGGCCCGGCAACGTCACCGCCCGGCTGGGGCGCGCCGTCGGCCCGACCGGGCTCGCGATCGGCATCGACGTCTCCGGGGCGATGCTCGCGCGGGCCGCCCGCACCGAGACCACCGGCAACGTCGGGTTCATCCGCGCCGACGCGCGCGAGCTACCGTTCCCCGACGGCACCTTCGACCTCGTCACCAGCTTCGCCGCGCTGCAGCTGATCCCCGACCCGCACGAGGTGCTGGCCGGGATGGCACGGGTGCTCGCCCCCGCCGGCTGGATCGCGGTCATGGTGCCGACGCCGCGCGGCAGCCTGCTGCACCACGCGGCGAAGTTGGTCGGTGACCGGTCCGGCCTGGTGTTCTTCGACGCCGCCGAGGTCGCCGAGTCGCTGCAGGACGCCGGAGTGGGAGCCGTGCACACCCACCGCAGCGGCCCGGTGCTGTGGATCACCGCTCGACGGCCGGCGTAGTTTCCACAATGGATGTTTCGCGGCGGAGCCGCGGACGGGCTGCTCGACCGGCCCAAAGACTCACGGCTGGCCGGCCGCGGCGTAGTGCGCGATGAGCCTCTGCAAAAGCGAGCGGGCCGCAGCATCCTCCAACGACGCAGCCGACAGAGCGTCGAAAAGGCGGTGGAACCGCGCCAGTTCTTCGGCCTCGGTGACGGTCATCTCCGTGTTGACCGTCTCCACCAGCGCGAGGTCGTCGATGATGACGAAACCGTGCAGCGGAACCGCCGTCAGCTGCGCGTCCAGCGGCAGGATCGCCAATCGCATCGTCGACATGCCGGCGAGGGCCAGCAGCCGGTCCAGCTGGGCGACCATGACCTGGGGCGGGGCGATGGGATGCCGCAGCGCTGCCTCCGAGCAGAGGATCTCGACCGCCGTCCGCGGGCTGAAAAGCACGCTCTGGCGGGACATTCGCCGTTCGACCGACTCGGTGACGTCCCGCGGGCTCTGGTGCAGGTCCGCAACCACCTCGAAGACGTGCCGGGCGTACTCGGCGGTCTGCACCAGACCGGGTACCAGCGCGATCTCGAACAGCCGGATGCGCTCGGCGCCGTGCTCGAGCTGCTGGCTGTACTCCTGTCGGGCGCGATTCCCGGTGCGCAGCTGGCGCTTCCAGCTCGCTGCCTCGATGCGGATCTCGCGCAGCTCCTGCCGCAGCTCGGCCACCACATCGTCGGCAGCATCGGTCAGCCGGCAGTAGGTGACCACGTCCGCGTCGGAGACGGACTGCTTCGCCGTCTCCACCCGCGAGACCTTGGACGACGTCCACCCGGCTTGCTGAGCGAGCTGTTTCCCGGACAGCCCGGCCGCGAGGCGCAGCCGACGCAGCGCGTCGCCGAACGCCAGGCGGCGAGTGTCGAAGTCGGTCACCGGCTCCTCTGGGTCAGGTCGTGCAGGTAAACCATCAGCGGAATCGCATGATCGCATGCGATGTCCCGCCAGGCCCGATACCGGTTCACCTCCCCCGGGCTGGCGATGATCTCGGTGCCAGCGAATCGCTGGTTCTCGAAGTGCATCAACGCGACCTTGGTCTCGTCGAAGAGCCAGAAGTCGCGGGCTGGCAGGCCCAGCGCGTCCGCCTCGGCCTGGGTGAGGACCCGCAGGTCCTCACCGGCGGCGATGTTGGCCGGGCTGACGTCAAGCTGCCAGCGCTGGTATTCGGTGGGCGGCTCCCGGAAGACCCGGACCCGGGAGAAGATCCGGCCCGCGCGGGTCGCGGCCGCGACCTCGTCGAGCCAGGGCCGCAGCCAGGTCAGGTCGTCCGGTTCGCCGGCCCGCCAGCGGCGCCAGGGTTCAGCTTCGGCGGGCTGGCGGTAGGTGCCCTGGCATTCCCACCGCCATGCCCGGTGCCGGAACGAGCGCAGGAGTTCCTCGAACTCCGCGCCGGGTAACACCCAGGTACTCACGGCGCCGCCTTCGGCACGAAGTCGAGCAGAGCAGCTGGAACCTCAACCGCGGTCTCGTGGTCGGGAAGACCGCGCTCCCTAAGTGCGGCAAGCGCTTCCGGATCGGTGACCTTGTAGCCCTGGACGACGTAGGTTCCCTGGTCGGTGCTGTACAGCGTGGGGCAGGTACCGGCGTGCGACGTCGTTCCCTGGTAGGTCAACTTCACTTGCTCCTCCTTGTTCGGAAGACTCATGCATCGTCTGTGCAATACCTGCATTCGGTCAAGCGTCGGCCCGTCGCGCAACTCAAACAGCCGAACCGGGTGATGCAACTGTCGTGATCAACTGGGCCGTTCGGGTTGGAATTACCGGGTTGTTGCGCGGATTGCTTGAAATGCGCGCGCCGGCTTCTCCATACTTTCGATCGCGACCGAGAATGGGGAGACCGAGAGGCGGCCGAGCGCGTGAGGATCACTCAGTTCCCGACGAACGCGTGCTCCGGCGCGCCGGCCCGCCGCCCCTGGTCCCGGTCCCCAAAAATCCCCGGCCCGGTGTTGAACCCCGACTCGCACCGGGCCGGCCTGACCAATCCGTCCACAGTAGACTGACCAGGCGAGCCGCCGGAAAGGGCATCCGATGCATCGCGGCTCACCCCTCCCGACGTTCGGGATCGAAGAGGAGTTCCTGCTGCTGGATACTGAGACCGGCCGCCCGGCGCCACGAGCCGCCGAGGTCTTGGGCGACATCCCCGCGGTCGAAGGCGACGCCACGAGCACCTTCAAGACCGAGTTCGCCCGCTTCCAGCTGGAATCCAACACCCCAGTCTGCCGCACCGCCGCCGAGGCCCGCGAACACCTACTCGCGGCCCGGCGCGCCCTCGTCGCCGCGGCCGATCGGCGCAAGCTGCGGCTGGTCTCCACCGGGTACTCCCCGCTCGGCATCCCCAACCCCGTCCCGATCACCGACACTCCCCGATACCGGCGTATCGTCGACCACTTCGGGCAGCTGCTGGACTCGCACACCACCACTGGCTGCCACGTCCACGTCGGTATGCCCGACCTGGCCACCAGCCTCGTGGTGTCCAACCACCTGCGCCCGCACCTCCCGGCGCTGCTCGCGCTCACCGCGAACTCCCCGTTCTACGACGGCCGGGACACCGGCCACGCCAGCTGGCGCACGGTCGTCTGGTCCCGGCTGCCGTCTGCCGGACCGCCGCCGATGCACCGGAACCCGGCCTCCTACCAACGCGCCGTCAACGCGCTGCTGGCCAGCGGCGCCGCGCTGGACCACGCCATGGTCTACTGGTTCGCCCGCCCCGCACCGCATCTGTCCACATTGGAAGTCCGGGTGGCGGACGCCGTCGCCACAGCGGAAGAAGTACTCCTGCTAGCGCTCCTGGTGCGCGCACTGGCCGCAGCGGCACTGCACGACATCGCCGAGGACCGCCCCGCACCCGAACTCCCCGACGAGCACCTCCGCCTCGCCACTTGGCGCGCCGCGCACGACGGACTGGAGGGGCAGGGCCTGGACGTGACCGGGGAGCTCAGGCCTGCGCGATCTCTCCTGGACGAGACAGTCAAGGCGGCGCTGCCCGCCCTGGACGCCAGCGGTGACACCCGACTGGTGACCGACCTCCTCGACCGCGTGCTGCGGGATGGCAGCGGCGCTCACCGCCAGCGCCTGGCGCACGCCCGCCACAACGACATCGCCGACGTCATCGCACTACTCGCCGAGCAGACCCGCGCCACCCCGCCGAGGTAGGATCTTGTCCACATAGGACCTCCGGCGGGCGCTGTCGAGCAGATCTCGCCGAGTAGATCTACATTCCGCCCCGCCTCCTTGCTAGGGTCGATCGGCGAAGCGCGGCCCAACGAGGGAGGTCCAGCGATGGCAATCGGACCGGGAGCTCCGGCAGCTCCGCAGCGGATCGTTGACGCCGTTCTCTTCGATACCTTCGGCACCGTCGTCGACTGGAAGTCCGGCGTGACCGAAGCCGTGGAGGCGATCGCCTACCGGTACGGATTCGAGGTCGACGCCGCCGAGTTCGCGCTGCGGTGGCGAGCGCGCTACCAGCGCTCGTTGGAGCCCATCCGCAGCGGCGCCCGGGAGTTCCTCACCCTGGACGAGCTGCACAGGGAGAACCTGACCGCCACGGCAGAGGAGATGGGCCTGCCCATCGAGCGGATCGAGGCGGCCGACGTGGAATGGCTCAACCGGGCTTGGCACCGGCTGGACGGCTGGCCGGACAGCGTGCCCGGGCTGACCGAGCTCAAGCGGCACTTCATCATCGGCCCGCTGTCCAACGGGCACCTCGCACTGCTGACCAACATGGCCAAGCACGCCGGGCTGCCCTGGGACGTCATCATCGGCTCGGACGTGACCCGGTCCTACAAGCCGGACCGGAACGCCTACCTCGGCGCGGCGCGGCTGCTCGACCTGCCGCCGCACCGGGTCATGCTGTGCGCGGCGCACAACTCGGACCTGGCCGCGGCCCGCAGGGCGGGCCTTCGGACGGCGTTCGTCGCGCGGCCGCAGGAGTTCGGAACCACCCAGGGGTCCGACCTGCACGCCACCGACGCTTGGGACGTCATTGCCCGCGACATCCGCGACCTGGCGACCCAGCTGCGCGACCACCTCACCGCCTGACCACCACCGTCCACTCCGGACGGGTTCGCGCGAGCGCGCGCCTGCCGCCCGACATGCGGGGTCCAGGCAGAGGCCGTAACACGCGATTGCGCCCCCGGCATGAGGCCGTGCAGCGCCGATGGGATGCTGCCCCTGCGCCATTCGGTTGCGTCGTGCCCCCATCCACCCGACCAGGGCCAGGCAACTCGCGCGGATGTGCCCTGCCGCTCTGTGGGGCAGCCGCGAAGGACCATTGCCAAAGGGCTCAGCCGATCCATATACTCCCAATTAATGAGCACGTAGCTCACTATTTGAACATCTGCGCTCATCCGTTCCGGACGAGGCCGCGAGGACCGCACCGAAGGACATTCAATGGCGAATTCCACCACCGAAGGTGTCGCACCCGCCGACCAAGCGGCCGCGCGGCCCGCGCAGTCTCATGCCAAGGTCATCCGCGCCGCCATCCTGGGCACCGTCGTCGAGTACTACGACTTCGGCATCTACGGCTACATGGCGACCATGGTCAGCGCCCACTTCTTCGTCGATGACGATCCGACCGCGGCCCTGCTCGGCACCTTCGCCGCGTTCGCCGTGGCTTTCTTCCTCCGCGTGCCGGGTGGGATCTTCTTCGGTCACATCGGCGACAAGTACGGCCGCAAGAAGGCGCTGACCTGGACGATCCTGCTGATGGCGGTGGCCACCGCCCTGATGGGCCTGCTGCCCACCTACGCCACGCTCGGCGTCTGGGCAACCGCGCTGCTGACGCTGTCGCGATGCCTGCAGGGCTTCGCCGCCGGCGGTGAGCTCGGCGGCGCCAACTCGTTCGTCTCCGAGCACGCCCCGCCCAAGTGGCGCGCCTTCCAGACGTCGATGGTCAACTCCGGTACCTACATCGGCTCGCTATGCGCCTCCCTGATGGCGCTCGCGCTCACCACGGGGCTGTCGGCCGAGCAGATCGCGGCCTGGGGCTGGCGCATCCCGTTCCTGCTGAGCCTGGTCATCGGCCTGGTCGGGCTGTGGATCCGCAACTCGCTGGACGAGACCGAGCAGTTCGCGAGCGTCCAGCAGCAGAGCGAGGTCGTGAAGGTCCCGCTGTTCGCGCTGCTTTCGACCGCGTGGCGGCAGATCCTCACCATTATTCTGCTCGGCGCGCTGATCACCGGCGGCTACTACATCGCCTCTGTCTACGCCGCGACGTATCTGCAGACCGCCGGGCAGCGCTCGCCGCAGTTCGCCTTCGCCGCGACCTGCATCGCGATGGTCCTGGGCGTGATCACCCTACCGATCTCGGGGTACCTCGGCGATCGCGTCGGGCGCAAACCGGTGTTCATCGGCGGTTCCACGGCCGGGGCGCTGCTCGGGGTGCCGATGTTCATGCTGATGGCCGACGGTCCCGCGCCGCTGGCGATCCTGGGCCCGGGCGTGCTGTTCATCTGCGTCTCGGTGGTCAACGGCGTCTCGTTCGCCACGTACGCCGAGATGCTGCGGGCCCGCTTCCGGTACAGCGGAATCGCGTTGGGCAACAACGTGACCAACATGCTGCTCGGCGGCACCGCGCCGTTCGTCGCGACGCTGCTGGTGAGTTCGACGGGCAACAAGCTCGCCCCTGCCGGGTACTTCGTCGCCTGCGCCCTGATCAGCCTCGCCACCTCGTTCTTCCTCAAGGAGACCAAGGGAAGGGAACTCGCACTATGACAGCCAGGTTTCGCGATCGCCAGATTGTGGTGACCGGCGCCGGCAGCGGCATGGGCCGGGCGGAGGCGCTCGGTCTCGCCGGGGAAGGCGCGGATGTGCTGGTCGCCGACATTGATCTGGATGCCGCCCGCGCCGTCGCCGACGAGATCACCGCGGCGGGCGGCACCGGCCGGGCCCACCAGCTCGACGTGGCCGACCCCGGCGCCTGGGAAGGGCTCGCGGCGACACTCGGCGGGAAGGCGTTGCACGGGCTCGTGAACAACGCCGGCGTGAGCTTCCGGAAGGGCATCGCCGAAACGTCGGTCGACGACTGGCGCCGGGTCGTGGACATCAACCTGTCCAGCGTCTTCTTCGGCATGAAGTTCCTCGCCGGTCCGCTGGCGCAGGCCGGTGACGCGTCGGTGGTCAACGTGTCCTCGATCGCCGGGATGGTCGGCTACTTCTCGGCTTCCTACGGGGCGAGCAAATGGGGCGTGCGGGGACTGTCCAAAGTGGCGTCCCTGGAGTTCGCGGCCGGGGGAATCCGGGTCAACTCCGTCCACCCTGGGCTGGTCGACACCCCCCTGCTGCATTCCGGTGACAGCCGGTTCGTCGACGAGAGCCTCCGATCCGTTCCCGCCGGTCGGGTGGCCTCGCCCGAGGAGGTCGCGCGGGCCGTCGCCTTCCTGCTCTCCGACGAGGCGTCCTACATCAACGGCACCGAGCTCGTGGTCGACGGCGGCCTGGTGTCCAGCGGCATCTACCACCGCATCACCACGGCCCTGTCCGAGGACGCCTCGTGACCGGTCAGCTGCTCGAAATCCTGAACCTGCTCGGGAGGCAGGCCCACGCCATCGACGGCGGCGCGGCGCAGCAGTGGGCCGAGACCTTCACCCCCGACGGCGTGTTCCGCTCCCCCACCTATCCCGAGCCCGTCCGCGGCCGGGAGGCGCTCACCGAGTTCTCCGCCGTCTTCGCCGCGAACAACCCCCGGGCCCACCACATCGTCACCAACGTCTGCATCGACCGAGAGGTCAGCGCGGACGAATGCCACGTCAAGGCCAACCTGCTGATCGTGCGGACCACGCGGCAGGGCGACTCCGACGCGGTGGCCATCGACCGGGTCACCACCATCGACGACCACTTCGTCCGCCACGGCGGACTCTGGCGGATCGCCGAGCGGGTAGTCACCCGCGACTGAACCACCCCTTCCTGCGAACACCTGGAGAATCCCCCATGACGGCACCGACTGCCAACGACCAGGCCAACCCGACGCGCGCGGACGACAGCCCCATCTCCGCGAGTTACCCCGAACTCGTCGGCAAGGTCGCCGTCGTGACCGGTGCGGGTCGCGGCATGGGCGCGGTCTTCGCCACCGAGCTCGCCCGGCGCGGCATCAACGTGGTGGCCGGTGACCTCACCGGCGCGCCCGAGGTCGCCAAGCAGGTCAACGGACAAATCACCGACGGCGGGCGGGTCGTCGGCCACCGGGCCGACGTCACCGACCCCGCCGACCACGACGGCCTGCTGCGCGCCGCGCTCGACGAGTTCGGTCGCCTCGACTTCTGGGTCAACAACGCGGGGATCTTCCCGCAGGCCGAGTTCACCGAAATCCCGCCGGAGCAGCTAACTTCCACCTACCAGGTCAACGTCAACGGCGTCGTCTACGGCGCGCAGACCGCGGCCCGGCACATGCGCGCCAACGGCGGCGGCGCGATCGTCAACATGGCCTCGGTGGCCGGAGTCCGGGTGCGGGCCACCCGGGCGGCCTACAACTCGTCCAAGGCCGCCGTGCGGCACCTGACCAGCTGCATGGCCGTGGAACTGGGCTCGGACAACATCCGGGTCAACGCGATCGCGCCCGGCTTCGTCGACACCGAGATGACGCGGTGGGTACGGGAGGACCCGGCGGCGCTCGACCGCGCGCTCAGCACCGTGCCGCTGCACCGGGTCGGCGCGCCCATCGAGGTCTTCGGCGCCCTGTACTTCCTGCTGTCCGACAGCGCGCGGTACGTCACCGGCACGGTGATCCCGGTCGACGGCGGCTCCCAACACAGCTGAGGTAGATCCATGAGTTACGACTACGACCTCGTCGTCATCGGCGCCGGAGGCGCCGGGTTGGCGGCGGCGGTGTCGGCGGCGCAGCAGGGGCTGCGCGTGCTGGTGCTGGAATCCGAGGCCGAGATCGGCGGATCGACGCAGCTCTCAGCCGGGATGCTGACCGCCGCGGCCACCGGCGTGCAGCGGTCGCTGGGCGTCGAGGACTCCCCGGAACGCATGTTCCAGCACTACATGGACCTCAACCAGTGGCGCGTGCTGCCCGGTCCGACGCGGATGTTCTGCGAGCAGTCCGGCACGCTCATCGACTGGCTGCTCGACCTCGGTGTCGAGATTCCCGCCCAGCTGTCCCGGAACGCCCACATGCCGGGGTTGACCCGCGCCGGCGTCGAGGACGTCTGGCGCGGCCACGTGCCGAAGGACCAGGGGTACGGACTCGTCCAGGCCCTGGACCGCGCCCGCCAGCGGCTCAAGGTCGATCTCGCCCTCGGCAGCCGCGCCACCGACCTGCTCCGCGACGGATCGGCGGTGCGCGGGGTGGTCGTCGACGATGCGGAGGTAACCGCGCCGTCGGTGGTCGTCGCCTGCGGTGGGCTGGCGCAGAACCCCGAGCTGGTGCGGGAGTACTTCCCGGATGCCGGGATCGCGGGCGACAGCCTGTTCGTGGTCGCCGCCCCCGGCAGCCGGGGCGATCACATCGCGCTGGCCGACCGGCACGGCCTGTCGCTCTTCGGCCGCGGCTGGGGCCTGCTGCTGGTAACCGCCGAGTTCCAGCGGTTCCACCACTGGCAGAGCGGATTCCCGCCAGCGTCGAGGATCCATGTCAACGCCGACGGCCACCGGTGCATGGACGAGGACGCCCCGTACGCGGTCAGTCCCGGAATCCTCAAGGATCACGGCGGATTCGTCTGGGCGGTCTTCGACGAAGCGGCCCGCACCGGCATACCGCCCGGGTACGCCGACTGGTCCACGGACCGGGTCCTCGAAGAGGTCGACAAGGGCGTCGTCCGGTGCGCCGAGACGTTGCCCAAGCTCGCCGCGCGGATAGGTGTGCCGGCCGCCAACCTGGTCCGCAGCGTCGAGCGGTTCAACGCCCTGTTCGGGCGGGGACACGATGAGGACTTCCTCCGGCACGAGTCGCTGGCCGCAAAGCAGGTCGACCCGCGGCTGCCCCCGGTGGAAACCGGTCCGTTCTACGCGGTCCGAATGCTCCCGGCGGAACTGGTGTGCACGCACACCGGGCTGCGCATCGACAGCCGCGCCCGCGTGCTCGACACCGGAGGTCAGGTGGTTCCGGGTTTGTACGCGGCGGGCGAGGCAGCCGGGGGGATCCTGGGCGAGCGATACGTGGGCGGCGGGAATTCCGTGGCCCACGCCCTGGTGCTCGGCCGGCTCGCCGGGCTGGAAGCAGCACGACGGCTCAACGAGGCTGGGAGCACCGAATGACCAAATCGGACGATCGGGTCGCCATCGAGCAGGTGCTGTACCGCTACGCGAGGGCGGTGGACCGGCTCGACTACGACGGCATCCGGGACTGCTACTTACCCGACGCCATCGACAACCACGGCAGCTACCACGGGCCGGTGAGCGGGCTGGTCGAGGACATCCGGCGGCGGCACGCCACGATCGACTCGTCCCAGCACTTCATCAGCAACGTGCTCATCGACTTCACCGACGACGACACGGCCGAAGTCGAGTCGTACTGCCTCTGCTATCTCAGGCAGGCACCGGAAGACGGCGCGTCCGACCAGGAGCTGGCGACCATCCGGTGCCGCTACGTGGACAGGTTCGAGCGCCGCGAGGGCCGGTGGCGGATCGCCGACCGCGTCGTGGTCTTCGACGAGTTCCGCGCGGAACGCATCACCGACCGCCTGAACCCCGCTTGGGTCCGCTCCCGGCGGGACGGGACGGACCCGGTCTACCGGCCGTGACGCCTGGTCGCGGGTGCGCGACCGACCCGGCCGCGCACCCGGATCAGCGCACCCGCGAGCGCGAGGCGAACAGCTGGGCGCTGAGCTCGCGGGCCGCCTTCACCACCTGCGGCGCCACCTGGGCAACCGCGTCCGGGTCGACGAGAGAAACGCCGATGCTGACCTCCGACATCGTCGACGGCGTCTCCACCGGCACCGAAACGCCGATGACGCCCGGGATCACATGCCCGGTGGACACTGCGTAGCCCTGCTCGCGAGCCGCCATCACCTCGGCCGAATCGTCGTCGCGAGCCGGGCGGCCCGCCAGGATCGCGATGCCGCCGGAGCCCCGGTCTACCGGGTGGCGCTGCCCGGTCCGGAACGCGATGTGCGCCGCGGCCAGCCGCGGCTCGACCACCAGCACCGCCTGCACCTCGACATCGCTGATCGGCACCATCAGGTGCACCGTCGCGTCGACCGAGTCGGCCAGCCCCGCCATTATCGGGTACGCCAGCCCGCGCAGATCGCTGTCCACCGCCGATGCCAGCTCCACGAGCCCGTGGGCGAGGTGGAACCGCTTGTCCTCGGTCCGCCGGACGAGGTTGTGCGCGGCGAGCGCCTCCAGCATCCGGTGCAGCGCGTTGCGGTTGATCCCCAGCGAGCGCGCCATCTCGGTCAGCGACTCGCCGTTCGGCCGCTCGGCCAAGTGCCAGAGGATGCGGATTCCCCGGTCGAGGGTCTGGGCACCCGCAACCGAGGATCCTCGGGTGTCTGCCACGCTCATCCGCCGCCTTGCCGTGCTGGTCGCGCTTACCCGGCAATCCTAGCCACACCGGGCCGGGCGCAGGGTTTCGGTGCCTGCCCGGACGATCGCGCTCGACGGAATTCCAATGTCCACACAGGACGGGACGCCGCGACTCCCGTTCCGGTGCAACCTTGGGCGGAGTGCGAGGAGTTACATCAAAAATTTGGCTCTTGTGACTGATCCGTGGGTGATGTGAGCTGCTGTTTTAGGCCCGGAGACGGGGCACGCCGTTGCTTCGTCTAGGTTTCTGGCTTGTCGAAGGTCAGGAACCGAGGGGACGGAGAACGGCGTGCCGAAGGCCAGTTTATGGCGTGCTCTGGTGGGCGTCGACAGGCGCACGGTGATCGAGGATGTGGAGTTCGACGAGGCCGCGGAACGGGTGATGGTGCACGTGCGCCCGCGCAAGGGCGGGCGCGGCCGTTGCGGCCGGTGTGGCCGCTGGTCCTGGCGGTATGACCGGGGCGAGGGACGGCGCCGGTGGCGGGCCCTGGACCTGGGCACCATCCAGGTCCATCTCGAGGCCGCCGCGCCGCGGGTGCGCTGCCGGGAGCACGGGCCCACCGTGGCGCGGCTGCCGTGGGCGCGTCATGGCGCCGGGCACACCTTGGCTTTCGACGACACGGTGGCGTGGCTGGCGGTGCGCTCCTCGAAATCGGCGGTATGCGAGCTGATGCGCATCGCCTGGCGCACCGTGGGTGCGATCGTGGCCCGGGTGTGGGCCGACGCCGAAACCCAGAGTGACCGGTTCGGTGGGTTGCGGCGGATCGGGATCGATGAGATCTCCTACAAGAAGCATCACCGCTATCTGACGGTGGTGGTGGACCACGACACCGGGCGGCTGGTGTGGGCCGCGCCGGGGCGCGATTCCGCGACGCTGAACCGGTTTTTCGACGCCCTCGGCGAGAGGCGCGCCGCGGAGATCACGCATGTGTCCGCCGATGCGGCCCAGTGGATCGCCGACACCGTCGCCCGCCGCGCCCCGAAGGCCATCCGCTGCGCCGACCCCTTCCACGTGGTCGCCTGGGCCACCGAAGCACTCGATGCCGAACGGCGACGGGCCTGGAACGACGCCCGCGCCCTGGCCCGCACCGAAGGCACACGCCGCCGGGGCCGCCCGGCCACCGACTCCCCGGCCCGTCCCGGGCACGAGAAAGCCAAGAAGCTCAAAGACTCCCGTTACGCGCTGTGGAAAAACCCCGAAGACCTCACCGAAAACCAGCAGGCGAAGCTGGCCTGGATCGCCACCACCGACCGCCGCCTGTACCGGGCCTACCTGCTCAAAGAAGGACTCCGGTACGTCTTCACCGCCAAAGGCGAGCAAGGCAAACAAGCCCTGGACCGCTGGACCTCCTGGGCACGGCGCTGCCAGATCCCCGTCTTCGTCGAGCTCGCCAAGAAGATCACCAAACACCGCGCCCCCATCGACGCCGCCCTCGAACACGGCCTCTCCCAAGGACTCATCGAATCCACCAACACCAAAATCCGCCTGCTCACCCGCATCGCCTTCGGATTCCGCAGCCCCCAAGCACTCATCGCTCTCGCCATGCTCGCCCTCGGCGGCCACCGACCCACCCTCCCCGGACGCGCCTAACCCACCCACGGAAGCAGCAGAAGAGCCAAAAATTTCCGGTTTGCGTGCGACAATGACCGAAAGTTCGCAGCAGCAACAGAGGGGCCAGACGCATGACCGAGGCGGTCTCCGGTGGGCGGCTCAGCGTGCGCAGCCCACCCCAACGGGCGCACCGCCGCATCCGGACCTCACTGGTCACCGGCCGCATCAGCCCCAACCAGATCTACTCCGCGCAGGCCGTGGCCGCCGAGCGCCTGCTGGACAACGTGGCCCGGCTGCGCGACCAGACCCGGCTGTTCGGCACCGTGGCGCTCGCGCACGAGGGCGGCTTGCGCCACGCAGCCGATCAGCACCGCGACCTGCTCAACGCGGTGCTGGATGGGGATGTGCTTCGAACCGAGCAGCTGATGCGGGACCACGTGGCCTACACCCGCCGGGTGCTCGGCCCCCACCAGCCGACGAGCTGACCGACCAGCGCGTCAGTTGTAGCCGCGCACCAGGTGGCTCTCGTCCAGATCGAATTCCGCCTCGAACGCGGAGAGTTCGCTCGACGCGTGCTCCGCGCCCTCCAGGTCCTCCACATTGGATTCTTGAATCGACACCGCGTTTCCTTCCTCTCAACTCTCCATCGACGGAGCAGCGAATTCCCGTGCACCGGGCCGGGAATCCGAATCAGTCCACTGTGCTAATTCGACCGACTAGTCCAACCGGATGCGGTGAGAGGGCTCGGCGGGCAACGCGGCGAAGACCGCTCGGGGTGCCCGGCGTGTTCGTGCGGAACATCTTCGGCCTCCTCATCGACGTGCATCGTCTGTCAACGAGCCGGGTTCGCCAGGCACGGGTTCTCCAAGCAACCTCGAGGTTAAGGTATTACACCTCGATCTGCCGGACGGTGGCGGGTCGGTCAAGCGATTAACCTCGGCGCGGCAGCACCTGCCACCTCCGGACCGACCTCGCGTTTCCGCATGCGCTCCAGGCATTTCCACTGCACCGATCGGCGAACGACACCGGCCGGGCGGGTGCCGGGCGACCGGACACCGCCGTTCGGCGGATGCCAAAGCGGCCGGACCGGCCGCACCCTGTCACCTGTCACCGATGTGCCCGAACGAAGTGGAGCTTGATGACAAGTTCGCTGAGAGGTCCGCAGGCAGCGAGCCAAGAGGCGGTCATCGCCGCGCTCCAGCACATGGTGCGAAGCCGTGATCTCGCTGCGCTCCCCGAGACAACCGAGGCGTTGTCGCGCATCGCGCCGAATGCCGCAAGGTATGCGGTGTCACCTTCTTGTCCGAGAGTGTCAGATTTTTTGCGGGCGGAGCGGTGATTGAGTTGCCCACTACAGGTTTCGCGCGGTGTGTGACACCAATCCGGCGACCCGGCGCCCGGCGAACACGCAGGAACTCCTCGGCCACCTGCCCGGTGAGATCGGCGGCGTCCATCCCCTGACTCTCGAGCCAGTCACGCAGGTCGGCCGGGAGATGCACGTGATCACAGATCGTGTCCAGCGCGTATCCCTGGCCGACCAAGTCACGACGCAACCCGTCCGCAAACGCGGCCAGCGGCCCCTTCACGACAATCCGCCTCATAACGCCTCCGTCTCCTCGGCACTTACCCACAAGACGGGAGGCGTCATGGATCACGATGTCGCGGGCCAGCAGGAATTATCACGAGCACCGAGACAGAGCACCCGGGCTACGCACGGTCACATAAGCCCTTTCGGCATTACCGCACGCTCGTCATGAGGCACGAAATGCCGAACTCGGCATTTCGTGCCCTTCTTGACATCTCCGGTCTCATCGACCACCAGCATCGCGTCCGTGGCGCCCAGTCGTTGCACTGCGATCCGCCCGGATGTCATCGCGTACCGCGTCGGCGTCCCACACCGCCCGAGACAGCAAGCGTTGCACCTTATCCGGCGTGGTATCCCCGGCATGCTCGGAGATCGTCCAGCAGTTCATGCGGGGCAGACCGGCCAGAAGACCCGGCACAAACGCGAATGCTGTCCGACGCGGCTCAACACGGACGAACCGGCTAGCCACCCGAGACATCATGGACTCGAACATCACCCGCCACCCGGCAAGATCTACGCTGACGGCAGCGGCCACCGCCTGATCTTTGGTGTCCTCACAAACACCATGATCAGGCGGTGGCCGCACCCGTCCCCACACCACCCCGACCAGCAAAGATCTCAAAGTACTGTTGGAGCACTAAGCAGCCTGGTGGCACTTCACGAGGACGACAAAGGCGGTTGCAGACGAACACCCTGTTCGGCTTCGCGAGCGAAACGCTCGGCCGATTCGACGGAGTCAATGTAGGACATCAGGACCTTGGGATGCGCGAAGGTCGAGACCAAGCGGTCCGCGACCGCACGGGACCGCAACGACGCTCCAAATAGGGCCTGAATCGCTTCGTTCGGAGGCTCGATGAGCATGTTCGAGAACGTCGAGAAATGTCTCCCCTCGCGCTCCCAGAACTGTTCGAATCGGTCCTCGTACCAATCCCGCACTACTGGGCCATCCAGTTCGCGCAGGCCCTTGAGCAAGTCGTCGATCCCCCAGGCAGCGGCGTTACCTCCTTGTCCCGCAGCAGGATCTAAAACCATGAGCACGTCACCAATTCCAAAGACAGGCCGACCGCTGGGCAGCGTCGCGACCGGTTTACGGACGAGCGGTCGCACCGCTCCGCGCAGCCATGCCTTCGGATCAGCTAGCCGCATTCCGCTGACATTGTCGGCCTCCCAACCTGCGAAGTCGACAAAAAGCGACTGAGCAACCTTCAATGCCTGCTCTCCGTCGCTGATCCCGGCGAAGCGGTCCATCGCGCCGCCGGGACGAGCCTCGACGAGCACCTGGTATACCGGCGTGTTGGTAAAATGGACCTGCGGGCCATAGAAGAGTTCGCCGTGTTCGGGGTTGAAACAGAACTTGATACGGCCGACGTTCTCCTCTCTGGGAGCCTGTATTCCACGAACAATAAGCAACAGCAGTTCTCGTTGCGGCTTCTCGTAGACGGTGCGAGCCTCGTCCAGTTCAAATAGACCGGACAGAGCCCCCCTACCTGTTGCGACGAACACCGCATCGTCCTGCTCGGCCCACTCTTCCAAGTCCCTCACGCTGGCGGAGTGGTAGACCACGTTTCCCTGGCGACGGATGAATGTCTCCAGGGCGCGTGAACATTTCAAGCGCGTGTCCACTGCTATGGCCGGAGCCTCGAAGTCGCCTTGGAAGTGCATATCTATGTCGACGCCGTTGGCACTTAGGGCAAAGTCCACCCCGCACGCTGAGTTGTTGATCAACGAATCATATAGATCGATACCTGCGGCTCGCTCCTTGGCAATCGAACGCTGTTGTAGCATGTGACCGGATAAAGCGCCAAGATTCATATACTGGCTAGGGGTGCGATCGGCGATGAGCCGAACCTTCCAACCGCTGGCCATTAACCCATACGCCAGGTGAAGCCCTCCCTGGCCGGCGCCGACAATAGTGGCACTACGAGCAGCACCGATCATGATGCCCATTCCAATTCGATAGGTCGAACAATCATTAATTAAACCTGGTCGTCATTCTCTATCGAGATACAGCCTGAAGGGCAGAATTGGGCAGCAAACCGCACGTCATCGCCATCAACCGCCTGCGGGCTGTCAACAAGTAAAACCACCAGCCCGTCGCGTGGATCCTGATCGAAAACTTCTGGCAAAGTTTCCGCACACCTGCCGGTACCATAACAAAGGTTACGGTCAATTTTTATCTTCATTTCAACACCCTCGAATCAAAGCTACCATGTCACCGGCATTTCGTACGCGCCATATACGAGCATGTCACCACGGAAAGGAATATTCTCGATTTCGGTCGCAAGTCGCAATGTGGGAAAACGACGGAACAAGCTAGCCAAAGATATTTCCAACTCAACTCTGGCTAGCGCTTGACCGAGACATTGATGAACACCGAGGCCGAATGCGAAATGTCGCCGCGCGTCACGATGCAAATCAATCGTAGCCGCGTTAGGGAAAACGCTTTCGTCATAATTGGCAGACAGTAGGCTGAATATTACTGAATCGCCTTTGGCGATCAGTTGTCCACCCACCTCGACATCTTCCGAGGCAACTCGGCCGTCACCCTGAATAACCGTGAAGAAACGCAGAAGCTCGTCGACAGCAGGCTTAAATAGACTAGGATCTTCTTTTAACATAGCCAGCTGGTCGGCATCTCGTAGAAGGGCGAAGACACTCAGGCTAAAAGCTCCGGCCACGGTCTCATGCCCCGCGATCAGCAACAACCGCATCATTGAGACAAGTTCGTCGTGGCTGAGTTCATCCTTTTTGACCCGAGCAGCCAGACGACCCAGCAAATCATCGGTCGGATCCTTCTCCCGTCGACTGACAAGGTCATCGAGATACGCGGCCATTTCGCCGAGCGCGGCGGCACCTTTTTCCGGACCGGCGACAGCGGAGACTATAGTGCCACTCGTCTCCTGAAAGAAGTCATGGTCTTCGAAGGGCACGCCGAGTAGTTGACAGATAACCAAGGACGGCATAGGAAGCGAGACAGCTTCGACAAGGTCCACCGGCGCCGGGCTTTTTTCCATTTCATCCAATAGCCTGTCCACAGTAGCCTGGATGACCGGGCGCAGATTATTGACCCGTTGACCGGAAAATTCCGGGGAGAGCAGACGACGCAGACGAGCATGATCCGGATCATCCATCCGCAGGAAGGACATCATCCCAGGGATCGGCGGCACCGGGAGCAGCCGCGGATAGTTCGGAGTCGAGTGATCGGAACTCATACGCCGATCGGTAAGAACCGCACGCACGTCGTCATATTTTGTTATCAGCCACACTCGTTGCCCGCTCGTGTTGAGCGTGACCATTCGAGGCGGTTCATCGCGTAGTTTCGAGTACGCCAGCGGCGGAATCAACGGAGCCAGACGCGGCAGTGGGTATTCTAACTCGTTTTTGTCCATGAGACATCCGTTCTCGCGTGCAGCTATGGCATAAGACTAGATGAGCTACTTCTGCACATGCAAGGCCAAGGTCTGAATTTTTGAGACTCTTCGAAGTCAACCGGTGAACGATCACGATATGTGTCCACTTGTTGTCGCTGTGCGTAGTGATGGACAGTTGGCAAGTGTGATCCGACGCTGAGATACCCAGGGAGCCCCAGATCCCTGGGGACCCGCCAGCGCTCAATGAGCCACTTTTAGGCAACCGGATCTACGTCTGATAGAGTCCACTGCATAGGATTCCAGCAGGTTTCCCACGTACTACTCATCACCTTCCCTCTATCCATCGCCCGGAATATCCGCTACGATATAGTCCTGGCTCGGACGCCGTTTTTACATCCGGGATTACTGTTGCTTGTTTGAGTGCAAGAAACTTAGAGTCAGACCCATAGCTGGCGCAAATTAGATCAGTGGAGGCAATGCCGTGGTCAACCCCAAAGAAATCGTTGATCGAAATATGCAGGCATGGCGATCAAATGACGTTGAAACGTATGTACAATGCTACAGCGATGATGGCGTGATTATCACCCCAGGTAACACAGAAGCACGGGGTCGGGACAGTATCAAGCAATTCATGCACATTTGGGTCAGCGCAGCTCCAGACAACAGTATTGAATTCACCAGTGAATACGTCGCAGGCTCGGTCGTAGTTCACGAAGGCATCTTCCGCGGTACGCATACCGGCGATCTAGTCTCCGCGAACGGGCAGGTAATCGCACCAACTGGCAAGGCTTTCGAAATATCCTACGCTGAGGTATTCCTCGTGACGGATGGTCTCATTTCATCGCAGCGTTTGTACTATGACCAGCTGGAAATTCTGACACAGTTGGGGCTTATGCCTGAACTCTGACGCGAGGACCTCGCCTGTCTGCTGTTTGTTGGGATTATCACGCTCAGTGCTGTGATAATCCCAACAGCCTCGCCACGAGGTCACTCATGTCAAAGACGAACGGCGAGCCGCTCTAGCATCGAACTGCTCGATTCGATCCAACGCCTGATCGATGACAGAGTAGGACGTCGCGAAACTGATACGAAAATTTCCTTCGGCGCCCGGACCGAACCATTCTGCCGTGCCGGGCACGGTCGCGACACGCGCTGTTTGCAGTAGTGCGTCGGCAAATTTCCTACTAGATAGCCCGTACGCACTAATGTCGGGAAATAGGACGTAAGTGGAGTCAGGGGATCTACAAGAAATTCCTGGAATGGAATTCAGCCGTCCCACACAATGATCGCGCATTCGTCGCAGGTGACGCAACAAAGCGTCCCTCCAAGGCCATCCGTGCTGAAGTGCCGCTATGGTAGCTACTTGAGCTAGTGGCGTAACAGAATGAGATGCGCCAAGCCGATGGGTAGTTGCCCGCAGACGATGAGCGGTAGTAGCGTCAGGCGCAATGATGAACCCGATTCGCAGCCCCGGCAGGCCAAATGTCTTCGACGGACCGATTAAAGTGTAGACTTGCAGTGCAGGATCGGTGTTTATACTGGCAAGACTGACGTGCCGGGCCGGCTCGTAGACGATTTCATTCCATACCTCGTCGCAGACGATTGGGATGCGATACCTTGCTGCGATCTCCCCTATGGCGCGCATAATTGCGCTGGGGAAAGACACGCCCAACGGGTTGTGCGGGTTACATAGCAGAATAAGCGCGGTCCGTGGTGTTATCAGAGATTCGAGCTGCTCAGGATCGAGATGTCCGGTGACCTTGTCGACGGGCCAGTACACACGTCGCGCTCCGGCGGCGTCAACGGCTTGACCGAATAACAGGTCGACGGGATCCAGGATGATGCACTCGTCGCCTGCCTGACACAGCGCCTGCGTCGCGATCCAGATGGCCGCGGCCGTACCCGCGGTTACGACAACCTGATCCGGTTCGGCGCGTATGCCATAACGTGTGCCGGAGACGACCGCCACCAGCTCCCGTAGTTCAAGCATTCCATCGGTTGGAGTGTATGGTAGATAACCATCCTCGAGAAAAGCAGTTATCGCGTCAATCACTACCTGCGGAGCCGGAAAATCCGACTCGGCCGCAGTAAGCGGGATAACATCTGGTTGATTGGCGCCCCATCGGGTCATCGACCGGCGACGAAGTGCTTCTTGATTCACTTTCGCGTCCGTAAACAGGGAGTCGACCGTTGGGTTTGTCATCGTGATCACCTGTCTTGGTAGCGTGGTGACGGGTGCCGATCGTAGAGTTCAGCTGACCAGTACAGGACCATGCGATAACTGGCACGATGGGTGAGAAGTGACGCGTAGGTGTGGATGCCACAGCCCTCGTCCAGCGGACGCCCGGCAATCTCGTGCAGAAGGGAGGAGTAACGATCGGCCGGTAGGCTGGCATCTAACATAGTTTGCCGAACGCGGTCGTGAATCTCCTGGTCATTGTCCGCATAGGTCCACAGCGGCACGTAGGCCGTCGCGGCCACCGGGATGCAGGTCGTACTAGTAAATGTCAAGCAGCTAACCAGAGGCTGGATCGAAAATCTTCCGTCTAATCCGGTCAATTTGCGGCAGAACGGTTCCAGTGCTCCAGGCTGATGGGATTGGACGGTAGCCATCGCCGTGTCCAGCTCGGTCGACGTAATGTCGTAGTGGCGAAAATAAACCTTGATCCTGGCACCGGGCTCGTGGCTGAGGTCGAGGCCGAAGTACACTACCCGATCGAGGTCAAATCCCCGCCGAGCGTAATCGGTGATAGCTGCCCACGCTTGGGACAGACCTAAGCGGGCGAGTGCCGAACGAACCCGTTCAGACGCGGTCATCGTGTCATCGACTGCCGGATTGAGATAGATCTTAAATTCGGGAGCCTTGTTCTTTTTGAATATGACCCCGTGCATCATAGCGAAGTCCAGAGAGGGCCTCGCCGGCAGAAATAGATCGGCTACCGCATTGAGTCGATCGGCCGCCGCACCGTGGTTCTCGATCAGGACTTGGGTGAGTTTCCGAGCCGCAATTTGAGCCTTGACTGGGTCCGGTATCGCCGGAATCGCTTCAGTCAATACCCGGATCTCCCCGACACCAGAATCTGTGAAGCCGGCCGAGAATTCGAGTGGAGAGCCATCGGCACATACATCGGAGTACCAGCTCGGCTGACGGCCGATCTGACATGCACCCCAAGGCTTGATCATGTCGCGTAGCACGCTTTCGCCGGTGGCCACATCTAACCCTGCTGCTTTCAGGAGCTTGGCAGCGGTGCTTACGCCGTAGTCCAGGAAGGTGCTGTCCGCGTCGACGCGGAAGCCAGCAGTCGCCCGTCCCGCACGCCCACTAATCGGAGGTACCATGGAGGTTCTCCTGTGTGTCCAGTTGTGATTGGTGGTTGATCTGATGAGTGGTTGAGGTTGTCCGATGTGCTATGAAGTCATCTCGAGTCGCGGCCGCATTCGGGCGATCTCGCTGACTACTGCAATACCAGCCGCTGAGCGCGTCTCGCTTGGATCTTGGTCGCGTTTATTGAAAGATCACGCCTTGTGGTTGATGCGCTGTCGCAGGAGTTGGTTTCCGGCTAGTCGATCCGCTGCTTCCGCAAGCGGGCTAACGCCTGAGAAAGCGGCGTGGATCGGCTTCGTCAGAAGTCTCGTGACGGAACCTCAAGCGGTGACGCGAAAGGGTATCGCCGCTGATCCGACGAGTTGTCAGCCAACCACGACTGCTCCACGCGAATTTTTGGCGTGACTCGATTTCACGGCGCCATGCCGACATTGTTGCCAAAATCGGCCCATATTGCATCAGCATTCACCTTGATCATCCGGCTGGTATATACCGACGGCCTAAACACTGCCCAAATCTGGACGATCGCGCAATCGACCATCTGTACCAGTGAATTTCCCCTTTATGTACGGTCTGGCATACTCCGATCGGCGTAAGCGGAGTGGCTCTGCGTATTGCGGGAGTCGCGCTCACCCGACTGAAATAGTCGCTTGACCTGGCGATATTGATTCTGCCGTCGGATCTCGTTGGTCGTTTGGCGTCAGCCGTGTTGCCAACGGATGAATCCTCGGCGAACGCGTGATCTTGCCTGCCGGTCAAGGCCAACACTGTTGCGTTTAGCGTTGTGGGCGGGGTACAAGCCTTTTCTTGAAGAACATTGGAGGCCAACCGTTTTCCCGGAGTTCCGCAGCTGAGGGGCTCCGGATCCTCCGGACAGTGGTTCGACTAGAATCACACCCGGAAAGTGAGGGAATCAGGTGTCACGGAGTAGGCGGCCGTTTTCTCTCGAGTTTCGGGATGAAGCGGTCAAAATGGTGATCACGCTCGGTCGCGGCGGTCGCGCGAGAGTTGGGGTTGAACGCCGGCACTCCCATAAATTGGGTTGCAATATACCGGAAACGGAATCCGGAAGAGGAAGAGCCGCTGACGGTGAGCGAGCGGGCGCGGCTGCGTGAGCAGGAACACGAACTACGCGAACTTCGGATGCAGGTGGAGTTCCTTAAAAAAAGCAGCGGCCTTCTTCGCGAGCCAAAATCAGTAAGATACACGTTAATCCTTCGTGTGGAACAGGACGCGAAGAAGGCCTATCCCGTGACATTTATGTGCAAGAATCTGAAGGTAAACATTCAGCCGGTGCACTGTGTGTAGTGACAGCGGTGCTGGCGTAACGGTCTGTGACTGCTGGGGCTGGTGTGGTTTCTGTGTCGGCGTGATCTTCTGGTTCGGGACTGCTGTGATGCTGGGGTGCCTGCGCCCGAGGAGATGACCCGTGACGAGTTGATCGAGCCGACTGGCACCTGCGGACGGCCCGGTGCGGTTGGGCCACTGGATGCAGCGCGGCCGCCTCGCAGTGCGCGCCGCCCTGGTCGCCGACATGGCCGCCTGCGCGGTGCACGACGGCACCCCCAAGCAGGCCGTCGAGCTGCTGGAACACGGCCGGAATCTCTTGCTCGCGCAGGCGCTCGGCACCGGCGACGAGCACACCGCTGTGCGCCGCGAACTCCCCGCGCTCGCGGCGGATCTGCAACGTGTCGGCCCGTGATCGCCGGACCTAGCCAGCCTCCGGCGCGAAGGCCTGCAGGAACGTGCGGACCGCGGACGCCGTCACGGTGCGGAGCTCGTCGTCGGGGACCTGCCGGGTGCCCAGCCGGGCCCGCGCTTCCATCGGGCCGGTGAGCAGCGCCGCGAACTGCTCGGCGGCTTCAGCGGGATCGCAGTTGCGCAGGCGGCCGGCCAGCACGAGCCGGGCGAGCCGGTCGGCTAGTGCTTCGGTGACGCGGTCCGCCGCGCGGCCCCGGACGATGTCGATCAGGTCGGGGAACCTGCCGAGCTCGGCGTAGAGCAGTCGGCGCAGCGCCCAGGAGCGGTCGTCGCAGTAGCACTGGAGCAGGCGGAATCCGACCTCTTCCAGCGTCGGCCGCAGTTCGCCGTCGCCGCGCAACTGCTCGACGACAGCCATGTTGCGCGCGAGCGCCTGGTCGGAGTCGGCGGCGATCGCCTGCCGGAACAGGTTCTCCTTGTCACCGAAGTGGTTGTACACAGTGGGCTTGGCGACGCCCGCTTCGGCGGCGATCGGGTCCACCCCGGCCTTGGCATACCCCTCGCGGGCGAACACCCGCATCGCCGCGTCCAGGATCGCCTGGCGCTTGTCGATGCGACCGCGCGTGGCGCTGCGCCCAGACGTCGCCGAAGTGTCGGCTCCGCTCACGCCCGCATCGTAATCCGAGCTGAACTCACCTGTTCAATCGGATAGCCATGACCGATCCCATGTCACGGTGCAGAACGCTGGGACGCTACCTCCTGGGTTTTCGTTGCTGCTTCGACGAGTTCGACGGTGGCCTGGTGCTTCGGGTTGGCGAGGACCTCCGCGGTTCCGCCGTGTTCGGCGATTCTTCCTCCGTACACGATCACGAGTCGGTTCGCGAGGCGCGTCGCCACCGCGAGGTCGTGGGTGATCATCACCAACGCGCTGCCTGCGTCCTGGTGCAACTGGTTCAGCACTTCGAGCAGTTCGGCTTGGGTCACGGCGTCCAGACCCGAGGTGATCTCGTCGCAGATCAGCAGGTCCGGTTCGCTGAGCAACGCGCGCACCAGGGCCGCCCGCTGGAGTTCCCCGCCCGACAGGGAACGGGGCAGGCACGCTGCGCTGGACTCCGGGACGCCGAAGCGGGCGAGGCCTTCGATCGCGCGGTTGCGGGCCGCCGGACTCGTTGCGCCGCGCAGCCTTTCGGCCGTTCGGGCGATCTGGTCGAGCACCGGGACGAACTCGTTGAACGACGCCCTGGCGTCCTGGAACACGTACTGGATCCGGGCCAGCTGGTCCCTCGTGCGTCTGCGGAGCCGGGGTGACAGTGTCTCGCCACCCAGTCGGATCTCACCCGCGCGGTACGGGTGCAGGCCCGCGATGCAGCGCGCGAGCGTTGTCTTGCCGCTGCCTGAACGCCCCACCACCGCGAGCTTGTCGCCAGCGTATATGTCCAGCGTGACCTCGTGCAACGTGTCCACCCGGCCGTGGCCAGCGGTCACTTCCCGGACCGCTACCAGCGGTCCGCCCGTCTCGGCGGGGCTCCCTGCGGCGGCCAGATCGGGTTGCGCGGCGATCAGACGCTTCGTGTACGGGTGCTGGGGTGAACCGAACACCTCTTGGCGCGGCCCGGATTCCACGATATTGCCGCTGCTCATGACCAGCACCTGGTGCGCCAGTGTTCGCACCAGGTCCAGGTCGTGGGTCAGCAGCAGGACTGCGATTCCTTGCGCCGCAACGGCTCTCAGCTCATCGACGAGCCGGCCGCGGGTGACCGCGTCCTGCCCGGTGGTCGGCTCGTCGGCGACGAGGACGCGCGGGCGGCCGATGAGCTCGTGGGCCAGCACGACGCGCTGCTGCTGCCCGCCGGAGAGCTGGTGCGGATAGCGGCGCAGCAGCTTCTCACCATCCGGCAGCTGCGCTTGGCGCAGCGCTTCGAGCAACCGGGCGCGCACCAGCCGCTTGCGGTCCGCGCGGGTATCGGCGTGGACGTGCAGGCGGGCGATCTCGTGCAGCACCGGTCCGATGCGACGGACCGGGTTCAACGCCGCCGACGGTTGTTGCGGGATGTAGCCGACGAGGCCGGGTTCCGGCGGGTGGTCGGCATCCACCTCGAAGCCGGCGACTTCGACGCGACCCGTGACGCGCGCTGTGGCCGGCTGTTCACCGAGCAGCGCCAGCGCTGTGGTCGTCTTCCCGCTGCCGGACTCACCGACGAGCGCGGTCACCTCACCCGCGGCCAGGGCGAACGACGCCCCAGACACGATCTCGCGGTCGTCGACGGCGACGGTGAGGTTGCGGACGTTCACGACGGTCAACGTGCCTCCAGGGCGGTCGATCGATCGCGCAGCCACCGGTCGAAGGCCAGGTTCACGCCCACCGACACCAGCACGATCAGCAGTGCGGGCAGCGCCACCGCCCACGGCTGGATGAACAGGCCGGTCCGGTTGCGGTCGACCATCGCCGCCCAGTCACTGGCCGCGGGCGAGATCCCGACGCCGAGGAAGCTCGCCGAAGCGACCAGGTAGATCGCGCCGGTGAAGCGGGTGCCCAGGTCCGCGGCCAGCGTCCGGCGCATCGCGCGGGCCACGTAGCCCAGGCCGATGCGCAGCCTGCTCTCGCCCTGCAGGCGCATCGCCTCGACGGCGGGGCGGCTGGCCAGCGATAGCGCCGACGCGCGGCTGATCCGCACCACGTCCGGCAGGTTGATCAGCGTGACGATGCCGATCAGCACCCATGTGGCGTCGGGTGCGATCGACGCGAGCAGCAACAGCATCAGCATCGACGGGATCGCCAGCACGAGGTCCAGCGGCCGCATCAGCACTTCGTCCAGGACGCGGCTCTTCGTCATGCCCGCCGCCAGTCCAAGCGGAACCGCCAGCAGGTAGGTGCAGGCCGTGGCCGTCGCGGCGGTCAGCACCAGGGATCGCCCGCCCAGTAACACCTCGTTCCACACGTCCCGGCCGACGAAGTCGGTGCCAAACCAGTGCCCGCCGCCGAACGCGAAGGCCACGTCCTTGGCCGTGGCCCCGGAAGCGAACAACGGCCCGAACAGCGCCAGCAGGACCGGCACGCCCACGAGCAAGGCGGGCAGCGCGTACCTGGTCACCGGCCCACCTCCGATGCCGGGGCCAGCGCGCGGGCCGCGATGTCCGCCGCCAGGTTGACCAGCACCGTGGTTCCGGCGAGCACCACCGCCAAGCCCTGGACAACCGGCAGATCCCGCGCCGAGACCGCCTCGACCAGGGTGGTTCCCAGACCGGGGACGACGAAGATCGCCTCGATCACGATCACGCCGCCGATCAACCAGTCCGTGGTCCGGGCCAGCTGCTGCACGGCCGGTGCGATGGCGTTGGGCAGCGCGTGCGCGAAGCGGACGCGGGCCGGTGCAAGTCCGAGCCTGCGGACGTGGCGCACGTACTCGGCTCGCTGCGCGTCGATCATCCCGGCCCGCACCAATCTGCTCAGCGAGCAGATCGGGCGCAGCAGCAGCACGAACACCGGAAGGACCAGCACCGCGGGGTTGGCCAGCAACCCGGCGGATCCGACCGCGGTGGGCGGAAACCAGCCCAATTGCACGGCGAACACGGTCACCACCAGCACGCCCATCGCGAACTCCGGAGCCGAGTACAGGCCGAGGGTGCCGCTGGTGATGAGGCGGTCGATCCGCCCTCCTTCGCGGTGCGCACCGAGCATGCCCAACACCACCGACAGCGGTACCAGCAGCGCGAGGGTCAGCCCGGCCAGCAGCAGGGTCGGGCCCATCGCCGAGCCGATGATGTCGACCACGGCCCGGGGGCCCACCAGCGAATGGCCGAAATCGCCGTGCAGCGCGCCGAGCAACCACCCGCCGAGGCGCTGCCACGCGGGCTCGTCGAGACCGAGCTGTTCCCGCAGCAACTCGATGATCGCGGGGTCCGGGTTGTCACCGGCGATCGTCACGGCCGCATCGCCTGGCAGGGCCTCGGTCAGGAAGAACACCGCCGCCATCACCAGGAGGACCTGCGCCACGCCCAACAGCACCCGCCGGAGGACGTACCCGGTCACGCCAGCCACACCTTGTCGTAGCGGGCCCAGTCCACGGTGTTGGCCGGGGCCCGGTCGTCGATGCCGCCGACGTTCGGCGCCGACGCCACGATCCAGTCGGAGACGCCCCACCACAGGAAGCCACCCTCGCGGTAAAGCTGGTCCTGCATCTGGAAGTACAGCTGCTCCCGCCGGGCATCGTCCGCTGTGGACTGCGCTTCCTGGTAGAGCGCGTCGAATTCCGGGCGCTGCCACTTGGTGTTGTTCGTCGTCGACGTCGTCAGCAACCGCTGCGAGATGTGCGACTCCAGCGGCATCGCGCCGGACCGGTAACTGGCCATCACCCCGTTCTTGGCGATGTCGGACCAGTAGGTGTCCTTGTTGCCCAGCCGCACGTTGAGGTTCAGCCCGGCCTGCCTGGCCTGGTCGCTGATGGCCAGCGCCGCCTCCTTCAGCCCGGTCGAGGTGCCGGAGGTGTCGAGGTCGATCGTCAGGCCCTCGGCGCCCGCCTGCTTGATCAGGGCACGGGCCCTGTCGAGGTCCTGGGTGCGCTGCGGCAGCGCGTCGGCGTAGTACCGGTAGCCCTTGCCGTAAACGTCGTTGCAGAGCTGCCCGGAGCCCTGCAGCACGGACCTGACCAGCTCGTCCCGGTTCACCAGGTGGAACATCGCCTGGCGCAGCTCGGGTCGGTCGAACGGCGGCCGGTCGGTCTTCATGACCAGGCCGTGGAAGTTGCTCAGCGGCAGCCGGTGCACCCGCACCCGGCCGGTGTTCTCGTGCGTGCGGGCGCTGGTCGGGGCCAGGTCGTGGGCGTACTCGACCTGGCCTCCCAGCAGCGCGTTGACCCGGGCCGCCTCGTCGTTGGTCACGACGATCTCCAACTCGTCCAGGTGCGGTGTTCCCTCCCAGTAGTCGGGGTTGCGGGCCGCCACGAAGTTGCGACCGGGCGCGAAGGAGACGAACCGGAACGGGCCGGAGCCGACCGGCCGGCCGAAGTCCGTCGTGCCCTCCGGGATGATGTAGGCGCCCAGGGTGGCGAGCGCGTTGGGGAACTCCGCGTACGGCCGCTTGAGGCGGAACTCGACGGTGCGGTCGTCGATCGCGCGGCTGCCGGGCAGGTCGATCATCGACAGGCTGGCCTTCGCCCGTCGGCTGCTGCTCGGTTCCACGATCCGCGCGTAGCTGGCCAGCACGTCACCGGCGCGCACCGGTCGGCCATCGTGAAAAGCCGCCTGCCGTAACGTGATCCGCCAGGCCAGCAGGTCCTGGCTAGCCTCCCAGCGCTCCGCCAGCCGGGGCTGTGGGGACATGTCCGAGCCGTAGTCGGCGAGCTTCTCGTAGAGCGCCTTGGCGCGGGCGATCTCGATGTAGAGGTCGGTTTCGTGCGGATCGAGCACCTCTGCCGCGCCACCGCCGGAGAACGCCGCACGCAACCGGCCACCGGGACGCGGTGGCCCGACCGCTGCGACTCCGGCTCGCCCGGCGCAGCCGGCGAGCACCGCTACGGAACCCGCCGCCGTCAGGCCCAGGAAGCCGCGTCGGCTCAGGCCGCGAGCAGGTCCGGATTCGTGCATGCTGCGTTTCTCCATTCGATGTCGGCCCACGCCGAGATTTTTGATAACGATATTGTTTTTCATTTAAGTCGCCAAGGGACTGCGCTGAGGCGCGCCTCACTCGTTGCGCCGCAGCACCACGTGCAGCCGATCGCCGCTGAGCCGGGTGGACAGCGCCGCGCCGCGCCGCCACGGGGTTTCGGCGCGCGGGCCGGGCTCGTCGAACATCGCGACCACCGCGAACCCGTGCCGAACCGCGAAGTACCTTAGTTCTTGGGGGAACAACAGCCGCCAGGCCGATTGCTGGGTCAACGGCTCGACGCGTCCCGGCCAGACCCAGCGGCGTTCCCGCCGCAGGAGCTGGTCCTCGTGGTCGATCCACAGGCGCGTGCGCGACCGGTACTCCACCCCGTCCCAGACGACCACCTGTTCCCGGACCTCGTCGAGCAGTTCAGTGTTGCCCAGGAAGAACGCGCCGTTGCGCATCTCCGCGATCAGCAGCCCACCCGGCCGCAGGTGCTGGTGGCATTGCCGCAGGAAGGCATCGATGTCGTCGTTGGAGTGGCAGTACAGGAACGCGCTGTCCAAGCAGGTGATGACATCGAACCGGGGCCGTGGGTCCTTCGGGTTGCCATGACCGCCCAAAAGGCTCGCGGTCTCGAACGACCGCATGTCGGCCACCACGAAATCCGCCCCCGGGCAGTGCGCCTGTGCGTGCTCCACCATCTGCGGCGACGAGTCCAGGCCCGTGACCCGGTAGCCGTGCGCGCTCCAGTAGCGGGCGTCGCGGCCGGTGCCGCAGCCCACGTCCAGCAGGTCGCGCCCGTTTCCGAAGCGGTGCACGAGGTCGTCGACGAACCGCGCCGCGAGGTGTCCGGGGTCCGGGAAGCGCTGCTCGTAGATGACTGGGTTGTCGGTCAGGAAGTTGGCGCTGACGATGTTGGGCTGCAAAGGGATTCTCCCGTTCTCCGGACTGGCCCGATACCACCGCGCCGATCCAGCGCCAGCACGGCCAGCGCCGAGCACAGTCCGATTAGGACGCACAGTGTCGAGGGCAACCACGCCCACTCGTCGCCGGAGAGGTCAGTCAGCCAGCCGATCAGCGCATTGCCCGCCGCGGCAGTCACCCCGGAAACCAGGTAGAAGACGCCGAAGTAGGTGCCGGACAGCTCCGGCCGCCCGAAGGACGGGATCAGCTCGTAGACGAACGGCTGCGCGAGCATCACGCCGAACGCCAGCAACAACGCCGTGACCAGCACCGGGGCGAGTCGGGCGGAGATCTCGCCGACGCCCGCCGCAGGCGTTGCGGGGACGACGGCTGTGGCCACCGCGGTGGCGACGAAACCCGCGCCCATCAGCCCCAAACCCACGGCGATGGATGTGCCGCGGCCCCACCGGCGCTGGAACAGTTCGGTGATCCGCACCTGCAACGCCAGGGTCGCCGCCGTGGAGACCAGGAAGATCACCGCCACCGCACCGGACCAGCCGGTGAGCCGCTCGGCCTGCATCGGCAACACCAGATAGAGCTGGTTCTGCAGGGCGAACATGCCGGTGAGCGCCCCGGTGAAGGCCAGGAACCGGCGATCGGTGAGGACGCCGCGCCAGTCGGTCAGCACCGAGGTCGTGGGGGGCTCGACGCGGCGGATCGGCAGCACCGCGACCTGCGCGACGGTCAGCAGCGCGAAGACCACCGCGGCGACCACTGCCGACAGCCGGAACCCGGCCACCAGCAACGCGCTCCCCAGCACCGGCCCCAACAAGGCCCCGGTGCTCGCGAAGATGTTGAACAGCGAAAACGCCTCGGCACGCCGGTCACCCGCCTCCTGCGTGAGATAGGCGCGCACGGCCGGGTTGAAAAGCGCCCCGGCCAACCCGCTCAGCACAGATGCCAGCAACAACACCGACAACGACGTGCCGAACGCGAACACGCCGAAACCCACCGCGCGCAACGCGCACCCGGCGACGATGACGCCCCGCGCGCCCAACCGGTCCGCTGCCGAACCGCCGAGCAGGAACAGCCCCTGCTGGCTGAGGTTGCGCACGCCGAGCACCACCCCGACCAGCACCGCCGACATGCCCAGGTCGTGGCCCAGGTACCCGGCCAGGTACGGGATCAGCAGGTAGAAGCCGGTGTTGACGCCGAGTTGGTTGACCAGCAGCACCTGCACGGCCGGCGGGAAGCTCCGGATCAGCCGCCAGGTCCTCACGACAACTCCGCTGGACGCACTCCCAGCCCGAGATCGCCGGCGAGCCGCAGCACCCCGTCGGCACCGCCGATCCCGGTCCACGGGTCGTGCGCCAACAGCAGGTGCCCGTCCAGGTCGACCCAGCGGGCGAACCCGGTTAGGTGCACCGCCGGAGCGATGCCGAGCGAACTCGCCACCAGGCACCCGAGCATGATGTCCACGCCGTTATCCCGGGCGAGGTCGATGATTTCCCGCGCGGCCCGGATTCCGCCGCACTTCGGCAGTTTCACGTTGACGCCGTGCACCCGCGGCCCCAGGACGCGCACATCGTCGACGGTGGCGGCGTCCTCGTCCGCGATGACCGGCACCGGCGACCGAGCGGCCACCTCCGCAAGCAGGCCCGGCGTGCCCGGCTTGATCGGTTGCTCGACCGCTTCGATCCCGAACTCCTCGACGGCCTTGAGCATTCGCACCGCCTGCTCGGGTTCCCACGCTCCGTTCGGGTCCAGCAGCAGGCGGGTGTTGGGGGCGGCCTCGCGTATCGCCGCCAAACGGGCGAGTTCCCGCCGCTGCTCCCCCGCGCCGAGCTTGACCTTGAGCACGGTGAAGCCCCGGGCGGTGAGCTCGCGCGCGGTCCGCGCGGCGGACTCCGTCGGCATGATGCCGATCGTGTAGGCCGTCGGCGTCGGTTGCCAGCGGGCCTCACCCAGCACTTCGAAGACCGGCACGCCGCGAAGCCTGGCGACGAGGTCGTGCAGCGCCGAGTCCAGCGCCGCCGACACGCCGGGTGGGCAGTCCAGCGGCTGGATCTGGTCCGGATCATCCACGCCTGCCAGCACTTCGCGGGCGGCGGCCAGCTCCGCCTCGATGCGTTCGACCGTCAGCCGGTAGTAATTGCTGGTGACGACCTCGCCGTGGCCGACGACTCCGTCGTGCTCGACCTCCACGGTGACCGCATCTCGCTCGGACATCACCGATCGGGAGATGCGGAACGGCTCACGCAGCGCGAGGCTGCGCAC
The DNA here is from genome assembly GCF_014697215.1 of Saccharopolyspora pogona. GTDB lineage: Bacteria > Actinomycetota > Actinomycetes > Mycobacteriales > Pseudonocardiaceae > Saccharopolyspora > Saccharopolyspora hattusasensis. The sequence continues at coordinate 1,886,560 of NZ_CP031142.1, forward strand.
CGCCCACCGCAGCTTCATGCGGGAACCTCCATCGCCAGCAACGGATCCGAGACGATCCGGCACCTCGTCCACCCCGTCGCCTCCACCGCAGGGTGCGCGATCTCCACCGGCCGGTTCGCCGTCGGCCGGTTCAGCAGGCCACGCGCGCGGCAGTAGTCGTCGTCGAAGATCGTGCTCAGGTAGCGGTGCGGACCGTCGGGGAACACCGTCACCACGTTCGCGCCCGGCTCGACCCGCGCCGCCCACGCCGAAACCAGCGCCACCGCCCCGGTGCTCCAGCCGCCGGTGATGAAGGCCTGCCTGGCGAGCGTGCGGCAGGCCTGCACCGCCTCGCCGGGGCCGACCCAGTGCACCTCGTCGAACTGTCCATATGCGACATTGCGCGGGTGGATGCTGCTGCCCAGTCCGCGCATCACGCGCGGCCGGGCGGGCTGACCGAAGATCGTCGAGCCGACGGTGTCCACCCCGATCAGCCGCACCCGCGGCCAGCGGCGCCGGATCGCGCGGACCGTGCCCGCGCTGTGCCCGCCGGTGCCGACGCTGCACACCAGCACGTCCACCTGGTCGATCTGCCGGGCGATCTCCTCGCCCATCGCCTCGTAACCCGCCGGGTTGTCCGGGTTGTTGTACTGGTCCGGCCAGAAGGACTCCGGCAGCTCGCGGCGGATCTGCTGCACCCGATCCAGCCGGGCCTGCTGCCATCCGCCGACGGGGTGCGGCGTGTCGACCACTTCGAGGCGCGCGCCGTGCGCCTTGAGCAGGGCCCGCATGGCCGGCTCCAGCTCCTCGTCCACGACCAGCACCACCGGATGTCCCAGCGCCTGCCCGGCGAAGGCCAGGCCGACGCCGAGCGTCCCACTGGTCGACTCCACCACGGCCGCGCCCGGCCGCAGCTCGCCGCGGCGGCAGGCCCCGGTGAGCATCGACACCGCCGCGCGGGCCTTCATCCCGCCCGCGCTCAGGCACTCGAGCTTCGCCCAGAAGCCCGGCTGCGGTTGAGGCAGCGCGGCGCTCACCCGCGCCAGCGGCGTGTCCCGGAGCAGGCCGAGCAGATCCGGATTACCCCACATCAGCACGCCTCCTGGCGGTAGCGATAGATCGTGCTGGGGCCGCCGTCGAGCCAGAAGAACGGATAGGGCTCCGCCGAGACAGCGGTGACCCCGTCGCCCAGGAAGCACGGCAAGATGCCGCTCGCGGACTGCGCGAACATGACCAGCGGCTTGCCCGTGGCCCTCGCGTGGTCGAGCAGCGGTTGGAAAGTGCCGTTGCCGACGACCATGCCCGAAGCCAGCACGGCGGCGCAGTCGCCCAGGGCTGCGACGGCATCGGTGGTGACCGGCTCGCCCCACTCGGTTTCGCCGCCCTTGTAGTCACACGCGACGTAGCTGTTCCCGCGCTCGCGGAGGTGCTGCAGCAGCGAGTTCACGACGCCGATGACCAGCACCCGCCGACCTGGCCCGACTGGCAGCAGGTCCACCACCGATTTGGCGCGGTGCAGCGACTTCTGGAGCGAGTTCCCCCGGCCGATGACGACTTCCTCTGCATGGCTGCGATGCGGGCGCACCCACTGCAGGTAGGCGTCGAGCGCGGCGATGCGCACCGGCAGTAGCGGGCTCCGCAAGAGCTCCCGGATCGGCATCCCGACGTAGTCGAGGACGGCTTCGTCGGATATCTCGCCCGGTTCCACCGCGCACGACCCCACCGCGTCCTCGACCCGCAGGCTCAGCACGTGGTTGCGGTACGAGCGTTCCCTCGCCGCGTGCCGCACGCCCTGTTGCGTCAGGAACCCGACGCTGACCTCTACCCCTGCGGTTCCGAATCGTCCGCTGAGGACCTCTTCGGTCAGTTCCTCTACCGAATGCGGCGTCACTCGCCGGCCTCCGCGGCGTAGCGCACGTCCAGACCGGCGACGAGCGACTCGGCGTGACGCCGCGCCTCGCCCCGGCTCCCGCTGGTGACCATCACATGCCCGAGGTAGTTGTTGTTGCTGATAGCTGCGCCCGTCCGGTGCCCGGCCTCCTTGACGACCCAGTCCACCACCGCGGGGTCGGCCGCCAGCGCGTCGAGCCCGCCGATCTCGGTGATGGTTCCTTCCCCGGGCGGGAGCAGGAACGAGATCGCCGCACTTCCCGCACCTGTGTCGACGCGGTGCAGATCGGGCTTCTCCCCCAACGCGAGCTGGGCGTATACGGCCGCCAGGTCGATGCCGGTCACCCGCCGGATGAGCTCGGTGATCTGGTTTCCCGCCGGGCGCGGGTTCACCTCGACGACCCGGGGCCCCGCTGGGGTGATCTTGATCTCGGTGTGTCCGACGACGTTGTCCAGCCCGAGCGCTTCGATGGCGGCGACTGCCGTTTCCGCCACTGCTTCCTCGGTGTCGGCATCGAGCGCGGCCGGGAACATGTGCCCGGTCTCGACGAACCACGGCTCACCGGCGACGCTCTTGTCCGTCACACCGACGACCGTCGTTTCACCCCGGAACGTGACCGTCTCGGCGCTCACCTCCGGACCGGTGAGCAGCTCCTCCAGCAGCACGACCGGATTCCGCTGTTGCCCGCGGGCGTTCACCGGGAAGCCCTGCAGGGCGGCGTGTGCCTCGCGCAGCTGCGCCGGTCCGTCCACTTTGCGCACGAACATGCCCGCGCACAGGTCGACCGGTTTGACCACGAGGGGGTATCCCAGCGCTTCTGCGGCTTCCTCGAGTCCGCGGGCGGTCTCGGCGAGGGCGAACGCCGGGCCCGGCACACCGGCCTTACGCAGGGCCTTGCGGGTGAGGTCCTTGGAGCATGCGCGCTCAATCGCTTCCGGCGGCGCCCCCGGCAGCCCCAGCCGTTGGGCGGCTCTTGCTGCTGCAGCCAGGTAGTAGTCGCAGGACGTCAGCACCCCGTCGAATCCGAGGACTGCTTGCAGGCTCTCGAGGTGGCGCAGCAAGTGCTGGACGTCGTTGGTCTCGACCGTGAACAGGTTGTCGGCGCTCAGCAACGGATGCGGGCCGGTCATGGGTTTTGCACGCAGGTAGTGCTGGAGGTCGCGGGTGACGAAGCTGAATCGGTGGCCGCCCTCTCTGATGCTCCGCGGCAGCAACGTGCTCATCGCACCTACCCAGCTTTCCACCAACAACAGGTGGCCCACGCCAACTCCCTCCGAGCGGTTGTGATCAACGATCGGCGATGATAATCGTTTTCACACTTGTGCGGCAACTCGCCCTCGGATGAATAACCCGTGCCCACCGACGAAACCGACCGTCACCAGGCAGGTTGGTCGTGTGGCCGAAGAGTGCGGCACACGTGGCTCGCTCGATGCGACGGTGACCGCCACCTCGACCGATTAGTTCTCGCCACGGCCCGAGTCAACTCCTGTGACAGCGCAACGGTGCCGGTGGAAGCGGGCACCGGAGGAGGAGAGGGTTCTCGAACGTGGATACGACACCGAGTGCGGGGCGGCGGGAGTGGGTCGGGCTTGCGGTGCTTGCGCTTCCGACCCTGCTCTTGTCGTTGGACATGAGCGTGCTGCACCTCGCGGTGCCGCACTTGACCGCCGACCTGCGGCCCAGCAACACCGAGCTGCTTTGGATCATCGACAGCTACGGGTTCATGATCGCCGGATTCCTGGTCACCATGGGCACGCTCGGGGACCGCATCGGGCGGCGGAAGCTGCTGATGTTCGGCGGTGCGGGGTTCGGCATCGTATCGATCGCGGCGGCCTTCGCACCCACACCCGCGATGCTGATCGCGGCCCGGGCGGTGCTCGGCATCGCCGGGGCCACGCTGATGCCCTCGACGTTGGCGTTGATCAGCAACATGTTCCAGGACGCCCGGCAGCGCGGGACCGCGATCGCGGTCTGGATGAGCTGCTTCATGGGCGGCATGGTGATCGGGCCCGTGGTCGGCGGCGTGCTGCTGGAGAACTTCTGGTGGGGTTCTGTCTTCCTGATAGGCGTGCCGGTGATGGTCCTGTTGCTGGCAGTTGCTCCGGCGCTGCTGCCGGAGTACCGCGACGAAAACGCCGGCCGGTTGGATCTCATCAGTGTGGGGCTGTCGCTGGCCACGATCCTGCCGATCGTCTTCGCGCTCAAGGAGCTCGCCAAGCACGGCCCGCAGGTGCCGAGCCTGGCAGCGCTGGCGGTCGGGCTCGCGCTGGGCGTGGTTTTCGCGCGTCGTCAGCGGCGGATCGCCGATCCGATGCTCGACCTGGGGCTGTTCCGGGTGCGCGCTTTCAGCGCCGCACTTGGCATCATGCTGGTCGGCGCGATCACCATGGGCGGCGTCTTCATGCTGGTCAGCCAGTACCTCCAGCTGGTCGCCGGGCTGACGGCGCTTGAGGCGGGGGTCCTGCTGGTGCCGCAGGCCGGTGCTGTCGTCGTCGGGTCGCTGATCGCGCCCAGGCTGGCCAAGCGGTTCCGGCCGGAGTTCGTGCTCGGCTTCGGCATGTTGCTCGCGGCGGGCGGGATTCTGCTGTTCACGCTGGCGGATTCCGGGAACGGGACGGCCGTGGTGGCCATCGGCATGGTGGTCGCCAGCTTCGGCATGGGCCCGCAGGGCGTGCTTTGCACCGAGATGGTCGTGGGTTCGGTGCCGACGCAGAAGGCCGGTGCCGCATCGGCGATGTCGGAGACCAGTGGCGAGTTCGGCATTGCGATGGGCGTCGCGCTGTTCGGGAGCCTCGCCACCGCCGTCTACCGCAACGTGGTCTCGATTCCGGCGGAAGTGCCGTCCGGCATCGCGGTCGAGGCCCGAGACGGGATGGCCGGCGCGATGAGCGCGGCGGGGCGGCTGGCCGACCAGGCGATCGTGCTCGCCCCGGCACGGGAGGCGTTCACCAGCGGTCTCCATGCGGTTTCCATCGTCGGCGCCACCTTCGTGGTCCTCTTCGCGGTCATCGGCATGGTGGTGCTGCGCAAGCGCTCCCGGCCCGAGCCGGAACCGGCGGCCTGCGCACCCGAGGTGACCGCCGCCTGAACGCCTTCAGATGCGGTGGTCGTCGGCCAGCTCGCCGGCCTTGGCGAGCAGGTCGTCGGCCAACCGCGTCGGGACCAAGCCGAATCGTTCGTCGTAGGCCGCGACGACCTCTGCTTCGAAGCCGTCGAGCGATACGCCGGGCGACTCCGCGGCCACCGAGCCCACCGAGTCGTCGTCGAAGGGCAGATCCAGGTGCCGGTAGACGTCGGCCAGCAGCGAGCGCAGCACTTCGGCGTCGTCGAAGATCGCAACCGCGCTGAACAGCCATGCGCCACGCACCATCCGCTGCGCCGTGCCGACCAGCTTCACGCGGCCCCTCGCGTTCACGCTGTGCGCGCCCGGGCAGTACTCCCCCGGCACCGCCCCGACCCGCGCGCCGACGCCGTGGTTGCGCAGCACCCCGGCCCACAGCTCGGCGTAGCCCACGAACCGCTCGTCCATGCCCGCCAGGTAACCGGGGTCGGTTCCGACGTGATCGACCACCAGCGACCGCTCGGTGTAGGCCACCGCACGACCGCCCGGGGCGCGCAGGACCGGCGTGAACCCGGCGTCCCGAACGGCGCGGACCGCGCCGGGAAAGCCGGGCAGCAGCGTGTCCCGCCGTCCGAAGGCGACGACCCGAGCGTCCGGCCGGTACACCCGCACCGCCGGACCCGACTCGCCTCTGCTGACGCGGCGCAACATCGCATGCGCGACCGCGACCTCCAGCGCCTGATCCGCGCCAACCCCGAGCGCACCGCGAAAGAGCTCCACGGGCCGATTCTACTGGCCGGAAGATCGCCAGCTCACCGGCCGAAACCCGGGCCCGTCCGGTACCGCTAGAACCCGCTAGAACGAGGTCGGGATGACCAGGTTCCGCTCGAACAGGATGGTGCCGCGGACGATGGCCTCCTTGTAGAGCGCCGCCTTCCGGCCGGTCAGCACGGCTTCACGCGGGCTGTCATCGGCGCGCACGAACTGGATCAGCCCGTCCCGCCTGCCAAGGCTGATGCACTGGTTGACGTAGCGGAACCGCAACGGCCGCGGCGAGCGTCCGGCCAACCGGTCGGCGATCGCGCGCATGGCGTGCTGCGTCGACGGCAATCCCGTCGCGCAGGCCATCCGCAGCTCCTGCCCGCTCCGCATGCGCACCGCCGCCGCGTCACCGATCCCGGTCACCTCCGGGTGCGAGACCGAACGCAGCATCTCGTCCACGATCAAGCGACCGTGATCGTCGACGGCGAAACCTGCTTCGCGGGCGAGGTCCAGGACCTTGAACCCGGCCGTCCACACCACGATGTCGGCCCCGAGCCGTTCGCCGTCGGCGAGCACCAAGCCGTCCGCGCGCACCTCGGAAACCCTGGCGTGCTCACGGACCTCGACGCCGAGCCTGTCGAAGGTGCGCCGCAGGTAGTCCTGGCCGCGCCGGGAGAGCCCGGCACCGAGCGCTCCCCCGTTCACGAACCGCACCTTCAGCCCGGGGTGCGATTCGGCCAGTTCGGCGGCGGCCTCGATGCCGGTCAACCCGCCACCGACAACCGCGACCACATCGCTGTCGCCGATGCGCTCCCGCAACCGCGCGGCCTCGTCGGCGGTCGCCACGTTGTAGGCGTGCTCCGCGACGCCGGGCACCGAGCCCTTGTCCGCCGCACTGCCCAGCGCGTAAACGAGCAGGTCGTACTGCACGACGCGCGACGAGTTCGCCAGCCGCACGACCCGCTTTGTAGCGTCGATCCCGGTCACGCTGTCGACGACCAGCGTCACGCCGGTGCCCTCGACCAGGTCCGCCAACGGTAGGTCCCGCAGCGCCTGCCCGGCGGCGAGCTGGTGCAACCGCACCCGCTCGACGAACCGATCACCCGCGTTGATCAACGTCACCTCGGCATCGGTCCACCGGGCCGCGAGCTTCGCCGCGGCCAACCCGGTGTAACCAGCCCCAACAACAACGATCCGAAACGCCATGGTCCCGTCCTCTCGAATCCGCGCAACCGAGTGCGAACAAGGAACGGGACACGACGAAGAAGTGTGACGAGCAGTGTCTCAAGTCACAGCGAATCGCCGCGAAGGCGCCTTCCGCAATGCCTGTTAGCCTTGCGCGGTGTCAGACGCAAGACGTGATCCGGGGAAAATCCGCGGCAAGGGCAGTGCAGGCGCGCGTTCCGGCCAAAGTCTTCGCGTCAGCACCCACAACGCACTTTTCCAGCAGTGGCAAGCACTGCTGTCGAACCGCACCAAGCGACAGCGGTCCGGCGAGTTCCTGATCCACGGTGTGCGACCGATTACGCTCGCGGTGGAACGCGGTTGGCCACTGCGCAATCTCTTGTACCCGCCGGGCAGGAAGCTCTCCTCCTGGGCCAGGCGGCTGATCGATGAATGCGCCGTCAAGACCGTTGAAGTGCACCCGGATCTGCTCCGGGAACTCGGCGAGCGCGAATCCGAACCACCGGAACTCATCGCCGTCGCCGAACTGCGGCCCGACGACCTCGACCGGGTGCCGGTGGAGCAGGACTTCCTGGGCGTGGTCTTCGACCGGCCCACCAGCCCGGGCAACATCGGAACCCTGGTGCGCTCCGCGGACGCCTTCGGCGCCGACGGCCTGATCGTGAGCGGTCATGCCGCAGACGTCTACGACCCGAAGTCGGTGCGCGCGAGCACTGGGTCGCTGTTCTCGGTGCCTGCGGTCCGGGTGCCGTCACCACGCAGCGTCCTCGACTGGGTCACCGAACACCGGCGACGCGGGGTGCCGATCGCGGTCGTCGGCACCGACGAGAACGGCACCTCCGAGATCACCGAATGCGATCTCACCCGGCCCGTCCTGCTGGTTATCGGCAACGAGACAACCGGGATGAGCACCACCTGGCAGGAAATGTGCGACGAGGTCGTCCGGGTTCCCATCGGGGGCGCCGCGAGTTCGCTGAATGCGGCCTCAGCGGGAACCGTGCTGCTGTACGAGGCTGCCCGGCAGCGCGGTTTTCCCGTTGATTGAGCCGGGCGGCGAAATTCGCGGCTGATCGGCGGTTCCCGTTGCGGCGGTCGTGTAGTTCGCGGTTTGGAATCTTGATTCTTGCGGTTCGGGAGCGGAACACCGCAGCCGAAGCGTGACAAGCCACGTCCCAGGTCGCTGGTAAGGGCTTGCTTCCTGCGGGCCTCCATCTTCATCCATTCAGCCGATAGCTGCGCTCCGCTGGATGCGGAATTCTATAGTGCTTGCTACCCGGCAGGCACAGTCTGCCGCGGCAGGCAGGACTGGTGCACGAGATGTCCGACAGGGGACCACGCGGCATGTCCGCTGCCAATGATGCTGACCGATTGGACCTCGTTCGCGCGAAGGCCGAGAACTGGGCCGCGAGGCTCGTTGACTTGAGCCCGCAGAACACACTTCTTCACTTCAAGAACACCAAGACCGCAAGCCTGGAGCTGACCGACGCCGCGCCCGGCGCGATGAGCGAACTGTTTCAGGGCAAGGCGGTGCGCCTGAGCAAGCTTTTCGATGAACCCGAGGTATACAAGGATGCTTGCAGTCGCGCACGAAATTTGCGCCGAAGAATCACCGCGTTCACAGACGAACAAGGGATTGACGTTGGACGGCTCGCTCACGGGTTCGTCCAGGCAGCACCACAGCCCGGACGGAGCGCGGGCAGCCCTGCAGTCCGTCCGTCGCGCGCACCCCTGCTCCTGCGCGCATTGCGCGTCGACAGCCGGACCGTCACCGAAAACGACTTCGTACTGCAACTCGGCGACGAGGTGGAGGCCAATCCGGTACTGCTCTACGCACTGGATCGCCAGTACGGTCTGGATCTCGACCCCGCCGAAATCACGAACACCGCCGCGAAATTCCTCGAACAGAACGCAGATCCACAAGTTCAACTCGATCTTGTGTTTGACTTGCTGCGGGAAGTTGCGGAACGCCAGCGCCGGAGCATCAGCCTCGAACCCTCGCTTGTGGTCGGTCTCTTCAACTACCTGAAGCAGCCAATGGTCGAAGACCTCCACAACGCCGCTGATTTGCTTGTACAACACGACTTGGTAGCAGCTCTTGCAGGCCACCACCCGGCTGCGGAAGCCATCAGCACCAACGCAGCGGGATTCTCACCTCCAGCTCCAGATGACATCCCACCTGCGGATGAGTTCCTGGTGCAGGACGCCGATTCCTCGCAACAGCGGGCGATCGCGGCTGCACTCTCCGGTAGGCACGTGCTCATCGAGGGTCCACCCGGCACCGGCAAGAGCCAGACGATTGCGAACATCATCGCGGGCGCCGCGGCACGCGGGCAGCGAGTGCTCTTCGTAGCGGAGAAACGGGCCGCGATCGAAGCCGTGCACGACCGGTTGGCGATGATTGGGTTGGACAAGCTCGTCTTCGACCTGCACCAGCAGAAGCTGGACAAGAAGCACATCGCGCGGCAATTGCAGGACAGTTTGGAGTCCGCCAGCCAGCAGACCAGGCCCGATACCAATGATCTGCACCGACGTCTAGTGGATCGACGGCGAATCCTGAGCGAGTACTCGTACGAACTGCACGAACAACGCGCCCCTTGGGCGACCAGTGCATACCAGGTGCAAGCCGACCTGCTGGCTTTGCGACACCCCGCCACGCCGCACAATTTCCGGGAAGCCGTGCTGGAAGCCCTCGATGCGGCCACCGTCGAGGAGTTGGAAGATACGCTTCGTACCTTCGTCGAAATCGGCGGTCTGCGCATCCTGCGGAAGGAATCGCCCTGGTGGCAGGCCGATATCAACGGTGATGAGGACATCAGGCGAGTGCTTTACGAGCTCGATGAACTTACCTCGACCACGCTGGAACGCGGCCAGGAAGATATGAGCCGGGTACTCCGCAAGACGGGTCTTAGTGAGCCGCGAACCCTAGCCAGCTGGCAGGAAGTCCTCGACTTGCTCGACGGAGTCAACCGCAGCGTCGAAGCATTCGGACCCGACATCTTCGGAACCGACCTCGACCTCTGGTGGTGCGCCACGGCAAGCGGTGCCGAGCGCACGAGATCCCCGCAAAAGCTGTCGTGGCTGCGGCGTCGCCGCCTGACAAAGGAGGCACGGGCCGCATCCAGAGACGGGATCACCAAGAAACCCGCTCTGCACGCGAAGTTGACCGAAATCGTGCGCCAGCGCGATCGGTGGCGAGAGCTCGGGGATCCACAGGGTGAACCCGCCGAAGTCGTTGGCCTGGGGGAGATCCTAGATTCCTTCCGGAAACTGCGCACCCAACTCACGTCCGTGGCCCTATGCGCGCGGCTGTCTGATATCGAACAGCAGCCGACCGAGCAGGTCACCCAGCAGCTCCACGAGCTCCAGCAAGACAGAAACACTCTGTGGCAAATGGAGAAGATCAACCAACTACGCAGCGAGTTCGACCACCTCGGCGTCCTGAGCCTGCTCATGGATATAGCTCGCCAGGACCTCGATAAGGATCGGGCGTGGGCGCTGTTCCGACACACCTGGCTGAAGTCGTTGCTGGACGAGTTCAAGCTTCGCTCCCCCGCATTGCGCGAGTTCAACCCCGAACGCCAGGACCGCCTGGTGGCGGAGTACCAAGAGCACGACGTCGACCACCGCAAGGTATCCGCGCAGCGCGTTCGGTGGGCAGTGGCGAAGGCATTGCGCCAAGTGCGCGACGACTTCCCCGACGAAACCCGCCTGCTGCGTGATCAAGCGAACAAGAAGTCTCGTCACCTTCCCCTTCGCCGGCTCGTGGAGAAGACGCCGCACGTGCTGCTGGCGCTGCGGCCGTGCTGGGCGATGTCACCGCTGGTGGTAAGTCGAACCCTGCCGGCTAAGTGGTCGCCGCCGGAAGTTTTTCGGGGGTTGACGGCCTGTGGGTCTTGTGCGGGTCAGATGTCGGGTGTTGTGAGGTAGAGACCGGCTGCGCAATCGAGGGCTTCTTCCGGGCTGCCTACGGGGAGGCCGCTGGGCAGGATCTGGTCTTCGTACTTCCCGGAACTGGCCAGGTACAGCGCGAAGCCCCATTGGCTGGCCGAGCCTGTGTACCTCAGTCGTATCAGCGGCCAGACCTCGCCGTCTGTCAGTTCGCCCTCGACGTAGGCGAACTGGCCGCGGTAGCGAAACCGCAGGTCGGCCACCCGGGGCCAGTGGGTTCTTGCATGAGCACGCAGCCGTTGACGCAACGAGATCTTGGTCGATTCCGGCGGGGTAGGCATGATGGTGATGCTGCCAGACCAGCAGGCCGACGCGAACCGTGATCATCGTATGGCAGGGTGCGCGAACCCTGGTTGTCGATCATGGATTGGGGTCGCCCCCGTCATGCCTGGCATGTCTGCCACCCCGGTGATTCTCACCGCAGCTCAGCGGCGTGTGTTGAAACGACGCGCCTACGGTCACAAGACACCGCATCGGGACAAGGTCCGCGCCCAGATCGTGTTGCTGGCCGGGCGTGGCTACGCCAACAACCGCATCGCCGCTCGGGTGGGCGTGCACCTGGACACGGTGCGCTGCTGGCGGGACCGGTTCGCCGCCGACGGCGTGGACGGGCTCCGGGATAAGAAGCGCAGTGGCCGGCCACCGCGCTTCACCCCCGTGCAGGTCGCCGAGCTCAAGGCTCTGGCCTGCCAGCTACCGGCCGAGACCGCAACGCCGCTGTCCCGGTGGTCGTGCCCGGAACTCGCCCGTGAAGCCGTGACCCGTGGCGTGGTCACAGCGATCTCCCCCTCGACCGTACGTCGCTGGCTGGCCGCTGACGCGCTCAAACCCTGGCAGTATCGGTCCTGGATCTCCGTGCGCGACCCGCACTTCGCCACTCGGGCCGCCCGGGTGCTGGACCTCTACACCGGCATATGGGACGGCGAACCGTTGACCGGCAACGAGTTCGTGATCTCTTCTGACGAGAAGACCTCGATCCAGGCCCGCTGCCGCTGCCATCCCACGCTCCCGCCGGGCAAGGCCCGAATGATGCGCGTCGAGCACGAGTACACCCGGGGCGGAGCGCTTGCCTACCTGGCCGCCTACGACGTGCACCACGCCCGGGTGTTCGGCCGTTGCGAGCCCGCCACCGGCATCGTCCCGTTCATGGCGCTAGTCGAGCAGGTCATGACCACCCAGCCCTACGCCTCGGCCAAGCGGGTGTTCTGGGTCGTGGACAACGGCTCCTCCCACCGCGGCCAAGCCGCGATCGACCGATTGGCCAAACGATTCCCCAACGCGGTCATGGTGCACACCCCGACTCACGCCTCCTGGCTGAACCAGATCGAGGTCTTCTTCTCGATCGTGCAACGCAAAGTCGTGTCTCCCAACGACTTCACCGACCTAGCCGAAGTTGAGCAACGCCTGCTGTCTTTCCAGAACCGCTACAACGCCACCGCCACGCCGTTCCGCTGGAAGTTCACCACCAACGACCTGCATGACCTGCTCGCCCGCATCGACACCCACGACACCCACGACACCGCCGACACCGCCGACCACACACCCGATACCACCCCGAAGGCCGCATGATCAAGACCCGAAGCACTTACGGGCGAGACCACTAAGCCCCAATCCACCGATGATCTTGGGTAACGGTTCGGTGGCGAGAGCACGAGATGCCCTTCTGACCTGGGATGATTGATCTTGCGTAGGGATCGATCAACATGGATTGGAAGGGCATCTCGCAGGTGCGATCTTCTCATAGTGCTGCGCGGGTGAGCGCGGTGTTCGACGATGCGAATCTGGTGGCTTCGGCGGGGCTGGTTCCGGTGATGCGGTTGGCCGAACGCGTCGGGTTGTCCGAGCTTGTCGCCGAGGGTGTCCGGGTTCCCGGTTCGGAGGGTGCGAATGCGGATGCGAAGGTGGGCTCGATCGTGGCCGGGATGCTCACCGGCGCCGACAGCATTGATGATCTCGATGTGATCCGGCATGGGGCGATGCCGAAGTTGTTCGGCGGGATCCGGGCACCGTCCACTGTGGGCACGTTTCTGCGTGCTTTGACGTGGGGGCATGCCCGGCAGGTGGAGTCGGCCGCGCGGGAGTGCCTGGTGGGCCTGGCCCGGCAGACTCCGGTGCTGGCCGGCGCCGCTGAGAGGACGTTCATCGATGCTGATTCCACCCTGGGCAGGGTGTTCGGCCACGCGAAGCAGGGTGCGGCGTTCGGGCACACCAAGATCGGCGGCCACAATGTGCGGCTGCGGGGTTACCACCCGCTGCTGACCACGCTGTCCACGCCCCGATCGGCGCCGGTGGTTGCCGCCACGAGGATGCGTGGCGGCAACGCCGGCTCGGCGCGGGGTGCGGCGTCGTTGGTCACCGAGACGATCAACCTTGCACGGCGGTGCGGCGCCGGGCCGGGCCGGATGCTGTTTCGCGGTGATTCCGCCTTCTACGTAGGCGAAGTCGTCTCCGCCTGCCGGGCGCAAGGTGTGGAGGTGTCGATCACGGTGGCGCAGTATCCGAACGTGCAGCGCGCGATCGCCGGCATCGCCGAGGACGCGTGGACGGCGATCAAGTATCCCCAGGCCGTCTGGGACGAGGCCAGCCAGTCCTGGGTCAGTGACGCCGAGATCGCGGAAACCGAATTCACCGCCTTCGCCAGCGATAAAGCCCATCGGGTGGCTGGTCGGTTGATCGTGCGCCGGGTCAAAGACAAAAACCACGCTGATGCCCTGTTTCCCGTCTGGCGGTATCACGCCTGCTTCACCACCAGCAGCCAGCCGCTGGTCGAGGCGGAGAAAACCCACCGTGCGCACGCGATCATCGAACATGTCAACGACGACCTCAAACACGGCCCGCTGGCCCACATCCCATCCGGGGTCTTCAGCGCCAACGCCGCCTGGCTGACGCTGGCCGCCCTGACCCACAACCTGCTGCGCGCCGCAGGCAGTCTGACCAGTGCTTTCCACGCCAAAGCCCGCGCCGCGACCCTGCGCCGCACACTGATCAACATCCCGGCACGGGTGGCCCGACGAGCCCGCTCGATCACACTGCACCTCCCGGAAAACTGGCCCCGCCAACACGACTGGCACCACCTGTTCCACACCACCCACGCCCCACCCGAAACAGCCTGATCACCCTCCCCCAACCCGCCCGCAAGGGCCCAACCCAGGAACCATGGAAAAGCTGGGCAGACCAGCGGATTCCGCACGTCCACACCCCACCACAATGATCAACAAAGGAAACCAAGATCACTTCAAACCCGCCTCGGTGGATTGGGGCTAAGCAGCTGTTCGACCTGGTGATCTTCGACGAAGCCAGTCAGATCGAACCGCACGATGCGATCGCGACAATCGCCCGCGGTCGCAGTCTCGTCGTCGCTGGCGATGACAAGCAGCTTCCGCCGACCAATTTCTTCGGGCGCATGCTCGACGGTTCAGATGACGAGGAAGAAACGGCCGACCTCGACGACTACGAGTCGATCCTCACGGCGATGCGGTCGTTGATCCCGACCCAGGAACGATTGAGGTGGCATTACCGCAGCGCTGACGAGCGGCTCATCGCGTTCTCCAACAAGGAGATCTACAACAATGACCTGGTCACCTTTCCTGGATCGGCCAAGGAGACTCCGGTCGCCCTCGAAGTCGTGAACGGTGTCGCCTCTCCCGGACAAGATGGCTCGGCCCGGCAGAAGTGAACCGGGTAGTCGAGCTCATGCTGGAACACGCCGCGCTCCGGCCACGAGAGAGCCTCGGTGTGATCACGATGGGGCAAAAGCATGCCGACCGAATCGACGCCGCTTTCCGAGCAGCACTGCGAGAACGCCCTGAACTGCAGGACTTCTTCGCCGAGGAAGCCGGACCGGGCAGGCGTTACTTCATCAAGAACCTGGAACGCGTCCAAGGCGACGAACGAGACGCGATCATCCTGACGATCGGCGTGGCAAAACGCGCCAACGGAACCGTCGCTCGCACTGGGTTCGGCCCGCTCAACAGCGAGGGTGGACGCCGCCGACTCAACGTCGCGGTCACACGAGCCAAACGGCGGATGAGCGTGGTCAGCTCGTTCGGCCCGCACGAGCTGACGCCCGGGGATCCGCAAACAGGCACCGAACTCCTGCGGCGTTATTTGGAGTTCGCGCAGGCCCAGGGCGAAATCGACCACGTCGGGCGGCAACAGCGTTCGGCCGAGCTGAACGGCTTCGAACGCGACGTCGAGCGGGCCCTCGTCGAGCGCGGGATCGATGTGCACCCGCAATGGGGATTCTCTCACTACCGGATCGACTTCGCGCTCGCCCACCGTGAACGGCCCGGGCAAATGGTGCTTGCGGTGGAGGCCGACGGCGATACCTACCACAACATCCGCAGTGTGCGGGATCGTGACCGGCTGCGCCAAGCCCACTTGGAGCGGCTGGTCTGGCGATTCCACCGGGTGTGGGCGTCATCATGGTTCGCTGATCGGGAAGGCGAAACGGACAAGATCGTCAAGGCGTGGGAGCAGGCCATCCTCGACACCGACCCTGAACCTGACCCCGAACCGGCGGTCCCGCAGCCGTCCACCGAAGACGCTCCCGTGATGGTCCGGCGCGGCCCCAAGCCCGACGTCCCAGTCGGCCTGAAAACGCAAGAGTACACCGACGAGCACTTCGTCGGTCTCTGCCACTGGCTAATGACCGATGGCTTGCCACTCGACCGGGAAGAGCGGATCACCCAAGCGCTGCAGGAAATCGGCAAACGCCGCGGGCGGGTGCTCGTCGCGCGGCTGTCGCGGGCAATCGAAATCGCACAGAGCTTGATCGACCAGGAGGAAAATTGATGCTGCCCCTAGATGATCGAACCGCCGAGCGGATCGCCGAAGTGATCGTGGACGTCGGTGGGCCCTACGAACGCAAGGGCTACGACCTCGAAAAACTGCTCGCCCGCGCCAACTGGGTGCAGCCGCCCGAGTACGACGGGTCGCCGCGCGTCCCCTGGCTCGCGGAGCAACTGATCGAGCGGAAGCACGCCAGCCCGGAAATCGAACGACTCCTGTGCCGGGTGTGCGACCCGGTCGAGTACGACGATGGCAAGGTCTCGGCCGACGAGTTCCGGGAGGTTATCAACTCCAAACTGGAGGCGGAACAACTGGTGGTCTCAATTGTCGGCGGTCGCCCGGTGCTTGGTGAGCTCGGGGCCGACGGCGACACCCATTATTCCGCACCCGGTGACCTGGAGAAGCGACTCCAGCGGCTGATCCGCGACCGAGCCACGATCGACGGGCTGCTGAACCGGGTGCACGAGACCGGACTCTGTGAGCGCAGCGGCGCGCACACAATGGCGATCATCGGAATCGGAAGCTTTGTCGAAGGCCTGCTACTTGCGCTGTTCCTCGAACGCGATGCCCAGATCCGTGAGCACGGGTTCGCCGGGCGAAAGGCCAGCACCCGCGCCGACCGTGCTGGCCTGGCCCTCCTCATCGATACGGCGCACGATAAGGGTTGGATCCAGCTGGATGCCAAGGACTTCATGCACAACGTGCGGGAGTACCGGAACTTCGTCCATCCGGCGGCCGAGCTCCGTGAGAAACCGAAGTTTGACCGGGACAGCGTAACACTTTGCTGGGCCCCCGTTCGTGCGCTGCTCAACGACCTGGAGGAGAGCATCCCGGCAATAGGCGGCTGAGGATTGCATTGGCCCGAACGCCGTAACTCCAGCGTTCGGGCCAATGGTTGCGGCGGTCGTGTTGTTCGCAGTTCGGAATCTTGATTCCGGTGGTTCGGCACTAGTACGGTCCGATTTCGCTTGTCCTTCTTGCGAAATGGAGGTCTTGTGATGGCCGCTCCTTCGGAATCCGTTCCCGCCCCCGCTCCGCCGAGCTGGACTCCGCCGCTGGTCGAACAGTACGAAACCCGTCCCGAGGTCACCGCTTACGCGCACGACGGCAGTCGGTGAGCCAGCCACTGGGCGAGACCGAGTTCCGGGAATCCTTGCAGCGGTTGGCGAAGCGCTACTGGGCGCGCCACCCGTTCCACCGGCGCTTGCACGACGGCCGCTGCAGCCCGCCGGAAGTTCGGCTGTGGGTGGCCAACCGGTGGTACTACCAACGGCACTTGTCGCAGAAGAACGCCGCCATCGCGGCGAACTGCCCGCTTCCGGAGGTGCGGCGGATCTGGGTCGAGCGGATCGAATTCCAGGACGGATCCAGCGACGCCGAAGGCGGCATGCACGACTGGCTGGTGCTCGCCGAAGCGGTCGGCCTGCAGCGGTCCGAGGTCCTCGACGAGCGCCACGTGCTGCCCGGCGTTCGGTTCGCCGTTGACGCGTATCTGGACTTCTGCCGGCGCAAGCCGTGGATCGAGGGTGTGGCCGCGGCGTTGACCGAGATGTTCTCGCCCGATCACATGTCCGACCGGATGGCGGCCTGGCGGCGCCACTACGACTGGATCGAACCCGCCGGGCTGGCCTACTTCGAGCGGCGGATCCCGGCCGCCCGCGCGGACAGCACCCTGACGCTGCAGGTCGTGCTCGACCACTGCGAGACGCGCGAGCAGCAGGACGCCGCGGTGCGGGCGTTGGCGTTCAAATGCGATGTGCTTTGGGCGATGCTGGACGCCATCGACTACAAGCGACAGTCATGGACGTGACCGCCGACAGCCGCCCCGGGCTGCGGCGCGGTGTCCGGTTTGTGCATGACCGCGTCCGCGCGAGGCACGCCCTGCTGTACCCGGAAGGTGTGTTGCTGCTCAACGACACCGCAGCCGACATCGTGAGCAGGTGCGACACCAAGCGCACGGTCACCGACATCGTCAGCGAGCTCGCGGCCGCGTACCAGGGCGTGACCGCCGAATCCGTGCTCGAAATGCTCGCGGACCTGGCGCGTCGCCGAATGCTGGGGGCGGAACCGGCCGAGGTGGCGGAATCCGGTCCACAACAGGAGGATCCGCGATCCGGGCTGCCCCTGGGCTTGCTGGCCGAGCTGACCTATCGGTGCCCGTTGCAGTGCACGTACTGCTCGAACCCCCTGAACCTCGCCGACTACCAGGACGAACTCGACACCGAAGACTGGTTGCGCGTCATCGAGCAGGCTCGGTCGATCGGCGTACTGCAACTGCACCTCTCCGGTGGCGAACCGGCACTGCGCCGGGACCTCGTTCCCCTCGTCGCGGCGGCCCGCGGACTCGGCATGTACACGAACCTCGTCACCAGCGGGTTCTCCCTGCCGCCGAAGCGGTTGCACGAACTCGCCGAGGCCGGCCTGGACCACATCCAGCTGTCCGTGCAGGACTCGGCCGCGATGCCGGCCGACGCCATCGCCGGACGTCGCGCGCACGCCCGCAAGATGATCGTCGCGCGCAGCATCGCCGAAACCGGCTTGCCCATGACCGTCAACGCGGTCCTGCACCGCGGGAACATCGCGCGGCTGCTCGACATCGTCGAACTCGCAGCGGATTTCGGGGCAGAACGCGTCGAGCTGGCCAACACCCAGTTCTACGGCTGGGCCTTGCGCAATCGCGCCGCCCTGATGCCCCGCCGGGAACAGGTGCAGCGCGCGGACGCGGACGCGACGCTGGCCCGCGAGCGCTACGGCGACCGGTTGGAGATCGTGTACGTGACCGCGGACTACTTCAGCCCGCGCCCCAAACCGTGCAACTACGGCT